>CAZMEL010000232.1:0-12847 GCA_964565225.1 uncultured Thermoanaerobaculia bacterium | reverse complement strand
CCCGGGGCCTTGCCTCCGCCACTCCGATCGCCGGATCGGGCCCATACCACCTCTCCCAGGCCACGAATGGACTCGTCTTCGCCGAGCACGAGCTCGAAACGAGCCAGGCTGCCGTGGGCCTGCGGCACCGCCAGCTCCACGAAGACTCCGCCAATGGAAATATTGCGGCAACGCCCCTCCAGCACCTCGGCGGCATCGTCGAACTGGAGTCGGATCGGCTTGTCGATCGGGGCGCGGGTCGCCGTTCTCTGCGGTGTCTCTGCTGAATTCGGAGTTTTCATCGCAAGGATCTCTATCTCCCGCTCATCGTAGCGCAAACCACCCTTTCGTGTTCGGCCTCGCGGTCACGAATCGGCTGCAAAAGCCTACCGCCGTTCGTATAGGCTCTGCGCCGCAGAGACCGAACCTCGACACAGGAGAGCTCGCCTTGCCCACTTCCCCCGGCAACTACGCCTCGCTGCTGACCGCGCATCTCGATGCGGCCCCGAAGATCCGGCCCTCCGCGGCAGTGGTTCCCTGGCGCCTCGGCCCTACCGGGGCCCTCGAAGTGTACTGGGTGAAACGGTCTCCCGAGCTCCGCTTCATGGGTGGCTGGCACGCATTTCCTGGCGGTGGGCAATCGCGGACCGACGCCGAGCTGCCGGTCGTCGGGGCCGCGGCGGCGCTGTCTCACGAGTCCATCACCGCGCCCGCTCCGACCTACCCCGATTCTCTTCCTCCCGACGGCATCCCCGGGCTCGTGGCCTGCGCCCTGCGCGAGCTCTTCGAAGAGACCGGCATACTTCTCTCCGATGTCGACTCCGCAACGGCCCGGGAGGCCCGGATCGCCCTCCTCGAGGGGCGGGAGCCCTTCTCCCGGGTTCTCGACCGACTCGGAGCCCGGCTCGACGCTTCCCGGCTGGTCTTCGCCGGGCGGTGGCTCACTCCGCCCATGGCACCCATGGGTTTCGACAACCGTTTCTTCCTCCTCCGCTGGCAAGAAGATTTCGCTCCCGAGATCCTGCCCGGAGAGCTGGTCGACGGAGCCTGGATCGAGCCCCGGCGAGCGCTCGAGCGGTGGACGGCCTCGGAGGTCGTGCTGGCGCCGCCCATCGTGTTTATCCTTCGGGTTCTCGACGAGCTCGGGCCCGAGGCCGGCCTCGAGCGCTTGCGCGACACCCGCGAGACCTTCCTCGGCTCCTTTCGCCGGGTCGAGTTCCGCCCGGGAGTCGTGATGCTGCCGCTGCTCACGCCCACTCTGCCTCCGGCGACCCACACCAACGCCTTTCTACTCGGCCATGGCGAGTGTGTGCTGGTCGATCCCGCGACTCCGTTTCCCGAGGAGCAGGATCGCCTCCTCGACGCTCTCGACAGCGCCCGCAGCCAGGGGTTCGAGATCCGCGCGATCTGGCTCACCCACCATCACCCCGACCACATCGCCGCGGTAGAGCGAGCCCGCGAGCATCTCGGCGTGCCGGTGCTCGCCCATCCGGCATCCCGCGATGCGCTCGCGGCGGTCGGCATTTCTCTCGACGATACCCTGCGGGACGGACAAAAAGTGGTGCTGGGAGGAGATCCCGAGATGACCCTGGAAGTCGTGTTCACCCCGGGCCACGCGGCCGGGCACCTGGCATTCTTCGAGACCTCGAGCCGCGCTCTGATCGCCGGGGACCTTCTCTCGGCACTCTCGACGATCGTCATTGCCCCACCCGACGGTGACATGGACGAATACCTGCGTTCCCTGCAGTCGACCGCCGAGCGCGCCCCTTCCATGCTCCTACCCGCCCACGGACCGCCGATCCTCGACGCTCGAGCACGGCTGTTGGCCGTTCGCGACCACCGCCTGCAGCGGGAGGCGAAGATCACACGGGCCTGGAACCGCGGCAAGACCACCCCCGAGGCCATGGTCGCCGAGGTCTACGACGACGTGCCGGAAGCTTTGCATCCGGTCGCTTGCTGGCAGATCGCCGCCCACCTGGAGCGACTGCGCAAGATGGGTGAGATCTCGTGATCCTCGCCGACCGATTCGAGCTCGAGCCGGATCCTGCCGGTCGTCAGAAGTCGCCGCAGGTGGCTTCGAGCCCTACCGAGTAGCGGTTGCTCGCGCTCACCACTGCGGAGATATGCCCCACGGCGCCGTCGCTGAACTGGAATTCGATCGCGCCGAAGTCTTTCGAGGTGATGCCGTCGATCAGGTCGGCGGCGGAAACCGTGAAGGCCACCGAGCTCGAGGCGAAGCTGCGGACGCCCTGGAGCTCTCCGGGCTGGTCGTAGATGGCGATCGAAAAAGTGTTCTCCCCGGGCTCCGGGGGAGTATCGCGTTCGACCCAGACCACATACTCCGTGCCGCTATCGAACCCGCCACCGTTGAGGTAACGCATGGTGAAGAGGTTGCAGAGGTCGTTGTTGGTGCTGGTCGACGAGATGTCCAGGAGGCGAGCACCGCTGGCGAAGTCCTCGTTGGGGATCAGGCGGTAGTAGTCGCCTTGCATCCGGGCGCCGGGGGTCGAGCTGGAGATGATCACGAAGCCACGAATGAAGCCATCGGGATCGGCGTCGAGGCCCGGCTCGAGCAGGATGTTGAACGTGGTGAGCTCCTTGGCTCCGAGGATCCGCTCCTGGGTCATCTGCGCCACCTGGGGACCCGTCGTCTCGAAGAACTCGACCTTGATGTCGATCGGCTCCACGCCTTCGTTGCGAACCGAGAACAAGGTGTTCAGGCCGTTGATGTCGGTGGTGTCGACCTGGAAAAGGGGGAGCAGCAGCCGGCTGCTGGAGCCATCGGTCTTCTCCCCTGCGGCCCACCCCGGGGAGCTCCCTGCCAGCACCGCCAAGAGGGTCACTGCTCCGAGAAATCTCGAGGTTCTACAAACCTTGCCCACGCTTCGATCCTCCATGAAGACGGGTGTCGCACCCGTTCGCCGATACCTGACCGACGTCGTTCTCTCGTCCACTGCGACCTCGAGGGCTCCAGGAAGAGCCCCAGGCCTTATCGAAAAGATTCGATATGTGATTCTATCATAGCCGCGCTTCACCGAGAGGCCTGTTTCCTGCGACCGAGCACCTTCTCTCGCTCGCTCTCCGGCTCGGGTGTCCGTGGCCTCCAGCCACGCCCGGGCGCGCTCCTTCTACCGGCCCGGAGGAGGTGCTAGTGTAGTGCGTCCAGCAAGATGGTGCCTTGGATTCGAGGTTCTCTCGTGTCCTGTCCAGGCGCTCCGACACAGGAAGATCGGGAATCTTTCGAGGAGAGCAACGCCGACCGGGCACGAGAGGGCCCGAAGACAAGGCGCCAGATTTGTGACGCACTACACTAGCATCGGCCTCCGCCCTCCACGACCGAAGGCCGATCCGCCGCCGGTGCTTCCGGCGGCCTGACCCGATAAAAATCCAAGGAGCGTTCGATGAGCAAACCCATTCGTGTCGCCATTACCGGAGCGGCCGGACAAATCGGTTACCAGCTGAGCTTCCGTATCGCCGCCGGAGACATGCTGGGCCCCGACCAGCCCGTGATCCTGCAACTGCTCGAGATTCCCCCCGCCATGGGAGCCCTCGAAGGGGTCGTCATGGAGCTCCGGGACGCCGCCTTTCCGCTGTTGCACGACGTGATCACCTCCGATCAGCCCGAGGAAGCCTTCTCCGAGGCCGAAATTGCGCTGCTGGTGGGTGCCAGGCCCCGGGGACCGGGCATGGAGCGCAAGGATCTGCTCACCGCCAACGCCGCGATCTTCTCCGTGCAGGGCAAGGCGATGAACGATCACGCCCATCCCGACATTCGCGTGCTGGTGGTGGGCAACCCGGCCAACACCAACGCGCTCATCGCCAGCTGCAATGCGCCGAAGCTCGATCCGCGACAGTTCAGCGCCATGACCCGGCTCGACCACAACCGCTCCCTCTCCCAGCTCAGCGCGCAATGTGGCGTACATTCGACCGCCTTGCGGCAGATGACCATCTGGGGCAACCACTCCGCCACCCAGTTCCCCGACATTCACCACTGCACGGTCGACGGCAAGCCGGCGACCGAGCTCGTCGACAGCGGCTGGTACCAGGAGACCTTCATCCCCACGGTACAGCAGCGCGGCGCCGCCATCATCAAGGCCAGGGGCGCCTCTTCGGCAGCCTCCGCGGCTTCGGCGGCGATCGATCACGTACACGACTGGGTGCTGGGTAGCCGCGACAACGACTGGGTGAGCATGGCCGTTCCCAGCGACGGCTCCTATGGCATCGCGGATGGGATCTACTACTCCTACCCGGTCACCTGCAAGGACGGCCAGTACTCCATCGTGCAGGGTCTCGACATCAACGACTTCAGTCGCGGCAAGATGGAAGCGACCGAAGCCGAGCTGCGGGAAGAGCGGGCCGGAGTCGCCGACCTCCTGGGCGGCTGAGTCGCGGCCCTCCGACCTCACGGCCCGGTGGGGATCGAGCTACTTCGCGTCGGCCCCTCCCCAGGTCCAGATTCCAAAGCTTCGTGGCGGCCCATTCCGGGCCGCCACGGATTCGTAGATCCTGGTAAAGGCCCACAGCTCCTCCAGCGCCTCCCGTTTCTCCCCCAGCTCGCTCCCCCGGATCCGGCCATAGGACCGCGCCACGGATGCGAGGGCCAGCAGCATCCCCAGACCGTGACATCCCTGGAGCAGACAGAGATCGCAGATCGGACCGGTGGCACCGAACCCGGTGGGGCCCTCGGCGCGAAACCAGGTCTGGCAGCCGGGGCACCGGACCTCGCTGGCACCCACCGGCATCCGGATCGAATAGGGAAATACCTCCAGCTCGTCACCGTCCAGGGTTTCACTCACCGAGCCTCCGGCGAGGCCGTATCCGGCAATGCATCGGGCCCCTTCGTCTCCTACCGGCATCGACTCACTCATTCCTTGCTCGCGGCGGGAATCCATCTTCCTTCTCCTTGGTTTCGAGGGCAATCGTTGCGGGCTCGCGGCGGGCTTGCTTCCCCCGGCATGGCCGGCCAGTAGAATGACGGAGGAAGATGCCTCGTTCGAGCTCGAAGGCGTAATCAAGGCGTAAGAACTATTCCATATCTTTCTTTTGATTTCAAGATTTGTATTGAAAATCAATGAAAACCACGAGAAACAGGACAGAGAAACTCTCCCGCGACAACGCTGCCGTCGGCAGTGCAGACGAGAGATCGGCCGAATCCTCCGGGGAGACTTGTGTTCAGGAACGAGAAGATGGGGTCGAGCGGGCTCGCCAGGCCCTGCGTCGCCTGGTCCGGGAGAGCAACCTCACCCAACGAGCCGTCGAAGAACGTAGCGGCTTCAAGCGGGGTTACCTCAGCCAGGTTCTGCAGGGGCATATCGCCCTGAGCCTGCGTCATGTCCTGGGGATCCTGCTGGCCACGGGCACCTCTCCCGGCACTTTCTTCGCCGAGCTCTTCCCACCTTCGAAAGAATCCTCGGCCGACTCGCAACAGATCGACGAGATCCGCGAGCGCATGGCCCGCTACGACTCGGCGCTCCGCGAGCTCGAGGACAAAGGGCTGCTGGCTCCTTCGGGAGACGAGGGCTCCGACGACACCCGCCGGTAACGCCGCACTCGGTACCCGGCGCGGGGGAGCTCTTCGACCCCGACCAGCACGAAGAGCCCGGAGTCTCGGAGCTCGTTGCGTACCGGCTGCAGCCAGCGGTTCTCCCGGGCGTGCTCCGCCGCCCGCCCGGGGCCCAGCGACGGCAAGGCTTCGATCACCACGACCTCGGAAAATCTCCGCAGGCGTTCGAGCGCCTCCTTGCGGGCCCTACGGGACTCCTGCCAGACCCGTGGCAGCTGTCCATCCTCCGGCTTCGAGCCTCGCCGGAGAGCGTGCCACTGCACCAGAGCCGGGCTCAGCAGATTCCAGGTGCCGAGCACCAACACCTCGTGCCCTTCTTCGGTGGGTCGAGTCACGGCCTCGAGCACCGGGCGAGCCTCCTCCCCCACCGTGTACCGAGGCCGCCTCGCGAGCGAATCGGCCGGGTCGGGAGCCAGCATCGCGAGGCCGAGAAGGGCTGCGGAGGTGGCGATCGTTCCCATCCCTCTGGCACCCAGCCGCTGCCACAGGAAATCCAGGAGCCGGATCCCCGCCCAGCTGGCCGCAAGCCACAGGGGAACCGCCAGGGAGGAGACGAACCGGGTCAGCTTGTAGGGATGCCACTGCAGGGCCGCGGCGGTGGTGAGAGCCGAGAGCACCACCATGCGCGGGCCGGGGGGTAGCCGCCGCCAGCAGAGAACGGGGCCGAGCCCCAGGGCGAGAAGCCCCGCGCCCACCCGGACGTTCGGCGCGAGCTCCTCGAGCAGGGCCCGCGGATAGAAGCTCCAGCTCTGCCACGACCAGAACCCGAAGCCGGACGATCGGTTCTCGACGAAGCCGAAGAAATCCTTGGTGTGGGGTGGTACCAACATCCAGAGACCGATCGGCACCAGCGTCCATACGAGGAGACAGAGCGCCCGCGAATCGAGGACGCCCGAGAGCCACTGCCAGAGACGCCGCGAGGCTTCCCGGCGCCAGAGCGCCAAGGCCAGGAGCAAGAGGGTAGAGAAGTAGACCGGGTTGCCGATCGAGGTGGCGCGCAGCCGCAGCCCGAAGAGCTCGAGATCGATGCCGCCGGCCAATCGAATCCAGGCCAGAGCGGCGATCCACAGACCGGCTGCCACCCTCGCTCTCGGCCCGATTCCCAGCGCCGCCGGCGCCCGCCACAGGGCTCGCGCCGAGGCCCACCAGGAGCCCTGGCGACGGTACAGCTCGTGGATCACGAGGGGAATCAGCCACAGCAACCCGTAGTTGAACTTGCAGAAGAAGAGCGCCAGACCGGCGAGGGCGGTGAGCTTCCACGGGCGCAGGTCGTCCGACGCCGCCTCCTCGGCTCGCAGCGCCCTCCCATAGGCGCCGATGGCCAGCAGCCAGAGCAGAGCGCCCGGTACCTCGAGCATCACCAGACCGGCATAAGAGTGGAAGAACGGGCTGGAGAGAAGGCAGCAGGCCAGTGCCAGCCCGACCCCGTTGCCCCGCCGAGGATCGATGCCGGTACCGGCCCAGAAGGCCGCCCACAGGGTTGCGACGTAGAGCCCGAGCACCAGCAGCCGCGGCACGGCGTACTCCGGACCGAACGCGAGAAAAGCGGGCATTTGCAGGATCGGGAACAGCGGTGGCCAGCTGCTCATGGCCGAGATCCGCCCCAGCAGCTCGGCGAGGTCCCCCCGGCGGAGCGCTTCCGACAGCTGGAGCCCCGCCAGGCCGTATTTGGCCATGTCCCAACGTGGCAGGTCCGCGGTCCGTGTGAGACCCACCGCCAGGGGCTCCAGGCGCCAGAAGGCCACGACGGAGACGAGGGAGAGCAGCAGGAAAGACTGCCGACGGCTTCCGCGGAGCTCCTTCTCGGAATCGAAGCGGTCGATCGGCTTCGAGGCCATTCAGGCAGAGCTCCGCACCAATGTGGCACCCTGCACCAGACCCCAGGGTGCCTCGGACCGAGCTCTTCGCTCCGCAGCTCGCGGCCCAAGGGCGAAGAACCCGAGGCTGGAGGCCGACCCGAGGGGTGCTCCGGCACCGGGCCGAAGGCGCGAGAGAACCTGGCACGCTCCCTGCATCGACGAAACGACGGTTCTCAGCTTCCTCCTCCTACCGGCGCCGGGGCGTTCCCGGCGCCGGACTCGTTTCTGCCCCGAGCCTCCACCCTCCCCCACCTCGCCGAGAGCCGCCGTGCTCGAGCCACCGCGACGACCGGACCCGGCCGCCGACCTCAGAGACACCGGAGAAGGAACGCCTGCTTGAACGCCTCTTCCCGCAACGCGTCATACCGCCCGGAGGCACCGCTGTGGCCGCTGCCCATGGCGGTCTTGAGCAGCAAGAGCCGATCTCCCGTGCTCAGGCGGCGGAGCTTCGCCACCCACTTGGCCGGCTCCCAATACTGCACCCTGGGATCGTGCAAGCCGGCGGTGACGAGAAGGTGAGGGTATGCCGCGGGACGAACGTTGTCGTAGGGCGAGTAGGCGCGGATGCGCTCGAACCACCCCGTCTCCCGGGGATTGCCCCATTCCTCGTACTCGATCACGGTGAGCGGGAGATCCGGATCGAGCATGGTGTTGAGGACGTCGACGAACGGAACCTCGGCGAGGGCCGCCCGGAAGAGCTCCGGACGCAAATTGAGCACCGCACCGATCAGCAGGCCTCCGGCGCTCCCGCCACGGATCGCCAGCTGCTGCGGTGTCGTGTACCCGCGGGCCACCAGGGCGTCGGCGACGTCGATGAAATCGGTGAAGGTCCGCGGCTTGTGGGCCAGCTTGCCGCCCTCGTACCACGCCCTTCCCATGGCCGAGCCACCGCGAACATGAGCGATGGCGAAACCGACACCGCGATCCAGGAGGCTGAGGCGGGTGTGGGAGAAGGTCGGATCGATGGTGGCTCCGTAGGCCCCGTAGCCGTAGAGCAAGAGCGGCCGCGGGCCCGGATCCGCTCCTTCCTCCGGGCGACGAGCCACGAGCGAGACAGGAATGCGGGCGCCATCCCTGGCCTCGACCCACAGGCGCTCGCTGGCGTAGTGCTCGGAGCGGAAACCGCCACCTACCCACTCTTCCTTGAGCACGGTCCGCTCGCGAGTGTCCATGTCGTGCTCGACCACGGTATTGGGCTGCAGGAGCGACGAGTAGGTGAACCGCAGCCGGGAGGACTCGTACTCCGGATTGGAGTCGAAGTGCACGGTGAAGACCTCTTCCTCGTGCTCCAGGTCGTGCCAGTCCCCGCTCTCCAGGCTCTGGACCTGGAGGTTCAGCCGCCCTTCGATCCGCAACGACAGCACCAGGTGGCGGGCGAAGAGATGCACTCCCTCGAGGTGGACGTCGTCGCGATGGGGCACCAGCTCCTCCCAGTGCTCCCGCCCCGGGCTCTTCACCGGTGCACGAAAGAGCCGGGAGTTGGGCGCGTCTTCATCGGTAAGAAAGTAGAGGTAGTCGCCGCCGTGCTCGGTGTAGACCTGCACATCCTGTCGCCGGGGCACGACGCAGCTCCAGGCCTCCGCGTCGGCCTCGGTATCACACAGGTGGATCTCGGTCGTGGTGTGGCTGCGCAGCAGGATCCCCAGGAAGCGCCGACTCCGGGTCTTGAAGAGAGAGAGGAAGAAACGGCCGTCCGGCTCCTGGAACACTTCCTCGTCGGCCTCGGGATCGGTTCCCAGCACATGGCGCAAGGAGCGAAACGGTCGGCGGCTCTCGTCGAGAGTGGTGTAGTAGAGAATCCGGCTGTCGTTGCTCCAGACCACTCGCGAGGCGGTGTTGGGGATCACCTCTTCGAGGTGCTCCCGGGTCTCGAGATCGAGGATCCGCAGCACGAAGCGCTCCGAGCCGTCCTCGTCGGTCGAGTAGGCCAGCAGCCGATGGTCGGGGCTCACCGCCAGGGCACCGAGGCGAATGTATTCGCGGTCCCGCCCGAGCTCGTTGACGTCGAGCAGAATCTCTTCGCCGGTCTCTTGCCCGAGAGGGCGCCGGCAGTAGATCCGGTACTGCCGGTCCTTCTCCGTGCGGTGGAAATACGACCAGTCGTCGATCTTCACCGGCGCCGAGCTGTCCTGCTCCCGGACCCGCCCCAACATCTCCTGGTAGAGCTCGTCGCGCAGGGGCTCCGCCTCCGCCATCATCTCTTCGGTATAACGGTTCTCGGCCCGGAGATGGTCGAGAACCTCGTCGGCCTCGCGGTGGACGAGCCAGCCGTAGTCGTCTTCCAGCTCGAAGCCGTGCCAGTGGGTGACGGTGGGCTCCCGACGGGCGACGGGAGGAGAAACGACGGGCTTGGAATCCGTTGGGCTCATGAAAATCGTCCGCGGTGGCGCAGGGTCCGGGAGTGGCCGCTCGCTATGAGCGGCGAAGTGTACCAGGCACCGACAACGAGGAGAAAATCCGATACGATCCGCCGTCGGCAGCCATTCGTTGGCCCGATACCGACCCGATCCCCCCACCGAAGACCGCCCGGAGCTCTCCATGCGCAAGATCTTGATTCTCGGAGCCGGCCACAGCGCTCCGTTCCTCATTCGACACCTGCTCTCCCGATCCCTCGAGCTCGACCTGTCGGTGACCGTGGGCGACCTCGACGGCGACGCCGCCGCCCGCCGGGTCGACGGGCACGAGCGGGGCCGCGGAATCGCCTTCGACCTGCGCGACGCCGACCAATGTGCCCGGGAATTCGCCGACGCCGAGGTGGTGGTGAGCCTGGTACCGCCCCAGCTGCAGCCCCTCGTCGCCCGCCGTTGCCTCGCCCACGGCTGCCATATGGTCTCGGCCTCC
Source organism: uncultured Thermoanaerobaculia bacterium (assembly GCA_964565225.1). Taxonomy (GTDB): domain Bacteria; phylum Acidobacteriota; class Thermoanaerobaculia; order Multivoradales; family J023; genus CAZMEL01. The sequence goes on along the minus strand of CAZMEL010000232.1, from coordinate 2,605 downwards.
TACCGGTCGCGGGAAATGGTCGCCCTCGGCGCCGACGCCGAGGAGGCCGGCCTGACCCTGCTCTGTGAGCTCGGGCTCGACCCCGGGATCGACGTGATGTCGGGCCAGAAGCTGATCGACGAGATCCGCGCCCGGGGGGGCGTGGTGAAGAGCTTCTGCTCCTATGGCGGCGGACTGCCCGAGCCGGAGCTCGACAGCAATCCGCTACGATATTGTGTGACCTGGAACCCCCGCAACGTGGCCATGGCGGCCGAGGCCGGCGCCTGTTTCCTCGACCGGGGCAAGATCCGCCTGATCCCCTGGCACCGCATGTTCGCCGAAACCTGGACCGTCGACGTGCCGGGCCTGGGCGCGATGGACGCCTACCCCAACCGCGACTCCCTCGCCTATCGCTCGATCCATGGCTTCGAGCAGATCGACACCCTCGTTCGCGGCACGCTCCGCTACCCCGGTTTCTGCCGCATCTGGCACCAGATCGTGCGCCTGGGCCTGCCCAACGAGCAGCTGCAGGTTCCCCGCCTCGGGACCCGCCGCTGGTGCGACCTCACCGCCATGACCCTGCGCCCGGAGCACGAGGGAAGCCTGCGGGAGCGCACGGCCCAACGTCTCGAGCTGGCGGTGGACGACCCCGTGCTGGATGCTCTCGAATGGTTGGGGCTGTTCTCGGAGGAACGGATCGACGTGCCGGGAGACCGCCCCACCGATGCCCTCGTCGCCCTGCTGCAGCGCAAGCTGCCCCTGCCGGAGACCCACCGCGACCTCGTGGTGTTGCACCACGAGATCGAGATCGAAGATCCCCAGGCACAGCGCCGGGAGTCTCTGGTCTCGACCCTTCTGCACTACGGCGATGCCGGCGGCTGCACCGCCATGGCTCGCGGGGTCGGCATGCCGGCGGCGATCGGCGTCGAGCTGTTGCTCGGAGGCGAGATCACCGAACGCGGCGTGCTGCTCCCCGTCACACCCCAGATCTACCAACCGATTCTCGACCGCCTGGCCGCCAACGGCCTGGCCTTCGTCGACCGGGTCACACCCCTGCCCGCCGAAGGCTGACGGAATCGTTCGATGATCGACCGGAAGTGATGGCCGACGGACGCAGGGCAGAACGGGACTTCGGGCTCGGAGCGTGCCGATGAAGGGCAAGGGACGCAAGCGCCCGCCCAAACGCTCTCGCCCGGCCCACGGCCGGCAGCAGGAGCTGGAGCTGCGCAAAGAAGTGCGGGAGCTCTATGACCCCGGCGCCGACCCCGGCACCGACGACGAAGAGCATTGGGAGCAGTACCGTGAGGCGCCGCGTCGCAAACGGCGGCCCTCCTCGAAGGCTACGCCCGCTCCTGCGGCTTCGGCTTCCGGAACGACCCGACCCGGCCCCAGCGAAGCGGCTCCCTCGCGCCAGGGAACCGTGGTGTCGGTGTACTCCGGCGGCTGCCAGGTCGAGCACGGGGGAGAGATCGTCGACTGTGTTCTGCCTTCGAGCCTCGCCGCCCAGCAGCGTTCGGCCCTGGCCGTGGGCGACGAGGTCCGTTTCGTGGAAGAGGATGCAGCCGCGGCCCGACTGCTCGAAACCCTCCCCCGCCGCACCTCTCTTTCCCGGCCGGACCCCCAGAACCCCCGGCTGGAACGGGTGATCGCCGCCAATATCGACATCGCGGTGCTCACCGTCTCCCTGCGCCAGCCTCCCCTGCGGCCGGCCCTGGTCGACCGCTACCTCATCGCCGTGGAGCGCAGCGGCGCCAAGGCCCTCCTCGTGGTCAACAAGATCGATCTGGTGCCCGACCCGGAGGAACGGCAGCAGGAGCTCGCTCCCCTGGAGCCCTACCGCCCGCTGGTGCTCGACATCCTGCTCTGCGACGCCCGTGCGGGCGAAGGAATCGAGGCCCTGCGCCAAGCCCTGGCCGGCGCCACGGCGGCCTTCGTGGGCCACAGCGGGGTCGGCAAGTCGTCCTTGATCACCGCCCTGGATCCCGAGCTCGATCTCACCACGGGAGCGGTGAGCGGACGTGCTGGCACCGGCCGCCACACCACCACCCGTTCGAGCCTCTTCCACCTGCGAGGCGGGATCCGCCTGATCGACACCCCCGGCATTCGCGAGCTCGGCTTGTGGAATCTCGACCTCGACGAGCTGCGAGCCTACTTCCCCGAGTTCGCCGAGGCCGCCCGGGGCTGCCGTTTCAACAACTGCAGCCATTCCCACGAGCCCGGCTGCGGTGTGCGCCGCGCGGTGGAGGCCGGCGCCGTGGAGCCGGCCCGCTACGCCACCTACCGGCGGATCCTCGATTCCCTGCGCGAAGAGCTCGCCTGAGCGCCGTCTCGCCGCCTCTACTCGGCGCCGATCTCTTCGTCGATCAGGGCCGAGATCGTGGCGAAGGGCTCCCGGTTGCCGCCCAGGGGCACCGGCCGCCCGTTGACGAAGATCGACGGGGTCGAGGAGATCCCGAGCTCGCCGGCCTGGCGCAGATCGGCCTCGACCGCCGCCGTCTTGGCGCCGCCGTCGAGACAGGTCGAGAAGCGGTCGAGATCGAGGTCCAGCTCCTCGGCTCGCGCTTTCAGCTGCTCCGGGGCCAGCTCCTTCTGACGGGCGAAGATGGCGTCGTGCATGGGCCAGAAC
>CAZMEL010000231.1:0-12939 GCA_964565225.1 uncultured Thermoanaerobaculia bacterium | reverse complement strand
CGACGACCAGGATGAAGACCGCCAGAACCGCTACCGGTAGGCCCCGGGTCAACCGGCGCAGACGAAAGAGCTCGATCTCGCCCGTGAGAACCCGCCGATCCCCCAGCAGGAGGGACCGCCCCGCCGCTCCGAACGTCGGCCCTTCTCCCGGCGCCCCCTCTGTCTCCGCCAGATCTCCTCGCAGCTCGAGACGCAGAATGCCGCCGGCTTCGACCGCTTCCGGCGGCAACACGAAGAGATGCAGGATCTCGCCGGTCTGGGAGTCGCCTTCGGTGCGCTTCTCCACTACCGGTCGGCCGCCGGCCTCGACCTCGACCTCGGCGCCGATCCGGTGGGGCACCAGGAGCGCCAGTCCCGACGGTGCCAACCTCTCCTGCCATCCCGGAGGCAGCTCCACCCGACGCTGCCATGTCCGGTCACCCGCCGAGAGCTCGGGCTGCCCCTCCGCCGCTTGCCAGGATCCGTGCAACGGGATCGTGCCGGGCAGCTCCTCTGCGCCACCGGCTCGCCCCACCGAGTGCAGCAGTAGCAACGGCAGCAGCCCGACCATGGCCCGGCGCCACGACCGTCGACGCCACCCGAGCCGCGAGTCGGCTCGCCGATCTTCTCCACGGTCGAATCTCAAGATCCCGAAACTCTCCAGGGCAGTCGGGCTGCGACGCGAGTCGGCCCGAAGACGGACACCGCAAGCCGCTCGATCCGTCCTCTCCGAGGGAAAGAGGGTCCACAACGGTGCGGTCCGCAAGTCGATCGAAAAAAACACAACAATAGACTGTACGAGCAAAGCATACCGCACCCTGCCCGGGAATGCGCGAAGCCTCTCACGGCCCTCGGCTCGCTCTCTAAGCCATTGATTCGCCTGTACTTCTACCGACCGGTTGGAACGTCGTCAAAATGCCTTTCACCCCTCCCTATGATACGTTCGTTATGTTCATCGTAAGGTTCGGAACCAATGATTGACGGGTCGTATCAGAATCGAATGCGCTCGATTCGCTTCCTTTGCAAGGACTATGCCCCATCGTCTCGTCGGACCTCAACTGTTCTGAACTCTCCGGCCACCGAGTCTGGACCTGCTCGTCAAGCTCGGATCGTTTCGGTCACCTAGAGCGGAGAAATGAAGATGAAATCAAGAAATAACTCTGGCGCCCTCCACCCTTCCGTGCAGTCTCTCGTCGGTTTCGGCGTCGTCGCATGTACCCTCGCCATGGTCTCGTCTCTGATCTGGGCACCGTGGACGGACCGGGCTCCGGATCCGTCCAAGACCTCGGTCATCGTGCAGGGCAGAGCCCCCGGCGAGGCCCTCGACCACCTTGCGCGGCTCGGCGTCTCTCCCAGCCATGAGCTCCGACTCATCCGGGCCGTCGCTGCCGATCTCACCGCCGATCAGGTCGCGGTGCTCGAGAGGCAACAGCGACTTCGGGTCTTCGCAAACTCCGCCGTCGAGCTGGCGTCGAACGGCGGAGAGGAAGATTCCTGGAACGAGGTTCCGTACACCGGATACCCCGCGCTGATCGGCGCCGACGATCTCCACGAGCAGGGAATCCGCGGGCAGGACATCACCATCGCGGTGCTCGACAGCGGCCTCTGGAACCAGCGCGCCCTGCGCAAGGACAGCCACAATCGCAACCGGATCATCGCCAGGTACAATGCGCTTCGCGACCGCTACAACCAGACCCACGACCGTTACGGACACGGCAGCCACGTGACCAGCATCATGGCCTCCAGCGACCTCACCGACCAGGGGTACAACGGCGTCGCCCCCGACGCCGTGCTGGTGGTGGTCAAGGCCTTCGACGAGAATGGCCAGAGCTCTTATGCCGACGTGATCCGCGGGATCGAATGGGTGGTGGAGAACCGCGAGGAATGCGCCATTCGCGTTCTGAACCTCTCCCTGAGCGCCCCCGCGGTATCCTTCTACTGGCAGGATCCACTGAATCAGGCGGTGATGGCCGCCTGGCATTCGGGGATCGTGGTGGTGACCTCGGCAGGAAATACGGGTCCAGAGCCTTTCACCATCGGCGTGCCGGGTAATCTACCGTACGCTATTACCGTCGGAGCCATGTCGGATTCGTATACGCCGGAAGACGGCAGCGACGATATCCTCGCCTCTTTCTCCTCCTCGGGCCCGACCGCCGACGCCTTCGTCAAGCCGGAGCTGGTGGCTCCGGGCGGGCACATGTTGGGCCTGATGCGGAACGGACACCAGATCCTCAGGGACCATCCCGAATATCACGTGGCGAGAAACTACTTCATGATGTCAGGCACCTCCCAGGCGACCGCCGTGGTGAGCGGAATCACCGCTCTGCTCCTGCAGGAGCAGCCGTGGCTCACGCCGGACGAGGTCAAATGCCGTCTCCTCGACTCGGCCCGCGCCGCCGCCGACGGCTCGGGAATCGCCTATTCCGTCTTCCAGCAGGGAGCGGGCCTCATCGACGCGGGCAGGACGCTCGCGAGCACCGCCACGGGCTGTGCCAACGGCGGGCTCGATATCGAGCTCGAGCTCAGCGACACCGCCCATTTCATGGGGCCCGTGCGGATGGACGAAAATTTCGAGCTCTTCGTCCCCAACACCGACGAAACCTGGGATGGCACCTACTTCTCGGGGGGATTCCCCTTCACCGCCGCCAATCCCTGGCTCGACGCCAACCCCTGGCTCGATGCCAACCCCTGGCTCGATGCCAACCCCTGGCTCGATGCCAACCCCTGGCTCGATGCCAACCCCTGGCTCGACGCCACTTTCGACTGGGATCCGAGCCAGCCTGCGGCCCTGAACCAGTGGGTCGCTCAGGAATAATTCTTCGTTGTCGAGGCCGCGCAGACAGCAGATTCTGCTGATCCTCGGGCTTCTGCCCTTCCTGGCCGTTAGCGCAGGAGCCCAGATCAGCCGAATCCGCTTCGACCGCCTCACGATCGAAGAAGGCCTTTCTCAGAGCACCGTCACCTGCATCCTCCAGGACCAGACCGGGTTCCTGTGGCTCGGCACCCGCGACGGGCTCAACCGCTACGACGGCTACAGCTTCCGGATCTTCAAGCACGATCCACGAGATCCGAGCACGCTCTCGGACAGCTCGGTCCGGGCCCTGGTGGAGACCCCCGGTGGTGATCTCTGGATCGGCACCGAGAGCGGCGGCCTCAGCCGGCTGCGCGCCGGGCAGGATACCTTCGAGCGGTTCCAACACTCCCCGGAAGACCCCGGAAGCCTCGCCAGCAACAACGTCCGGGCCCTGCTGCTCGATCGCCGCGGCCATCTCTGGATCGGCACCGACGAAGCGGGGCTCGATCGACTCGATCCGACCACCGGGGAGATCGTCCATTTCCGAGCCGCTGCGGACGGCAGCTCCCTCAGCGACGACCGCATCCGTAGTCTCTCCGAGGACCGGCTGGGTAACCTCTGGATCGGCACCCAGGAAGGCCTGGATCTCTTCGATCCCACGAGCCGACGTTTCACCCGAATCGGGCTCGGCGACGAGCCCGGGGCGCGGCTCGCCAGCCAGTGGATCCTCAGCGTGTTGGAGGACCGCCAGGGGGCGGTGTGGATCGGAACGATCGGCGGGCTTCATCGCTACGACCCCTCCACCCGCACCTTCACCCTCTTCGGCCATCGACCCGACGACCCGACGACCCTGAGTGACAACCGCGCCCGCGCCGTCTTCGAAGACCGGGACGGGAATCTCTGGATCGGCACCGATCGCGGGCTCAACCGCTTCGTGCCCGAGACCCAGTCCTTCGGTCGCTACCTGAGCAGCGCCTCCGACGCGACCAGCCTTAGCAGCGACCGGGTGGTCTCGATCACTCAGGATCGGGGTGGTGTCCTCTGGGTCGGCACCTGGGCCGGCGGGGTCAACAAATGGCACCCCAACGCCTGGGCCTTCACCCACTTCCAGCACGATCCGGCCCGGCCCGCGAGCCTGAGCGGAAACGCCATCACCGCCTTTGCCGAAGACGCCGACGGCAACCTCTGGATCGGCACCCTCGGCAGCGGCCTCGATCATTTCGATCGCACGACCCGGGAGTTTCGCCACTACCGAGCGATCGAAGGGGACCCGACCAGCTTGCCCGACAACCAGGTCACCGCCCTGCTGCACGATCGCTCCGGCACTCTGTGGATCGGCACCGCAGGCCACGGTCTCCACCTCTTCGATCCCGAGACCGATTCCTTCGTCCAGTTTCGGGACGATTCCGACGCCCTGGCTTCCGGCCTCGGCATCATCGCATTCTTCGAAGACCACGAGGATCGGCTCTGGGTCGGTACCTACGGCGGTGGAATCTTCCGGATCGAGCGAGACCGCAGCGTCACCCGCTTTCGCAACGATCCGGACGATCCCAGCACCCTCGCCAGCGACAAGGTGAGCTGTTTCGTGGAAGATGCCGCCGGCCGTCTCTGGGTCGGCACCTTCGGCGGTGGGCTCGATCGCTACGACCCGCGCACCGGCTCCTTCGTCCACTTCCGTCCCGACCCCACGGCCCCCCACAGCCTCAGCTCGAACACCATCACCTCGCTGCACATCGACAATCGGGGAACCCTGTGGATCGGTACCCAGGGTGGCGGGCTCAATCGCCTCGAGGGTCTCGCCGTCGAGCCGGGCAAGGCTCTCTTCTCGAGCTACCTCGAACGCGACGGCCTACCCAACGCGGTGGTCTACGGCATCCAGGGCGAGGGGGACGAGGCCATCTGGATCAGCACCAATCACGGCCTGGCTCGTTTCGATCTCCAGCTCGAGATGTTCCGCAACTACGACGCCAGCCACGGTCTGCAGAGCAACGAGTTCAACTTCGGGGCGCACTACCGCACCGACGACGGCGAGATGCTCTTCGGCGGAGTGAACGGATTCAACGCGTTCTACCCCGACGACCTGGTGCGGCACCTCTCGGCTCCGCCGGTGGTGCTCACCTCGGTGATGATCTACAACGAGCCTCTCCGGGTCGATGGGCCGCTCGATCGCCTCGAAGAGATCCGGCTCCACCACCGCGACCGCCTGGTGTCGATCGAGTTCGCGGCTCTCGACTACACGGCCCCGGAAAAGAATCGCTTCTCGTATTTCCTCGAAGGTCTGACCGAGGACTGGATCGATCTCGGCACCTTTCGCCGGGTCACCGTGACCAACCTCGATCCCGGCAGCTACCGACTGCGGGTCCGCGGGTCCAGCCACGAAGGAATCTGGAGCGAAGAGGGGCTCAGCCTGCGGATCGAAGCCCTGCCGCCGCCCTGGCAGACCTGGTGGGCCTACACTTTCTACGCCCTCCTGGTCACCGGATTCCTCTTCGTCTCTCTGCGCACTCACCACCGCCGGGTACAGCGGCGGGAGGCATTGAAATCGGCCACCGAGGCGGCCGAGCTCGCCGGCCAGGCCCGCGAGATGGCCGAGGCGGCCAATCGTGCCAAGGGCGAGTTCCTCGCCAATATGAGCCACGAGATCCGCACGCCGATGAACGGTGTGATCGGCATGACCAGCCTGCTGCTCAATACCGAGCTTTCGCGCCAGCAGCGCCAGTACCTCGAGACCATCCGCACCAGCGGCGAATCGCTGTTGACGATCATCAACGACATTCTCGACTTCTCCAAGATCGAATCCAAGCGGCTGACGATCGACCGCTCCCCCTTCGACCTGCGACGCTGTGTCGAAGGAGCCCTGGATCTGCTCGCACCGAGCGCCACCGCCAAGAACCTGGAGCTCGCCTACACCATCGCCGAAGGAACGCCGGAGCTGCTGGTGGGCGATGGCACCCGCCTGCAGCAGGTTCTGGTCAACCTGATCGGCAACGGAGTGAAGTTCACCTCGTCCGGTAGCGTTTCGGTCGAGATCGACGCCTACCCCGCTCCTCCCCCGACGCAGCCGGCGCTTCCGGTGGCCGGCGCCGAGCCCGGTGAGAGCAGCGAGAGCGACCCAGACCAGGAGTCCGAGCCCGCTGCCCTGGCGTCGGCCAGGGCCGACGACTGCATCTGGGAGGTGCACTTCCAGGTTCGAGATACGGGGATCGGGATCCCCGCCGACAAGGTAGATCGCCTGTTCCAACCCTTCAGCCAGATCGACGCCTCGACCACCCGGCTCTACGGCGGCACAGGCCTCGGCCTGGTGATCAGCCGGCGGCTCTGCGAGCTGATGGGTGGGAGGATCTGGGTCGAGAGCACCCTCGGCAAGGGCTCGAACTTCCATTTCACCCTGCGCTCGGAGGCGCGGTCGAGCGAGGACCGCTCCCACTTCTATCGCCCCAACCTTCACTTCCGCGGATTGAATGTGATCGTTGCCGACTGCGACTCGATGCTCCGCAACTGGCTGTGCCGGCAGCTGCGGATCTTCGGCATGTTTCCGGTCTCCGTGGGCTCGGTGGAGGAGATCTTCGAAGTTCTGCGGGGCAAGCAGAACATGAGCCTTGCGCTGATCGACCGCCGGGTCCTGGAACGTGGGGGTATGATCGATCCACCGCAGGTCGAAGCCTTTCTCGAGTCTCTCGACCTGCCGGTCATCTTCCTCTCCTCCCTCGGGCCGGGCACCGAGTCCTACCGGCCGGAGCCACGGAGGCCTCGCGCTCTTCTCGGCAAGCCGATCAAGCCCCAGGAGCTCTTCGACGCCCTCTCGAATGTGATCAAGGGCTCGTCCACCCGGGTCAAGAAACCGCGGAATCCCCAGGCCTTTCGGCCCGCCTCGAGCCTCCCGTCGCGCGATCTCCGGATCCTGGTGGCGGAAGACAACGCGGTGAACCAGAAAGTCGCTCTCCTGTTGCTCGAACGGCTCGGTTACCGGGCCGACTCGGTGGCCAACGGGGCCCAGGCGGTCGAGGCCCTGGCTCGCCAACCCTACGATGTCGTATTGATGGATCTTCAGATGCCGGAGATGGACGGGATCGAAGCCACCCGGGAGATCCGCAAGCTCCCCGGGGCCCGCCCGTTCATCGTCGCGATGACCGCTCACGCCATGGTCGGTGACCGCGAGCGCTGCCTGGCCCAGGGTATGGACGGGTATCTCTCGAAACCCATCCGCCTCGAGGATCTGCAGGAGGCTCTCCTCGAAGTCCAGGCCGCGGGATCCTCTCCTTCCTCCACTTTGGCGAGAGCCCGGGATTCCAGAGCTTCGAATCCGTAGCGGGATCGAATCCGTGGCACGATTGCCGTCCTCGGCGCGAACCGGATACCCTTGGGCCAACCAACGAGGAGATGGATCGATGGGTTTGTTCCAACGCCTGATCGGGTCGAGCCCCGAGCGTCAGCTCGCCAAGGCAGCACGCCACCTCGAGAACGGTCGACCGGCCGAGGCCCTCGACCTGGCTCGCCGGGCCGCCCGGGAAACCGGCGCCCACGAAGCCGAGCAAATGGTCGAAACGGCTCGCCGAGGCCTGGTGGCTCACGCCCTGGAGCAAGCCGAGCGAGCCGAGAGCTCGGAGTACTTCGAGGATGCCGCCGAGTGGTTGCAGACGGCTCGGCAGGAGTGTGATCCAGACCAGCGCGAAGAGCTGGAATCACGCATCACCGAGCTCCGGAGCCAGGCAGCAGATGCCGAAACCTGGGAAGATCTTCTCGACGAAGCGGAAGGCGGCGAGACCGGCGCCGAGGCCGGTGGAGAGTTTTCGCCGGAGGATCTGGACAACCGCTTCGAAGCCCTGCTGGGAATCCTGGAAGACCCCGTCGCCGACCGCTATCGCGATCTCGGCGACGAATTTCGCAGCGCCGTCCTGGCCGTCGAGGAAGGCCGGGGCGAGCTCGCGATCGAACAGCTCGAGCCCCTGCTCGCTCGACACCCGGACGATCCCGTTCTACAGCTGACCCGGGGCCGAGCCTTGCTGCAGACCGGTGACGCCGACACCGCCCAGCAGGCGCTCGACCTGGCCTGGCGAGGGCTCGGGAGCGAGCCCCTCGACCGCTCCGGGCTGTTTTCGGTGCCCGCCCTGTGGGCCGAGGCGACCCTGGCTCGGCAGAGGCCCGAGGAGGTGGTCGAACGGGCCGGAGACCTGGCGGTAGCGACCGTCGACAGCCCCGAGGGCAGAGACCATCCCCTGGTACAGCTGGTGATCGAGGCGCTCCTCGGTCTCGAGCGTTTCGAAGAGGCGAAAGACCTCGCCCAGATCGCCGCCCGCCGCTTTTCGTCGGAGTCGGAATTCTCTCGCCTGCTGGCCATGTCTCTCTATCGGCTCGGCGGGCGCAACGAGGCCATCGGAGTCCTCGAGCAGGCCATCGCGCCGAGCTGCGCTTCCGGATCCTGCTCCCGGCCACCGGTCCACCTGGCGTCGATCCGGACCCTGGCGAGCCTCTACCTCGACCCCGACTTCGAGCCCTCCAGCGATGGCCCGCGGGTGGAAGAGCTGGTGGGCATCCTCGCCCGCACCCAGGGTGGGCGTCTCACGCCTGCCGATGGACCAATTCTGGAGCGCTGGAAGCAGTTGCAGGATGCGGGCTGAGACCAATCGAGCCGAGACCCGCTCGACACCGGTCTGTGTTGGGGAGCTCCCCAGGAACCGGACGTTGACCAGCGGGGCGGCAAGGTGCCGCCTGGGCCGATCCGGCGAGCTTGCGAGCCGTGAGCCCCAGGCCTGTAGGCGGCCCGGAGGCTCAGCTCCCCGAAGCCAGCAAGTATCCCTTGGCCTTCACCGTGACCCGGGAGCCTTCGGGAACCGGCCATCCCTCCAGCTTCAACCAGCCGACGCTGAGAATTCCCCGAGGCTCGAGGTTGGCTTCGAAGTACTCTCGCGTTTCGCCGCTCGGTGCCTCGATCCGGATCCGCAGCTCGTGCAGGAATTCCTCGGAGGTGTTGGTCACTTCCGCAACCCAGCCCTGGCCCACCCGCGATTCCCTCAGCTCCACCCGTACGGGAGGTTTCAGGCCACACCCGGTGAGCAGAACGGCCAGGACCATCAGCAGCGCGGCGCCGATGGTCTTTCGTGTCTCGGAATTCATGCGGTTCCTCCTCGCGGCCGGTTGGCACGAGAAAACAGACGAAAGAAATTGTCTTCGGTCTTCGCGGCCGTTTCGGCGGGGGTTTCGCCGAGCTCCTGGGCCAGTCGCTCCCCCACCTCCACCACGTAGGCCGGGCGATTGGGCCGTCCGCGGTAGGGCACGGGGGCGAGATAGGGCGTATCGGTCTCTACCAGGAGCTGCTCGTTCGGGGTGCTCGGCAACACCTCTCGTACGTTGTCGGCCCTCGGAAAGGTCACCATGCCGGAGATGCCGAGGTAGAACCCGCGCTCGACCAGCTCTTCCGCCATCGACCGCCCGGCCGCGAAGGAATGGAAGTCGGCCCGCAGCGGGGCCAGCTCCGGGCGGCGCATGACCTCGAGCATGGCCTCGTCGCTGTCGCGGTTGTGCACCACAACTGGCAGATCGAGGTCGATCGCCACCTCGCACTGCTCCACCAGGGCCCGCTCCTGCTCCAGACGCGGGGAGTTGTCGTAGTAGAAGTCGAGCCCGCATTCTCCGACCGCCACCACCTTCTCGTCGCGCAGGAGATCGGACAGGCGCTCGGCGTCCCCGGGGCGCCAGCCCGAGGCCTTGTGGGGATGGCAACCCAGGGCACACCAGAGATCGTCGTGCTCGTGGCACAGCTCCAGCAGGAGATCGGCGTCGTCGAGGGTGATGGCGGGCACCAGGAATCCCCGGATGCCCCGCGCACGAGCAGTCGAGATCGCCTCCGATCGCTCCTCCGGGCGCAACGACTGCAGGTGGCAGTGAGAGTCGATCCACCGCGGGGCCGGCTCGCCACCCTCGCCGTTCGTCGCAGCGCTCATCGCACCCGGGTCCCGGGCGCCACCGCCTCCTCGGGGCTCAACACCCCGGGCCCGGAGTCTCCGGTCGCGGCGAGCACCATGCCGTTCGACTCCACCCCCATCAGCTTCGCCGGCTTCAGGTTGGCCACCACCACGACCTGCTTCCCGACCAGGGCCTCCCCCGGATACTTCTTCGCCAGTCCCGCCACCACGGTCCGCGGCTCTTCTTCGCCCACGTCGACCGTGAGCTCGAGCAGCTTGTTGGACTTGGGTACGGGCTTCGCGGCCAGCACCCGGGCCACCCGGAGGTCGACCTCGAAGAATTCGTCGATCGAAAGCTTGCGAGCGGGTGCTTCGTCGGTCTCGGCCTTCTTGCCGTCTTTCTTGCCGCTCTTGCCCTTCGGCTCCTGGGGTTTCTTCCCCTTGTCTTCGTCCGCGGCGGCGCCGAGATAGGCCTTCTTGTCGATCCGGGGAAAGAGCGGCTCGAGAGCCGCCAGCTCCCCGCCCAGCGGCAGGCCGCCCCAGCCCAGATCCTGCCAGCGAGCGACCGGCTGCTGCCCGAGGGCGGCCAGCACTTCCGGCGCCTTGTTGGGCAGGAAGGGCAGGAGCGCGTTGGCCACCAGGCGGACCGCCTCGAAGCCACACCACAGGATCTCGGAGACCCGCTCCTTGGCGTCGGGATCCTTGATCAGCTTCCACGGCTGCTCGACGGCGAGATACTGGTTGGTCTCGGACAGGAGCCGCCACAGCGCCTCGAGGGCGCGGTGGAAGGCGTAGGCCTCCATGTGCTCGTGGTACTCGGCCAGTACCTCCTCCGCGAGGCTGCGCAGATCGTCTCCGGCTCTTGGCGGCAGGTGCCCGTCGAAGGCTCGCCGCGACAGGGTCGTCAGGCGGCTCACGATATTGCCCAGATCGTTGGCCAGGTCGCTGTTGTAGCGATCGATGAAGGACTCGTCGGAGAAGGTCGCGTCCTGGCCGAAGACCATCTCCCGCAGCAGGTAGAGGCGTAGAGGATCGTGGCCGAAGGTCCGGATCAGCTCGTCCGGGCGCACGATGTTGCCCACCGACTTGGAGATCTTCTGCTGGTCCCGGAGCCACCAGCCGTGGGCCCACACCGTGGTCGGCAGAGGGAGCCCCGCGGAGAGCAGGAATGCCGGCCAGTAGACGGCGTGGAAGCGGAGGATGTCCTTGCCGACGAGATGAAACCGCTGCCCTTCACCGGCCCAGAGCTCGTCGTAGAGAGCGTCCTCGCCGGGGCGACCGAAACCCAGGGCGCTGATGTAGTTGGTCAACGCGTCGAGCCAGACGTAGACCGTGTGCCCTTCGTAGCCGGGAAAGTCCAGGGCCCACGAGACGTTGGTGCGGCTGACCGACAGATCCTTGAGCCCGGAGGCCACGAACTGGCGCACCTCGTTGCGCCGGCTCTCCGGGCAGATGAAATCCGGCTGGTTGTCGTAGAGCTCGAGCAGGGCATCCTGATACTTCGAGAGCCGGAAGAAGACGTTCTCTTCGGAGCGTTTCTCCGTCGGCCGGCCGTGGGTCGGGCAGCTCTCGCCGTCGACCAGCTCCTTCTCGGTGTAGAACGCTTCGCACGAGGCGCAGTACCAACCCTCGTGTTTGGACACGTAGAGATCCCCCGACGCCGCGATCCGCCGGACGATCTCCTCGACCCCGGGGATGTGCCGCTTCTCGGTGGTGCGGATGAAGTCGTCGTGGGTCATGTCGAGCTGCTGCCACAGGACCGTGTAGTGGGCCACTACCTCGTCGGCCTGCTGCTGTGGGCTGATCCCTTTGCGGATCGCCGACTTCTCGATGTTCTGGCCGTGCTCGTCGGTGCCGGTCAGGAAATAGACCCGGTCCCCCGCCAGGCGCCGGTATCGCGCCACGGTATCGGCCACGATGGTGCTGTAGATGTGGCCGACGTGGGGGAGATCGTTGACGTAGTAGATCGGAGTCGTGATGTAGAAATTGCTCATGGCTGTTTCCAGAGAATGGGAGCCGTTCAGTTGGCTTCCAGGAGCTCGTGCAGTGAAAAGTCGTATCGAGTGTTGCAAAAGGCACAGGTCGCCGTGACCTTGCCGTTCTCGTCCGCGATCTCGGTGAGCTGCTCGCTCGCGAGGGTGAGCAGCTGCTGCGCCAGCGTCTCGGCCTCGCAGCGGCAGCGGTATCGCACCTCGTGCCGCTCCAGCTCGTCGATGTCGAAACCCGCGAGCACCCGGTCGAGGAGCCCGGAGATGCCGTCGGCCTCGAGCACCGAGCTGATCCCCGGCAGGGCGCCGAGATTCTCCTCGAGGTGTGCCAGGGTTTCTTCCGGGACGCCCGGAAAGGCTTCGATCAACAACCCGCCGGCCGCGGCGACTCCCGTGGGTCGGGGAAGCACTCCGAGCAGGGCCGCGGAGCGGATCTGCTGGCTCTGCTCCAGGTAGTGGGCCAGGTCGTCACCGATCTCGCCCGAATGCAGCGCCACCTGGCTATCGTACCGGCCCCGCGAGCTCTCCTGGGTGACCCGAAGCAGTCCCTGCCCCACGGCCCAGCCGATCTTCTCCACACCCTCGGCCGGAGTCTGTACGTGGGGATTTTCCACCAGGCCCCGCAGGTCTCCGCGGTCGTCGATCTCGGCGAGGAGAGGCCCCAATGGACCGTCTCCCCGAATCTCGAAGAGGAGCCGTCCGGGATTCTTGGTGGTGAAGCGTAGGAGAAGGACGGCGGAGATCATGGAACGGCCCAGGGCCACCGCCGCGACGGGGGAGAGATCGAGGCGACGGCGGGCTTCCTCGACCGGCCGCTCCAGGTCGACCACGGCCCAGCGTAGATCGCCGCGAGCCGCCACTCCGAGCCGCAGCTGGCCTTCGCCCAGCTCTTCGGCTCGAGGTCGGCCGCGCTCTCCGGGGCTCGCGCTCCCGCTGCCTTCTCCGCTCTTCGGCCCGGTCATGGATCCTCCAAGACATTCGGTTTTCCGGGCCTGGTGACCCGGCCGGCAAACCTACCATGCTCCTCGCTGCTGGAGCGAGACCCAGCGCCCGGCGCTGCCGAGAATCAGGTGGTCGACCAGGCGCACTCCCAGGAGGTCCGAGGCCTCGGCGATGCGCCGGGTAAAGAGGACGTCTTCGGTGCTCGGAGCCGGGTCTCCGCTCGGGTGGGTGTGGAAGAGAATGAACCCCGAGGCACTGCGAAGCAGGGCTTCTTTGAGGATCGCCCGGGGCTCGACCACGGTACGGCTCAGGGTACCCCGGTAGACCTCACACT
>CAZMEL010000230.1:0-13013 GCA_964565225.1 uncultured Thermoanaerobaculia bacterium | reverse complement strand
GCCCCACGGCAGCGGTTTCGAAGACCGCGCTCTCGGCCATGACCTGTACCACCTTGGCGGCGGCGATCTTCACCGCCCCGTCCTTGATCTCGACGTTGGTGCCGTCGGCATGGGTGGCCAGCAGACCCTTCTCTCCGAGGGTCACCATGTGCCCGTGCTCGTCCATCAGGGTCAGGCTGCCCTCCACCGCGTCGAGAGTGACGAAGGCGCCGTTCTGGTTGGCGGCGGTCACGCTGCCGTCCTTGTCGAGAGTGAGGAAGGCGTTGCTCGGATGCCGGATGAGGATCTTCTCCTCCCCCGCCTCGTCGAGCATCTCGATGTGGTGCCCCGAGGGAGTGTGCACCACCCGAGCCTCGGGAGGAGTCCGTGCCGCCTCGGTGGGTACCTCGCCCTCGGCGTACCAGACCCCGACCCAGATCGGGAACTCGATGTCTCCGGCCTCGAACTCGACCCATACCTTGGTGCCGACCGACGGCACGAAGAAGTGCCCGAAGGGCAGGCAGGGGCGCGCCCACACCGAGAGCTCGGGGCCGAACACCGCCGGCACCTGCACCTGGAGCGCTCCGCGCTGCTCGTCGTCCTCGTTGCCGGTCACCAGACCGGCGTATTTGCCGAAGATCTTCTGCGGCGACATCCCATTTACCTCGTGACTTCGAATTTGGAGGAGAACGTGCTGCGGTCCTTGCCGTCGGCGTCGCGCACCCGGGTGTAGAAATGCCGGACCCGGCGGAGGTACCAGCCCCCCTCGTAGAGCGGATCGATCCCGAAGATCGTGACGTTGCCCTTGGCCCGCAGCTGGATATTGCCAACACAGACTCCCTGCCCACGCAGCCCGAGCTTGAAGGCCCGGTTCTCCCCTCGTTTCTCCCGCAGGCCCGCGAGCTTGGAGGCCCCGGGCTCTCGCCCTCCACTCGGGCGCAGATCCTTGGGTTGAAGCTCCGCTCCGGCAGCGAGCTCCAGAGCCTTGTTGTACCTCTCGGCCTGACCTGGGCTGAGCTTCTGGAGCTGGGCCTGGACCTCCGGATTCGCCAGGGGCTTCGGATCCTCTTCTTTCGGAGCCTGCGGCGCCGAGCTCTCGACCTTGCCGGAGACGGGATCGAGCAAGCTGCGCGCCGAGGCCTCCGAGGCACCCACGGCGAAACGTTGGAATTTGAATTCCTTGAGCTTTCCGTGCCCCGGACAGTAGTTCAGACTCCCGAGAGTCCGGCTCTCGAGGAGAGTCTTGGCGGGGATCCAGTAGAACCGCGAGGCCCCCTCGTTGTACTCCACGAAGGCCCGGGCGTCGTAGAGCTTCGCCAGCCGCTGGATCAGCTTCCAGTCACTCTGCCCCGCCGCCTGGCGCAAGGGATTGCGGGTGGTGTAGGTAGGCTCTTTGTCGTCGTCCTTCTCGATCTCGATCGTGCCCTTCTGGATCTTGCCCTTGTATTCGGGGCGGCCGAGCAGCTTCTCGAGGATGACCCCCAGGGTGCCCTCGTGATCCTCCGCCTTGTCCTGCCTACGCCGCTCCAGGAGGCACGAGAGATCGAGGGCCACGATCTGTGTTTGCTTCTGACCCTTCGGACCACTGATGGAATCGGCCTTGGCGACCACTCCCTCGAAGATCACGGCGTGTTTCTTCCAGCCCAGGTCCACCGTCAGGATCAACCCCTCCCGCGCGTTCTGCAGATATTTCCGGTGCGGGTCATCCACCACGATCGTCGCCCGATCGATCCACTGGTCGTTGTCTTCCACCTCGATCGACACCAGGTCGCCTTCCATGCTGCTCTTCTCGAGCTCGACGTCGGCAAAGGCGACGGCCGCGGCAGAGGGACCTCCGCCATCGAGGCTGGAAAGAGCGGAGGTCAGGCTGCCGAGACCCACCCCGAGCCCACCGACGGATCCGCTGATGGCGTCGCCGATCATTTGAACCTCCGGCTCCTCTCGATGCGACCCACCTCGGTGGGTGAGGGCACGAGGAGCTTCTCACCGCTGATCAGAGCCAGGGGATGACGCCGGGGATTGGCGTCGGCGATCTGCCACCAGGCGTCGGAAGAGCCGAAGTATCGCCAGGCCAGGTATTCGAAATCCTCTCCCGCGGTCAGCACGTGGCTCACCGCTGCGGTCTCGGCCGCCGGAGACGGAGGCCGCAGGGGTACGGTAGGGTGGTTGTCGCCGTCCCGGTCCGGAGCGTCGAAGATCTCCGAGCCGCGATATCGAGACGTGGGTTTGATCGGCATCCGGATCTCCTCAATCGAAAATGTCGATCACCCCCTGGACACCGCTGGTGACCAGAAAGTCCTCGCCGACGTTGTCTCGCTTCAAGGCGATCGACGCATTGATGTTGCGGGCGATGAAGTCGCTCACGTGGGAGAAGGAGAGAGACTGTTCCTTGAGGGTCACCTTCACCTCGGCCCGCACCGGCTCACTCTTGGGCCCGAAAGCGGTGATTCGGATGTCGAGGTCGGTCATCACACAGGCCAGAGACACTCCCCCGTAGCTCAAGGAGCACTCCGGCGGACTGTTGAAGCAGGGCACGTCCTTGAAACCGGAGGCCAGGATCTTGGTGACCTCGATCAGGTCGTAGGCGGGGTGCATGAACGAACGCAGCACCGCCAGGTCGGGCTCGATCGAGCCGTCGTAGTGGCTGTCGCCGTCCTTGGGACCGGCGAGGCGGGCGTCGAGGGCGAACTCCATCGACAGGGTGCGCAACCCTCCTCCCCGGGGCTCGAGAGGTTTGGTGCCGGTGAGCAGCGCACCGATCTCCTTGAGGTCGGTGGCGAGCCCCCCCAGGGTGCCGAAGAAACCGGTGCCGGCCGAGGTCTGGTCGAACCCCCACTCTCCGGACCCGTTCGATTGCTGGTACTCGAACGACTTCTTGTCGCTCATGGACTCGGGATTGAACTGGAAACGAAAGATCAACGGCGGCACGTTGAACAGGCTCGCCAGGTAACCGGCACGACGATTGGTTCTCTCTTCGAAGGGTGGCACGGGTACCTCCTCGCGGCTCAGATGGGTGAGCCGCTGTAGAACGGATCGCGCAGGGAGCGATCGAGATGAATCTCTTCGAGCATGTCCTCGAGCCAGTCGCGGGAGAAGATCGGCGCCTGGCCCTCGCCGCGTCCGGGCTCCGGCGGCTCGATCTCGATCACCAGCTCGCCGATCTCCACATCGGCCCGCTGCTCGGCACGCACCGCTTCGGCGGCGTCGGCGACGATCTTTCCGGGCACGGAGTCCCCGACCCCGGCTCCGCTCGTGGGGCTCTTCAAGAACTGCCGGGTAAATCCCACCAGGAGGCTTTCCATACCACCCTTCTCGAGCCAGGTCTCGTAGGCCTTCGCCACCATGTCGAGCTCGTCGGAGACCTTCGGTCCGGGGGACTTTCGGGCCTCTTCCAGGGCCTTGCCGAGATCCTTGGCGTTGGCGCGCACCTGCCCCAGGGCCTGCTGCAGCGGGCCGGAGGCGAAGGCCCCTTCGCGACTGCGCCTGGCGGCCGCATCCCCAACCATGCGCAGGGCTTCCCGAGCGTCCTTCAACGCCCCCTTGATCTCCGTGAACACGGAGGCCGCGGTGCTCGAGAGCTCGAAGCCCAGCTTGGCCACCTGGGCCAGGGGCGCCACCGCCTCGGCGAGGTCCGGGCCCGTGATCTTCGGCGGCTTCACCACAGGGGGGCCCGTCGCCACCGTGCTCTTGGAGACCTTGATCGGCGGCGCCGCCATGGGGCTGATCAATCCCTTGCCCGCCAGCAGGTGTTGGAGCAGGCGCAGGAAATCTCCCGCGGTGCCGGTGACCTGCACCACCGCCTGGAAGACCTTGAGCTTGCCGAGCTCGGTGAGGATCTCGAACACATTGGTCACCACCCACTGCAGCAGCTTCGTGAGCGTGTTGCCGAGCCCCGAGGCCAGGGCCCGGAGCAGATCCGAGGCCAGCAGCAGGGCGCGCTCGAAGGCCACGAACACGGCACTCATCAGGCGCTCGATCGCGGCTCCCAGGATCGCCAGGATCTCCACCGCCGCCCGGGCTCCGGCGGCCAGGGTGTCGTTGATCACCACCAGCAAGGCGCCCCGCAGCAGGAAGACCAGGCGCAGGGCCCAGCCCATCAGATCGGTGATCACCCGCTGCACGTCGCGCAGGTGGGTCAGCAGGAAGGCCAGGCTGCCGATGGCCAGGGGCAGGAGATGGGTGAGCCCCTGCACGATCCGGTGGATGCCCATCAGCACCTTCTCCCACTGGATCGGCGGCCCCGACGCCTCGGGTTTTTCTTTCTTCTCGCTTCCCGAGGTGAACAGCCGGTAGAGCTTCTCGATCGGGTCCACCAGGCGGGGCAGACTGTCGGCCAGGGCCCGGACCAGCTCCGTGAGCGGAGGCAGCAGGGCCGTGAAGGCGCGCACCAGGTCGGTGAGCTGCGGCAGCCGGTCGGCGATTCCGGGGCCCTGGTCGGGCTGTTTGCCGTTGCCCTTGCGCCGGTCCATGGCGTCGAGCAGGGCCACGATCTTCTCCATCGAGGCGGTGATCTTGGCCAGCTCGGCGAGATTCTCGGGTAACGCCAGGGCGCCGACGAACCCTCCCGCGACCCCTCCCACCAGGCCGCCGACGAAGCTCCCCACTCCGCCCAGCAGATTGCCGAAGAAGGCGCCGATCCCGGTGCCCCCGGGAGCCAGGTCGTTGATGTTCACCACGTAGACCCGCAAGGCCCCCGCCAGCATCGGCGGCTCACCGAATTTCTGCGCCGTGCTCAGGAGGGGGGCGAACGACAGCCCGCCATAGCGGGCGGTGGAACGCTCGATGTCTTCGAGCGCCCGGCGGGCGCGCCCCAGCTGGGTGAGCATCAGGCCGAGCTGGCCGAGAATCTCGCGATCGGAATCCATGCGTCAGCTCCCGTTCATCCCGCCGCTCGGGCTTCGTCCAGCCGCTGGCGTCCCCGGGCGTGGGCCCGGGCCACCAGACGGCGCACCTCGGCCGCCACCTTCTGGCGGAGATCCGGATCGAGATCCCGGCCCGCGGCCCGGACCGTCATCCGCGGCACCCGTACCGTGCCGAGCCGTGCCCGGCGGGAGATCTTGTGGGGTGAGGTTCCGGTACCGGTCTCGGAGATCACGACGGTCTCGCCGTGGGCTTCCGACGCCTTCTGCGCGCTCCAGAGTCGATCGAGCTCCAGGGTGTAGCCGCGGATCGATGCACCCACCACGTCGAATCCACCCCGCAGGAGCACCCCGGAGAGAATGGCCGACATGCGCTCGAAGCCGCTGGCCCCCTGCCTCTCGATCCGGCGCCGCTCGGGCTCGAGCAGCGAGTCGACGATTCGCCGGGAGTCCTTCACCAGGTGCCCGAAGCTCCGGTCGAGATCGAGGGACGCGGCGTCCTGCCGCAGCTGGTCGAAGCCCCGCTCGGAATCCACCAGAAGGGCCTGGCCCACCAGCAGGATGTCGGCCACCAGGCCCTCGGTCATGCCGCGAACCCGCCGCAGGATGCCCACGAGACTGTTCGGGCCCTTGCCCAGGAGATCGGGGAGCAGCTGGGGAAATCGCGTGATGGTGGGAGGATCCGGGTCTTTCTGGTTCAGGATGGTGACCACCAGCAGAACCTTGCCGCCGGGCCCGCGGACCTCGATCCGGGTCGCCTTCGACACCTTGGCGGGAGTCGACCCCAGGAGCCGCGCCAGGGGCCCTTTGCCCTGGAAGGCCTGGATCAGATCGTAGAAGGTGAGACCCGCCCCGAGACCGGGGAGGATGGAGCCCAACGAGAGCTTGAAGAGAGTGCCGAGAAGAGTGCCGACCCAGAAAATCACGTCGGCGATGGTGGCCAGAACCTCGCCGATCTTCCGGGTCACCGTGCGCAGCCCCACAAAGAGCTCGAAGAGGTAGATCTCGGCGAAACCCAGGCCGAAGGTGAGGAGCGAGAGCACCAGGTTGGTGAGCCCCTCCAGCCAGTCCACGGCCTTGCGTTGCAGGGATTCGAAGCTCACGAAGAAGACTTCGAGCACCATCTGCCGGAAGTCCCAACCCAGGCCCTCGATCTCCAGCAGGAGTTCCACCAGCCGGACCTGGACCCCCAGCAGGAGCTTGCGGAACAGAGGCCCCAGGTAGAGCCCGGCCCAGGGCACCGCGAAGAGAGCGAAGACGAGCCCGCCCACCACGTCGCGCAACGGGTCGTGCAGGGCGCGGGGCGGTGCCGGGGAGCCCGTATCCGGCGCCCCATCGGCCGGGAAGAGCTCGGCGAAGACTTCCCCCAGGGACTTGCCCAGGGTGTGGGCCCCTTCGCCGAAGACCAGCAGCCCGCGCCCCCGTTCGTCCGCCAGGGCGCGCAGGAAATCCGCCAGGGCCACCATTCCCACCGCCCCGGCGGCGACGATCCGGGGCAGACGCTTGGAGTTGTCGAGCAGCACATCCAGGAGACCCGGCCCCTGGGGCTGGTCCTTCGACGCCGTGGCGATCTGTAGCAGCCGCGCCCGAACGGTCATGCCGCCGCGGGTGGAGTCGAGAAAACCCAGGGCGGTGCGCAGCAGGTTTCCGGTGGCCACCAGGGTGCGGCGGATCACCAGGTGCGCCTCGACGATGTCCGGTATGCGCCCGAGGCCCCGCACGAAGCGGCGTCCACCATCGGCCAGGCTCACGGCACCGTCCTCCGGACGCTTCTTGCGCACCGCCCCGTGCTGGAAACGGTCGATCCAGGCCGTCACGGCGTCGCCGCGGAAGACCACCACCGGAAAGGCGCGGCTGCCGGCTTCGAGGCTCCGAGCCGCGGTGAGGCGTTTCTGCAGCCGTCGCGAGAGATCCAGGAACAGGGTGTTCAGCTGGCGGGAGCTCTTCGCCAGCCGCGCGCCGAGCAGGATGGAGATGGGAAACATCACGCCCCTCCCGCCACCGCGCTGGCCGCCGGAACCGCCGGATAGGCCTGCTCGATGAGGATCTCCCGCAGCTCCTGGCCCCAGCGTGCCACCGTGTCCCGATCGTTCCTGCCGCGCACCGCAAGGCGAATCTTCTGCACCTTGGGCCGCAACCGGGCGGGATCTTCGGGCGCCCGGACGGGAAACCGCGAGACGGGCCCTTCGCGATCGAGCGCACGGTCGATCTGGCGCAGGAAGGCACGCAGCTGCTCGAGATAGGGACCGACCTTGGGCGGCAGCAGTCTACCCACCACCCCGAAGAGGAATCCCCGCAGCCGGCGCTCCCGGAGGTCGAGAGCGGCCTGCATCTCCCCCCCCGTAAAGAGCAGCTTGCGCTCGCGAACGAGCAGGAGCCGGCGTTCGAGCAGGGCTTCGGGGACTTTGGGGGGCTCTTCCGAGAAGAGGCGTCCGGGAAAGGCGTCCTGCAGCGTCAGCGGCCCGGGAAGGCGCTTGCGGATCGCCTCGGCATCGGGAATCGCCGTCTTCAGGAACCGGAGCAGCTTCTCCATCATGGACGGCTCTTTGGACGGTTTCATCAGGTCGTCGAAGAGCTGCTCGGCCAGCATTTTCCCCAGGGGACCGGCCACCAGATTGCCCGCCTGGCCGGCGATCACCCGACCGGCGGCCTTGGCGATCTTCCCGATCTGTGCGAGAACCGCCTTGATCTTCGTCACCAGGCGGTCCAGGAACTTCACCACCGGATGTTTTCCGATCGCCTTGCCCAGGTCTTCGGTCAGGACTTTCTTCCACCCCTCGGCCGCCTTGGCGATCCGCTCACCGTCGATCAGCCCCTTGGCGGCGTCGAAGAGACCCTCGAAATGACCACCCAGCACCTTCAGGAAACGCCCGCCGAGAGTGAGGCTCGAGAACACCTTTCGGAGCCCTCCCTTGGCCGATCCCACAAAGGTTTCGAAGCCGGAGGCCAGATCGGCGAAAACCGCCGCAATGGCCCGGGCCACCGACACCACGTAGCGCAGGAAGGCCGGCAGCACTTTCTCGAGGGACGCGAGCTCGGGTCCGACCCGAGCCAGGAGCCAGCCGAGGGAGAGGAAGAGCAAGGGTACGAAGACGGCGAGGCTGTCGGCCAGGGGCACGAGGGCGGCGAAGACACCCCGGGCGCGTTCGAGATCGAAGGGCTGCGACGGCTCCGAGCCGCTGGTGAAGAGCACGTACAGATCGAACAGGTTGCCCACCACGGCGTCGAAGTGGCGGTCGAGCACCTCGAAGAGCTCGATCAGGTGTGGCAGCAGATTGCCGATGGCCAGGGCCAGCGGGTAGCCCTCCACCAGCTCTCGCGGGCTCGAGAAGAGCAGGGGCGCGAGCAGGAAGGGGCCGGTGAAGACGAGGATCAACGGCAGGAGTGGGCCGAAGAGGAAGCTCAACAGGAGCTCGGCGATCCGGCCGAAGCTCTGGAAGGCACCGGCCGCCAGGATGGTGATCAATGTCAGGGGATTGACGAAGCTGGAGGCCACGGTGCCCAACATGTTGGCGAAGGGCTGGACGATGTCGAGCCCTTCGGCATGGCGCGGAGAGCGTGTGCCCTCGGCGAGCGCCAGGTAGCGCTCGCGCAGGGCGGGCAGGTTGTCGATCGCGATGCGCAGACGGGAGCCCGCGAGCGGAATCCGTGGCCCGAACCAGCGCACCAGGAAGGCACTGCGCGCCCGCGCCACCAACAACGCCTCGAGGGAGACGAGCCGGTTCCAGGCGCCGAGGCGCGCACTACCCGCCAGGAGGGCGCGGGCATTGGCTTGCAGGGTCAGGGCCAGGGGCATAACGATCGGGCTCCCGTCAGCCGCCGCGGGACGATTCCAGGGCGGCGTTCTCGCGTTCGATCTGCTCCACCAGGAGCTTCACGTAGGCGTGTCGTTCGGTGGTCGCCAGAGCCATGAGCTCGGAGTGGGACCAGTGCAGGTGGTAAGCGAGGAAAAAGACCTCCTGGCGGAGGCCCTCCGCGCTCACTCCAGCGCTAAAAAATGGGTCAGGTCCAGGCTGGTCTTGAACTCGTGGCCGCAGGCGTCACACTCGAGCTCCCGCACCAGCTCCACCCCGGGGGCGGCCTCGTTGAGGGCGCGGTCGATGCGGCGGCGATCGGTGAGGGTGAGGTCGGCCAGGATGCGCGCTCCGAGGGCCTCGAGCCGGTGGGACGGCACGTCGCCCAGGGATTTGAGGCAGCGGGCGAGCAGGGCGTTCTTGCCCAGCGACGCGTTGCGCCGCATCTGCGCCGCGACGATCTCCTCGTCCTTGCCGGTGGGCAGGCGCAGACGCACGGAGGTGTGCACCTGGCCCTCGCGGTCGACGTAGCCGTCCTCGAGCTCCACCACCACGTCCTCGGGGCTCGCCCCCTCGGGCAGGGTGCGCATGGGCAGGGCGTCGAGGTCGTCCACGTGGTGCATGGACTCGCCGCAGGACGGGCAGGTATAGCTGCCTTCCAGCTCCGGCCCGAAGGTGATGCTGCGCAGCTTGAGAAGCAGGTAGTTGCGGTCGGCCGAGTACATCTTGGCCACCGTGGAGGAGCCGTTCTTCGGCACCTCGCCGAGGCGCACCATACAGCTGTGCAGCAGCTCCGTCACCAGCTTGCCGCCGTTCTTCTGGTACTTGCGATCGGCGAGAATCGCCTCCTCGCGACCGGTCATCTTGCGCAGGGTGACCTCCGAGTGGCGGCGGCCTTCCCCGTCGACGAATCCCACCGGGAGCTCGAACTCGAACTCACGGCCCTGGGGGGTCGTGCTCATGTTTTTTTCCTTTCCTTCGAAAACGTTTCAAATCTCGAATTTTGCCCTGCAGGCAGAGGCTCCGCGGCGAGGCCACCCGGCGCAGGCTTCCTCGGATCCAGGAGCCTGGGATCAGGCCCCGGCGTCCTCGATCAGCTCCAGGCCCTCGTGCTCGAGCACGATGGTCTGCTTGAAGTGGCCGTTGGAGCCCGCTTCCAGGTCGCTGAACGTGGTGGTCTTGACCCAGGCGTTGTAGAAGGCGAAGGTCAGGACCGGGGCCCCGTTGTGCATCTTGATGATCTGCCCGCTACGGCGAGCCGACGAGCCGTTCTGAGTGCCCGATCCGAGGTTGAAGGTCTCCTTGAACCAGTCCATGAAAACCTTGTCCTCGGGGCTACCGTCGACGTATCGCTCGATGGTCAGAGGCTTGAACTTCAGCTTCTGCCCGGCAATCTTGTAGGTCTTGCCCGAGCCCGCGTCGGGCTGCTCGATGGTCTCGATCTCGCCCAGGTCGAGGGGGCTGACCTTGGTCACCCCCGGGCTCTCGTTCTGGCCCACCACCAGCACGAACTCGTCGCTGCGGTAGGCTTCCCAGATTCCATCTCCAGTGCTCGGCATCTCGTATCTCCTTGTTTTCTAGATTCCGGAATCAGCTCTCGGCGGCGAAACCGCCCGCGGGCTGCTGGCCCACCTGGATGACGATGGTCTCGGCCGGACGCGAGGGGTAGAAATACACCTCGACGTTGAGGTTGCCCTGCTCCACCTGATCCGGCGGGTTGTTGCTGGCGTCGCAGATCACCGTGAACACCTCGTCCGGCGTGCCGGTTCCGAAGGCGCCCTGGCGCCACAGGCCCAGCAGGAAGGGCGTCACGCTGTTGTACTTGATGAGGTTCCAGAGACGATCCCGGTTCGGCTCCTGGCGCACCCAGCGCAGGCCGGTGCGCAGGCTGCTCTTGACGAAGTTGAAGAGCAGGCGCACGTTCACGTAGAGCCACCGGGTGTCGGTGGAGAGGGTGCGCGAGGCGTCGACCACGATGCCGGCTCCCGGGATCACCCGAATCCCGTTCACGCTGCCGTTCTTCACCAGGTCGGTGTGGTCGGCGTCGGTCAGTCGGTACTCCACGTCGAGAGCGCCGAGCAGATTGGCCGCGTCACCGGCCGGCGCCTTCCACACTCCGCGGGTCGACTCCACCCGGGCGAAGGTACCCATCACGTGGCCGGTGGGCGGCACGAAGCGATGCGGCGCCGCTCCGGCGGCCAGCGGATCGAGCACCTTGATCCACGGCCCGTAGAGCGCGCCGTAGACCTTCTTGCCCTGGAATGCCTGGCCGTAACCCAGCGCCTGTCCGGCTTCCACGTACCCCTCGGGCACCGAGCCCACGAACATACAGTCGCCTCGCCCCTCGCAGTACGCCAGTGCCGCGGCGACGATCGCCGGATCGGCCCGCTCACAGCACAGCAGCTGCACCGCGTGGGGATCGAAGCTGTTCCAACCCGTGCGCTGGGCCGGGTCGCCCACGAACTCCGCCGCGGTGGGGGTGCCGTCGCGCCCCGGAGAGAACGGAGTCCAGGGGAGATCCGCCGGCTGATCGACGCCGGGCGCGCTGGCGCTGGCCTCGTCGATGGCGCGTACGTGCTTCGAGCCGCGCAGGGAGTCGTTGAGCGTGGTGACCGCGTAGTTCGGCAGGTCGCTCTCCATCGACAGGCCGGTCCAGGTCTCCACGATCTGATCGTCCTCGGTGCCGCCGTAGGCGAGGGTGAGATCGAACTCCACCCGCCGCACCGTGGTCTGCTCCGGCTGGAAGTCACCGGGGCTGCCGAGCACCGGCGCCCAGGTCACCGTCCGGGAATTCGGCGTGATCGACTGCAGCTTCACCGTCGCGGTGGTGTCGGCATCGGCGATCTGGACCACGTCGCCGACCGTGAATTCGGCCGTGCCCGCCAGCTGTGTACCGCCGGCATTGATCGCCGCCGCGGTGCCGAGAGCGGGCTGGGCCATGACGGCGAAGCCGAGGGCGGCATTGGCCACGGTGACCTGCAGGCTCGACCAGCCGCTGCTCAACAGCGCCACATTGCCGGTGGAGGTGAGCACCAGGCGATCGTCGTTGCTCAGCGAGGCCACCAGGTTTCCGGTCTGCCGGTTGATCGCGTCGCGGATCTCCTCCCGGGTCGCCTGGGCCGGATTGCCGAAATCACTCGCCTGGAAGGTGATGTCGGTAGCGCTGGCCGCGCCGTCGATGATCACTGTCAGGGTCGGGAAGCCCGACATGTCCACCTGGGCGGCGAGCGGGGTTCCCTGGGTCGTGGCCCGGGCGGTTTCGAGAATCCGCACCGGCGGACCGAGCCGGGGGGTTGCCCGGGCGTGCAGCCCATCCCCCCAGGAGCCGGGATCCACATCGCCGCGCTGGCCGGCCTCGAGACGCAGCGTGGCGGCCGCCAGGCCATCGTTCAACACCAGCGAAGCGGGCGCCGCGCCGGTGGCCGGATCGGAGGCGACCACGCGGTTGATGTACGCCGTACCGCCGCCGTTGTCGAAGAACCCCTTCACCAGGTAGGCGCCGAGCCCGCCCTGGAAGTAGCTGCCGAACTGGTCGGCGAACTGCTGAAAGCTGGAGACACGGGTGGCCCTGTTGGGCACTCCTCGGCGGGTGAGGATGTTGAAACCTCCCACCGAGACCGGCGCTCCTACGATCGCCGGCGCTCCGGCTCCATCGACCTCGACCACATTCAAACCGATATTGCGGCTCATTTCTTGGCTCCTCCTCGGGCACTTTTCTTCGTGCTGGTCCTCTTGGCGACTCTGCTGCGCGGTTTCCGCGCCGGCTTCTTCGCTTCGGCCGATTGCGCCTCGGGCGGCTTCGGCAGAGCGCGGATCGCGAGCAGCCCACGCCGCTCGAGACCCACCAGCTGGGGCTCGGACACCTCGCTCCCGGAGAGCTCGGCAGCGGCACGGGACGCGAGAATCACCACCCGCCCGCCGCAATGCAGCTCCACGGGTTGATCGCGTTGGTTGATCACTCGGAAACGTTGGCTCGAAATCTTCACGGCAGGCTCCCTGCGTGCTCGGTCTCGATCGAAACCTGGTTGAAGGTGGGCACCACCGGCGTCGGCGGACCGACCACCTGGCGGGTTTCGACACAGAACCGAAGTCGCACGCGGTTGTTGTTGAGCTCCTCCACGAGGTTGGAGCGCTCGATCGGTCGCCAGTCCACCAGCACCGGCCGGCCGGCGGCGGCCAATCGAGTGCGCGGCGCCAGGCGCCCGAGCACCAGCTCGAGAATCCGAGTGGTGTGCTGGCGCGAGCCGGAAACGGCGTCGATGTCGTAGACGAGGTCGAAATCGTAGTGGGCGCCGGCGATCCGATAGCCGCTGCCGGAGTAGTCGCGACGCACCTCGCCGGCTCGGGGCCGGTCGCTGCCGCGGCGAATCTCCACCAGCTC
>CAZMEL010000229.1:0-13071 GCA_964565225.1 uncultured Thermoanaerobaculia bacterium | reverse complement strand
GTGTGCTGCAGGGTACCTTCGCCTCGGGCACCAGCACCAACGGAGCCGATGGTGAGGTGCTCGATTCCAGCGGCAACGGGCGATCCGGAACGGCGACCGGCAATGCGTCGCCGACGCCTGCGGGCCGGCTCGGCGGTGGGGGAGACTTCGGCGGCGCCGGCGCGGTGGTGCTCGGCCAGCCGGCGGCTCTCGACCTCGACCCGGCGACCGAGGAGTTCACGATCTCGGCCTGGTTCCGGGCCACCGGCGACGGTGGCCTGGTGGGCAAGGCGGAAGACGGGTTCGCCCAGCGGCAGTACTACCTCTTCGTGGCCGGCAACCGGCTGCAGGCCAATGTCGGCGGCGTGCAGAGCGCCGAGTCGTCAACCGGTGCCGCCGACGGGAGCTGGCATCTCGGCACCCTGGTGAACTTCGACGACGGCGGGGTGATGCGGCATCGCCTCTACCTCGACGGTGTGCTGCAGGGTACCTTCGCCTCGGGCACCAGCACCAACGGAGCCGATGTGCTGATCGGCGCTCGCCGGTTGCCCGGCAACACCGGCCTGGGTTTTCCCTTGAACGGGCAGATCGACGAGGTCTCGATCTTCGACCAGGCGCTTTCGGCCGCCGATATCGCCGGGCTGTACAGCGAAGGCAGCGGGCGGATCGTGAGCGGATATCCCACGGACGGCGCCGAGCTCGTGGTCGGGCCTCTGAGCGACCACACGATCGAGTCCTTCACCGGTTTCGTGGAGACGCCGGGAAGCGGCCACCAGGGGGACCTGGCCTACCAGCTCTCCACCGACGGTGCGGACTGGCGTTTCTGGAACGGCAGCGCCTGGGCCGTGGCCGGCAATGGAGAGCACAGCCCGGCGGCGGAGGTTCACCTGGCGATCGCTGCCTTCGACTCCGCGCCGGGCACCCTCTGGATCCGGGCCTTCCTGCTCTCCGACGGCAGCCAGCCGGCAGCCCTGGACGAGCTCGAGGTCACCTACCGGGGCAGCGGGCTCGGCGGCCTGGAGCTCGCGGGGAGCCAGCTGACCCTGGATCTCCAGGAAGGGCAGGACATCGTCTGTACCTTCGTGAACTCTCTCGGCCAGGTCGACCTGTCGGCCCTGACCATCGAAGTCGAGGCCAGCCCCACCGATGGGACCGATTTCTCGTTCGTCGGCGACCTCGGCTCGTTCCAGCTCGATCATGCGGTGCCCGACGACCTCGACGGGCCGCAGAAGCAGCTCTCGACCTCGTCGCAGATTCCCGGAACCTATTCGATTACGGAGCAGGTGCCGCCGGGTTGGGTGCTCGATTCCGCCGACTGCCGGCGCAAGCAGAGCGAGGCGGCCCGGGTGGTACACCACGCCTCAGCCGACGACTACGACTTCGATCCGGCGGCCGTGAGCTTCAGCGGCGGCCGGGCCCGGCTGATCGAGGATCCGGTGTTTCCCGATCTCCTGGCCTACTGGCGTTTCGAGGAGCCGGCATGGACCGGCGCTGCCGGCGAGGTGGCCGACTCCTCGGGTCAGGGGCATGCCGGCACCGTGGTGGGCAACGCCCAGCCGGGGCCGGGACCCATCGGTGGCGCCGCCTCTTTCGGCGGTGTGGCCGACGCGGTGTCCTTCGGGGCGCCCACGGCTCTCGATCTCGACCCGGGCACGGCGGAGTTCACCGTCGCCGCCTGGTTCCGTGCCACCGGCGACGGTGCGATCGTCGCCAAGGCCGACGGCGTGCTGGCCAACCGCCAGTTCTATCTCTTCACCCTGGAGAACAAGCTCTGGGCGATCGTCGGCGGCAACCTCAGCACCGGGGTGACCACCGGTGCTTCCGATGGCGGCTGGCACCACGCGGCGCTGGTGAACTACCAGGCCGGCGCCGAGATGCGGCACCGTCTCTATCTCGACGGCAACCTGGAAGGAGATTTCCTCTCCGGGAGCCAGACCAACCTGGCCGACATCCTGGTGGGTGCCCGCCGGGTCGACGGCACCACCGGCCTGGCGTTCGCCCTCGACGGCGAGGTCGACGAGGTGACCCTCCTCGGCCGTGCCCTCGACGCCACCGAGATCGACTCGCTCTACGGGGCAGGGAGCGGACGGGTGGTGACCCGCTATCCCGCCGGGGCCTGGCCGGTGATGGCCACCACCCCTCTGCAGGACGGCCTCATCGATTCCTTCTCCGGGTTCCTGGCCTTCCCGACCCCGGGCAGCACCGGCTCGCTCGAGTACCAGCTCTCGGCCGACGGCGTGACCTGGAGCTACTTCGACGGCGCCGCCTGGGTGCCGGTTTCGGGCCCCGAGCAGCGCAACGACGAGGCCACGGTCGACGCCTCGATCCATCTCTTCGACGCTTCGGCCCAGCGCCTCTACGTGCGCACCTTCCTGATTTCCGATGGCAGCCAGCCCGTGGGCAGCGATGCCTTCGAGGTCGTCTGGACGGTGGATCCGGTGGTGCAGCACAGTGTGCTGGGGGCGTCGGTCTCGGTGGAGCTCGAGCCCGGTGCCGACGTGATCTGCACTTTCCGCAACGTCGAGCAGGGGCCCTTGCCCACCTCCTTGACGGTGCGGGTCGAGGCGCAACCGGCCGACGGCACCGACTTTCTGTTCAGGGGCCCTTTCACCTCGCCGTATTCCTATCGGCTCGACCATGCCGAGCCCGACGATGGGGACGGGGTGGAGCAGGAGATCGTCTATGCGCCGATCGGTCCGGCGTCGTATCCGGTCTGGGCCGATGGCGCATCGGGCTTCTCCCTGGAAGACGTGACCTGCGCCGGTGCCGCGACGCCGCCGACCTTCATGGACGAGTCGTCCGGAGGCGCCTGGTACCTGCATGTGGCCAACGGAGAAGACGTGGTCTGCACGTTCCGCTATTCGGACGGGCAGCCGAGGCTCACGGTGGTCCAGGAGACCGACACGTTCGGTGCGGATCACCGCTGGGTGGCCACTCCCGAGGTCGGCCGTGAGCTGGCGTTCACTTCTACCGGCGATTGGACCGGCGGGAATGCCAGTGGCCATCGGGAAGTCTTCTGGCGCACCGACCTCGGCTTCGAGCAGGCGACGATGGGCCAGATCGACGACCTGGTGGACCTCTCGGTGTCGAACAAGGCGCGGTACCTGGTCTTTTCTTCGAGCGCCGATTTGTTGGGGACGAACGCTGATGCCAATCGAGAGATCTATCTCTGGGACACCGGCAGCTCCGTTCTCACGCAGCTGACCTTCACCTCGGGTTGTTTCAACGCCGTACCGTCGGTCGACGAAGGGCCGATCGTGGCCTTCATGACCAGCTGCAGCAACCTCTTCCCGGGATCGAACCCCGACCACAGCTTCGAGATCGTGGTCTGGGAGGCGGGGGTCTTCGATGGAATCGAGAACAACTGCTTCCCGCGCAATCCCAAGCTGTCCCAGGGAGACGGCGGGCGTTATGTGACCTTCGCCTCCATTTGTGACCTTACGGGTGAGAATCCCGATTTCGCGGAGCAGGTCTTCCAGTGGGACCGCGACAACCCCGGCCAGCCCTGGCGCCAGGTCACGGATTTCGCGAGCACCGAAGGCTTGTGGGCCTTCGACGCCAATGGTGATGGCTCTCGGGTCGCCTGGATCACCGCCGACTTCGGCACGCCGACGATCACTCAGCAGGTCGATCTCTGGCGGCGCGAGACCGGGGCCGTGCAGCAGCTGGTCGCTCCGGTGACGGAACGAGTGCCCGACGCGGTGGTGATCGACGCTTCCGGCGAGCACCTGGCCCTCGCGCTCCGCGAGGCAGGAGGCACTCGGTACACGTTGCAACACCTGCGGATCGGGCCCGCAGGTGGCGGCGTGACGATCACCGATCTCCTGCCGGCACCCTTCACCACCACCGACTCTCTCGAAGGGCAGCTGGACATCGGCGTCACCGAGGAGCTGGTGCGGGTCTACTTCATCACCACCGACGACCTCACCGGCGACAATGCCGACCTGGGCGAGGAGATCTTCTCGGTGACCCTGGAGTAGCGGGGCGACCTCGACGCGGCGGCTCCGCCGGCCTCAGTCCGGGGCGGGATGGATGCCGCCGCGCAGGGCGCCCGCCTCGGTGCGTCCGAAGCTACGGGCGAACGAGGCGGGTAGCGGGCGGCTGTTGGGCATCGAGAGCCAGATCCGCAGCAACAGCCGCCGGTGGTCGGGAGAGTCGACGAAGGCCGAGCGGGAGTGGAAGTTCACGAAGTTGTTCACGAAGAGCAGGTCCCCGGGCTCCTGGCGGAAGCGATGGTGCAGGGCGGGCTCGGCGCAGACCGAGTCGAGAAAGTCGAGCGCCTCTTTCTGGGCCGGCGTCATGTCCGGCAGCTCGGGGAGCTCGTACGCCCGGTCGATCAGCACCCGCAGCACGTACCCCACGAAGGACCCCTGCTCGATCGCGAAGATCGGCTGGTGGCACCAGCGGTCGGGATTGGCGATATCGACATTGTGGGTCTTGTAGTACGGCTCACAGAGCAGAGCGAGCAGGTCGGGGCGTCGCTCGAGGATCTCGTTGTACACGGTGAGAGAGCTCACCAGGTAGCTCTCGCCTCCCTCGCGGGCCTGGCGTACGCAGAGAAAGCCGATCACGTCGCAGCGGTCGCAGTGAAAGTGCAAACCCTTGCTGGTGTTGGGGCCACGGGCCTTGGGGTGGCCCTCGCCGAAGCCCGCGTCTTCGACCCGGAACACCTTCTCGCCCCTGGCGCTCTGGGAGATCGGGGTGCCGAGGTGGTGCGAGAGCCCCCACAACACGCGGGTGTTGTCGGCGGTGTCGAAACGCGCCGCCGGCCAGCCCCGGAGCAGGAAGCTGCCGAGGTCGGTCTCCAGAGATTCCCGGGCGCGCAGCAGGCGTGGGCCGAGGGTCGGGAGAGGGAAATCGGCGGCATCGGTGGTGAGGGGATCTCTGCTCCGGGCTCGCTGGTCGTCCAGGGCGGCCTCGATCTCCGCGATTTCCCGAGCGCTGAGCTCGTAGCTCCAGCCGTCACGACGGGCGATCTCTTCACCTTTCCAGGCCAGGGGACTGTCGATCTTCTGCACGATGCTCTCCGGGTCGGGAGGTTGGCGGAGG
Organism: uncultured Thermoanaerobaculia bacterium; assembly: GCA_964565225.1. GTDB lineage: Bacteria > Acidobacteriota > Thermoanaerobaculia > Multivoradales > J023 > CAZMEL01. The sequence continues at coordinate 8,043 of CAZMEL010000229.1, read as the reverse complement.
GTCGAAGGCTCTCGGTATGTTACTTCCGTCGCTCACTCGCCCTTGGATGTCGCGGCGCTGGACTGGGTCCTCGACCCGAGAGTGGGTACAATCGAGCCGCCATGCGAGCCGACCCGACATTTTCCGAGAGACGAGGGCCGTGCCGGAGCGGCGCCGTGGTCTACGCCCGGATTCTCTGGGGGGCGGGTCTCGGTCTCCTGCCGGCGGTCGGGCTCTGGGCCCAGGAGTCGGCGGCGGACGGCGGCTCGAACCTCTTGTGGAGACTCTTCGTGATCTTTCTGGTCATCGGTGCCGTGTCCTTCGTGCTGCTGGGCCTCGTGAGCTTGTGGCTGATCTTCAAGGCGAAGAACCTGATCGAGCAGGCGGTGCGGCCCGACCTCGCCACTCTGGAGCGGCGGCTGGCGACGATCCGCCGCCGGCATCCCGAGCTCGACGACGAGGCGGTCTGCAAGCTGCTGATCCGGCGTCATGCCTTCCGCTCGGGATTGGTAGGTTTCGTCACCGGTTTCGGCGGCCTTCCCACCCTGCCCCTGACCCTGCCGATCGACGTGGCGGTGACCATCCGGATCCAGGCCAGCCTGGCGCACATGTTGCGGATGGTCCGCGGGGTTCCCGACGAAGAGATCGACGAGGCCGGCCTCTGGGTGTTGACCGCCGGTGGCCAGGAGCTGGCTTCGTTCTCGGGAGCGGCGGTCCGAGAGATGCTGGTGAAGGCCGTCTCGCGCACCTTCCTCAAATTCATCCCTCTGATCGGCGGCATCGTGGGCTTCGGCCTCAACTGGCTCTCGACCCAGGCCCTCGGTCGCCTGGTCGAGCGCTGGCTGCGCCGGTACCACGAGGGCCAGGCCGCGAAGGCGGCTCTGCCGTCGCTGCCTGCAGAGCCCTGAGGATGCCTCGGTGAGCCCTGCCCGATCGACCGGAACCGAGCTTCGTCCTACTCGTCCGTGAGAGTCAATTCCTTCTTCGTCGAGCGGAGCGCCTCGTCGTAGGTCGCGAGCAGTCTTTTCTCTCGATAGATGAAGGCGGCGAGCAGGTCTGCCAGGTTCTCGCGATTCTCGAAGATCGAACGAGTGCCATGTTTGAAAAGAGCTTCGTAGATCAGACCCGCGGACTCGGTCGCTTGTCTCTCGTAGGCGGCCTGGTCGGCGTAGACCTGGGCCAGCTGTAGGATCTGGCCATAGTCTCGGTGCTGGAAGGCGTCGGTCACCTGGGCCGATTCCCAGGCGGTGTGGTAGGTCTGGGCCGGTGCGATGAAACCCCGCCGGAACGGGTTCTGGTCCCAGGTCATCTCCGGTGATCGATGCACTTTGTCCACGACTCCCCGGTGGTATTCCAGGGCGTCGGCCACCGCCTCTCGGTTGGCCCGTATCTCGTCATGCACGTGGGTCATCGCCTTCTCGGAATGTTCGCGCAGCTCTTTTCGGGTCCTCCATTCGTCGGCGAACAGTCCCAAGACCACACCCAGAGCCACGAACGTGGCTTCCAGGAGCTGAGGCTTCAGCTTTTCCCAGAAATTTTTCATCAGATCGTCCTTTCCGTACCGGTGAGAACCCGAGATTTTATCCGAATCGGCTGGTATGCTGCCGGCCTCGATGCCGCTTCGCGGCAGACCGATCCGAGCCCAGCCTTCCACCCTCCCGAACCTCGCCCTCGCAGGAGCCCCCATGAGACCTTCCCATCGCCCCAGCTCTCGACGCAGGTTTCTGCTCCTGTTGCTCTTGCTGCCCCTGGGGCTCCTGGCCCTGGCGTTGGCTCGCGTCGGGCCGGCTCCGAGGATCGAAGTGACTCCGGGGTTGCCGGCCCTGGGGCCTCGGACGCCGGTGGCGATTTCCGTGGCCGAGCCGGAACGGGGGCTTTCGACCCTGGTGGTCGAGCTGATCCAGGGAGAACGGCGCCACGAGCTCGCCCGCCGTAGCTTCAGGCCGCGGCCGTTCTGGGCCTTCTGGGGCCCACGAATCGCCGAGGAGTCGATCGCGCTCGAAATCGGCAAGCAGACCCATCCCGACCTGGAGCCCGGCACCGCGACGATCGAGGTGGTGGCCGAGCGAGCGCCTACCTGGCTCCGGAGCCCGGGCCCGGTGAAGCACAGCTTCGAGATCCCCGTGCGTCTCGATCCCCCATCGCTGGCGGTCACTTCGTCGCAGGTGAATGTCACGCAGGGCGGCAGCGGAGTGGTGCGGTATCGGGTGGGGGAGTCGGCGGTCGTGCACGGGGTCGAGGCGGGGGGATACTTCTTCCCTGGCGCTCCGTTGCCCGAGACCTCTCCGCAAGAGCAGTTCTCCCTCTTCGGGGCTCCCTACGACGCTGCCGACGCCAGCGGCATCGCGCTCGTAGCTCGCGATGAGCTGGGCAACGAGTCGCGGCGTTCGTTCATCGATACCTACGAGGCGACGACCCTTCGCACCGACACCATTCGCCTCTCCGACACCTTCATGGAGCGGGTGGTGCCGCAGATCCTGGCCGAGACGCCGGAGCTCCAGGCCCGTGAGACCCTGCTCGATTCGTATCTGCTGATCAACCGCGACCTGCGCCGGACCAATACCGCATTCCTCGCCGAGCTGGCCGCCACCTCGGCGTCGGAGCCGCTCTGGCGAGGAGCTTTTCGGCAACAGCCCGGAACCCGTTCGATGGCTTCCTTCGCCGACCGCCGGACCTACCTCTACGAAGGAGAAGACGTCGACCAGCAGGACCATCTCGGCTTCGACCTCGCCTCCGTGCGCCGCGCGCCGGTGCCGGCGGCCAATGCCGGAGTGGTGGTGCTGGCGGAGTACTTCGGAATCTATGGCAACACCGTGATCGTCGATCACGGCCTGGGGCTTCTCAGCCTCTACGCCCATCTCTCGGGAATCGAGGTCGCCAAGGGAGAAGCCGTCGCCTCGGGGCAGGTGCTCGGGCGCTCCGGGCAGACCGGCCTGGCCGGGGGAGACCACCTGCATTTCTCCATGATCCTGCGAGGCCAGCAGGTGAATCCGCTCGAGTGGTGGGATCCCGAGTGGATCCGGAATCGGGTCGTCACTCCGCTGACGCCCCTGTTTCCCGACGCGGAGTAGAGCAATGGCCTTTGCTCGGCCGCAGCCTGCAACCCCGGGAAGCCGCTTCGACGTACCATAGCCGAGTGTTCTCACCAGACGCCTCGTCGAAGCCATTGCCCAGGGAGCCCTGATGATGCCGAAGCCCGAAGTCCCGATCCGTTCTCCACATCCACATACCCGTGCCACCCGGTGGCAGGGGGTGTTCCATCGCTGCCTCGTCGCCTGGGTGGCCGTCGTCTTCGCCCTGGCGGGGCCCGCCCCGGCGGCGGCCAGCGGTGCCTCGGCGCTCGACGCCTTCGAGCCCTATCTCGGGACCTGGAAAGGATTGGTGAACGCCGAAAAGGGCACCTGGGACGTCTCCCGCTGGGAGCGCCTGCTGGCCGGCCAGGCGGTGCGCATCCGTCACTCCGTGGCCGAAGGGGCCTACGGCGGCGAGACCTTCATCGTCTGGGACCAGAAGCAGGAGAGCCTGGTCTACTACTACTTCACCACCGCCGGTTTCTACACCCACGGCACCATGTCGTTCGATGCCGAGGGGCGCCTGCACAGCCGGGAGGAGATCGCCGGCCAGGCCAACGGGGTGAGCGAGGTGCGTTCGATGCAGGAGCGGCTCCCCGGTGGCAAGATCCGGGTCGAGACGAAGATGCTGCGCAACGGGACCTGGGACCCGCCCAACGAGGTGATCTACGAGCGGGCGGAAGGCGCCGAGGTCGTGCTGCCGAAGCTGGCGGCCGATGCCGGTTCGGGACGTGCGCCGGAGATTCGCTCGGAAGCGACCGGTGGCATGACGACCGTGGCGCTGCGGGTCCACCGGATGGACGCGATGGTGGCCTTCTACAGCGAGGCGTTCGGCGCTCACTTCCGCGAGGTGGACACTTCCGGCCTGCGCTCCCGTTTCGCCGAGCTGCGGGGCGGCATCACCCTCAAGCTGGTGCCTCTTCGCGACAGCCCCGACTTCGAAGACTTTCCTTCCCACCAGCTCGGCTTCCAGGTGGCCGACGTCGGCGCGGTGATCGAGATCGCGAAGCTTCATGGCGGGCGCCAGGAAGGAGAGATCCTCGAGTTCGACGGTGGGAGACACGCCGCCGTGCGCGACCCGGACGGCAACACGATCGAGCTCTACGGCCCACGATGAATCGGGAACGCTGCCGCTGGTGCCCGTTTCCGTGTGTCTTCGGGCTGGCTCTTCTCGTGTGCTTGTCGACCCCGGAGCAAACCCTCGCGGAGGGGCGATTGGCCGAGGTGGGGGACCTGCGAATGTACTTCGAGGTCTTCGGCGCGGAAAACGAAGGGCCGCCCCTTCTCCTGCTGCACGGCGGCACGAGCACGATCGAGCTCTCCTACGCCCGCCAGATCTCCTTCTTCTCCGAGCATCGCCGGGTGCTCGCGGTCGAGCAGATGGGCCACGGCCGCACGGCCGACCTGCCGGATCGCCCCTTCGGCTACCGCCAGATGGCCGACGACACGGCAAAGCTCCTGCGCCAGCTCCAGTGGCCCGCGGTCGATGTGATCGGCCACAGCGACGGCGCCAATGTCGGCCTGCAGCTCGCCCTACGGCATCCCGACCGGGTGCGCAAGGTCGCCGTCTCCGGCGCCACGTCCTCACCCGACGTCATGGACGCCGCCATCGTCGAGTGGCTCCGCGCCGCCGAGGCGGACGACTGGCCGACGGCCGTCCGCGAGGCCTACGCCAGGCTGTCACCCGACGGGGCCGAGCACTGGCCGGTCGTGCTCGAGCGGATGAAGACCATGTGGCTCGAGTTCGAGCCCTTCGCACCGGAAGAGCTGGCCCGGATCGAGGCCCCCGTGCTCCTGATCGGTAGGGCCAGACGAGGAGGTAGGAACCGTCAGGGCTCTGGAAAAGGTACTTGCCCCGTGTGATGGCGTTCCCGTGGTCGTCTTGTACGGGTCTCCTTCTCGTTTCCCGAACGACTCAGCTCGCTGTAGAGCGAGCCAGGTAGAGGGAGTGATCGGAGGGTTCGATCCTGCGTCTCTCGCGGCGAATCTCGGACTCCATCTGCTAGCGCAGCAGCAAGAAACGAAACCAACCGGCTCGGGAGATCTCCGTGGCAAATCGGCCTTCGATTCTTCCTCGGATTTCCGCCAGCTGCTCCTCATGGGAAGCGCTGTTGCGGACTCTCTGGGCTCCATCGGCAATGATCTTTTCTTCCACAGTGCTTTCAGCATAGCAGCCGGCAAGAAAAAGGCCGGCGAGAGGCTCTCGCCGGCCTTTGGCATTCACGGGTGCGCCCGGAGGAGCACCCGTTGCCGCGGTTACTCCGCGATGTGCAGCGAGCCCACGTCCTCGCTGGCGATGATGCCGAGGGCGGTGAGGTCGAGGCGCAGGTTGAAGGTGCCGGAGGTCGACGAGCCGAAGCTGCCCGAGAACTGGGCGACGTCTTCGTCCTCGCCGCTGAGGCCGGCGACCGCGAAGGTTCCGACAGTGGAGAAGAGCAGGTCGCCACCGTCGGTGAGGGCGGCGGCGTCGATGTCTTCACCACTATTGGTGTTCAGGGCCACGTCGCTGCCGTCGAAGTACAGAGCGAAGGAGCCCGAGGTGTTGCTGCCCAGGGTGCCGGTGAAGACGAAGAGGTCTTCGTCGGCTCCCGACGCTCCGGTGCCGGTGAACCGACCGGTGGTGGAGACGATCAGACGACCATCGGGATGTAGCGTGATCCCGTCGACGTCTTCTCCGTTCGACGTGAGATTCACGTCGCTGCCGTCGAAGTACAGGCTGAAGGTACCGGCGGTCGTGTTCCCCAGGGACGTGGGGCTGAACTGCACGATGTCGGAGTCGTCGACCGCGATGCCGCCCACCGTACCCGCCTGGGTGAAGCTGAGCAGGAAGTCGCCGTTCGCCAGAACCGCCAGGCCGCTGATCTCGAGCGATCCGAGACCGACGTCGCTGCCGTCGAAGAGCAGCGCCCAGGTACCGGCGCCCTCGTCGTAGGTGACGATGTCCTCATCGGCCACCGTGCCCACGCCGGGCACCACGGTGTTGGAGCGGAAAGACATCCAGATCACCGGCGAAGAGCCGCCGATGCAGAGATCGCCCGCCTCGTCACAGGTCTGGCCCGCGGAGCACGGATCCGAGCCCGCCTCGCAGCCCACGGCCGCGTTGCAGGTCTCGAGGCCGTCGCAGAACAGGCCGTTGTCACACAGGCTGTCGTCGGGAGCAAAGGCGCAGCTGTCGGCGCCCTCGTTGCAGGAGTCGACGGTGCAATTGATGCCGTCGTCACAAACCACGGGTGCGCCCGCCTGGCAGCCGAGAGCCGCATCGCAGGTCTCGGTGCCGTCGCAGAACAGGCCATTGCTGCACAGACCGTCGTTCGGTGCGTTGTTGCAGGAGTCCGTCGCCTCGTTGCAGGAGTCGACGGTACAACCCACACCATCGCTGCAGTCGGGTGGCGTGCCCGCTTCGCACACACCGGTGCCGAGGTTGCAGGTCTCGGTGCCGTCGCAGAACAGGCCGTTGTCACACTCCGAGTTGCTGGTGCAGCCGCCGCCGCAGGTGTTGGACTGGCCGTCGGCCACCTGCTGGTTGAAGTCGGTGAGGGTGACCTGGTCGAAACGGAAGCCGAAGCCGTTGAGGCTGGCGTCGGTGCCGTAGCGGATGTCGAGCTGGATCGGCTGGCCGGCCAATCCCGCCGCGCCGAGGGCTCCGGAGGTCCAGGTGCTCTCGCCCCAGGTGGTGTTGGCGTCGGCCCAGCCCTGCTGGCCGGCTGTGCCGCAGGTGCCCTGGGCGCCGCTGGCGTTGTATTGGCGTCCGCCGCTCGGGTTTACCGGTGTCCGGCTGCCCGAGGCCACGTTGTAGATGCCGACATTGGCGCGGTCGTACCACACCCCATTGGTGAACTGCGGCTCGATGTCGTACTGGTTCCACAGCGACAGGGTCGAGGTGGAGGTCAGCGAGATCACCGGCGAACGGATGTGGTCGCACTGGTTGTCGAGGTTGGCCGAAGAGGCTTCGTACCAGGTCGTACCCTGGGCGCCGCCGCCGGCCGACGAGCGGTTGAACGTGCCTTCGATCACCTGCCAGCCCTCGGTGCCCGACTCGAAGTCGAAGGTGCGGCTGGCGAAATTCTGGAAGTCGCTCTCGGCCGAGATCACGGTCAGGTTGGCAGATTTGGCGATCGCCAGCTCGTCGGCGGTGAAGCCCACCTGGAAGGTCACGGTGTCGTCGAACGACAGGCCGTCGGCGGTGAAGGTGAAGCTACCGGTTCCGGTAGCGCCCTGGGCCAGGGTCGACGGCGACACCGCCGCCGGGAAGGAGGTGGTGAAGGTGATCGACGGATGCGACGGCGAGCTCACGCCGGTGATTCGCACATTGGTCAGGGTGCCGACGCCGGTGTTGTCGACGTCGAAGGTCATGGTCGCGGTCTCGCAGTTGTCGAGGAACTGGTCACCGTCCCCACTGGTGATGCCCAGCGCCACCGAGCCGGTATCGATATCGGCATTCGGACCCGAGGCCGGGGCTACCGTGGTGCAGGCCGAAGCCGGGCCGAAGCAGCTGTCGCCCGCGCCCTTGGGAATCACCACGTAGGAGTAGTCGCGACCGTTCTGCAGACCGCTGTCGGTCCAGCTGGTGCCGGTGGTAGAGCCCAGGCGCACCTTGCCGAAGTCGCAGGCGAAGACGCCGTCGGTACGGAAGACCTCGTACTCGGTGGTGCCGGCCACGGCGCTCCAGCTCAGGCTGACCGATTTGTCGAGCGGCGTGCCGGAGACGTTCGGCGCCGCGGTCGGCGTGCCGGAGCAGCCCGAGTCCTGCACCGTCGGCGTGCCGCAGGCGATCTCCTGGTCGTCGAAGGCCTGGAAGATGGCGCCCATGTGGGGGGTGCCGTCGTTCAGGTTGCCGTTGTCGTCGTCGGCCGCGAGGTAGTTCATGTAGCCGCTGTTGGCGGCGCAGCCGCCATTGGGCGGGCCGCCCGAGAACCAGGTGCCGGTGGCACCGGCGCCGAGGAAGGTGAGCCGGTTGACCACCGCGTTGGCGGTGTTGTTGTACATGTTGTAG
>CAZMEL010000228.1:0-13155 GCA_964565225.1 uncultured Thermoanaerobaculia bacterium | reverse complement strand
GGCGGACGTGCCTCTATCCGCTACGGCGATTTGCGAGTGTGGATCCGGCCCGGGATGGGTGGAATTTGTACGCATACGGGCGGAACAATCCGGTGAAGTTTGTGGATCCGGACGGGCAGGCAGCGGCTCTTGCTTTCCCGGCTGAAGTCTTGCTGATCGCGAGTGAGTCTGCTGCTGGCGCTGGCTCTTCCGTCGGGACCGCAGCTCTAGCACCGCTAGGCGTAGCGGTCGTCGCTGGTGTAGGAGTCGGGGCCCTGGCCAACGTGATCCCGGGCGTAAGCGAGAGGTTGACATTCGAGGGCCTCTCGGAAGGGCTCGCAAACGTGCTCTTCAATGCCCCTGAAGATGGGAATGTCGATGATAGCGAAACTTTCTCTCCCGAGATTGTGGAAAACGGTAGAGGGTTGGGGGCGAAAGCCCCCGACCAAGTGACCCCTGGGACCCGTCAGCTCGAAGGTCAGTATGTAGATGACGTAGGGCAAGTCCAACCCTGGCGGGCCTCCTACGACGACTATGGTCGCCAAGTCGAGCGAACTGATTTCACAGGCTTACCTGATCCGCAGACGCATACCAATCCTCATCATCACGTTCGTGAGTATGGGCCAGGAAACAGCTCAGGTAGTAACATCCGACGGCCAGGCCCAGGGCCTCGGACAGGCGGAGGTGGTCAATGAAAACGGACACGTTACAGAAGCTGAACCAGTTGTTGCCGAATCTTACGTTTGTCAGTCGCTTCGAATTCGATGTCGACATGGCGACTGGTCAGTGTTCTGTTTCATTGACACTGCTAGACGATTATTCCCACCCGAGCCATTCTGTAAATCTGGTGTTCGAAGAGATAAGAGAGCTCGAGGTTCGAGGCTTCGGCGGGGGGGTTACGCAGATCCTTTGCCTGCACGGCACGGATGTAAGATATCTTCAACACGATCGAACAGGTTTTTTCTTCGAGGATCTGGAGGAGCGAGCGATCGCTTTCAAATGCAACAGCTGGTCTGCATTTCCTTCGGCTGTCGGCACGGGCTCAAGATAACAATGCCTCTTCAGCAGAATCTGTGGATAGATTCGGGCTCCGGTAGGTTCCCAAGTCTAGCAGCCCGTGGTGAAAGTCGACCGCAAGCGAGATCGAGCCATTTTTCGTCAGATCAAGGCGCAGAATCGCAGGAATATCGGTGATCTTTCGAGATTCTGCAACGCTGAGCTGGCGGAAAAGGGCCGCACGCAGCGCGGTTCGCGTTTTACCACGGGCTGCTATGGTAGAGCGCGATTTTGGCGACTTCGAGGCTCCTGTTGTCTAGCGTCAACTACTTCTGCCGGAAAGAACACCGGTTTGGCCAAAAGACCTGTTCGGCCCGAAACGAGCTCAGCTCGAGAATCGCTCGGGGCATCCGAGCCCCGAGAAGACGACGACCGCGAGGACCGTGTTATACCCTCCCAGGTGATGCAAACCAAGCTCCCTCTCGGCGGCCTCCTGCTCGTCGCCCTGGTGGCGACGGGATGTGGTGAGGCGATCTCGCAGACGGTGTTGCCGTCGCCGTGGCCGCCGAGGATCGGGGCGACGTATCCCGACCTGGAGCTGGTCAATCGGGCGGGCGAGACGCTGCGTCTGTCGCAGTTTCGTGGCAAGGTCATCCTGGTGGAGCCGGTGGGCATGAGCTGTCCCGCCTGCAATGCTTTTGCGGGGGGTAACAACGGCATCGGCGGCTACCGCGGCTTGCGGCCTCAGGAGGGAGTGCCGTCGATCGAGAAGCTACTCGAGCGCAAGGCTCGAGGCGTGAAGCTCACCGATCCCGACCTGGTGCTCGTGCAGATCATTTTCTACGACTACGAGATGGAGGCTCCCGACGTGCAGGACGCCCGAGACTGGGCCCGGCACTTCGCCATTTCACCCAAGGAAGCCCGGGTCGTGATTCCCAGCGCCGACCTGCGGAGCCCCGCCACCTACGATCTGATCCCCGGCTTCCACTTGATCGACCGCGATTTCATCCTGCGCTACGACGCCGCCGGCCACCATCCCCGCGACGACCTGTGGTCGGAGCTACTGCCGGCGATCCCCGGGCTGCTCGGTCGCTGATCCACCCCGAGCCTCTCCTTCCTCACACCGGGAAGGGGCCGTCCTCGAAGACCTCCGAATGGTACCCCTTGCTTCCGACGACACGATGGAGGGGGCTGCGGTAGTCCTCCCCGGCGCGGAGCTTTTCGAGGGCAAGCCCGAAATCGTATTTCGGGCGCCAGCCCAGCTCCCGCCGAGCAGCCTCGTTCACGTAGACCCGGTCGATGCTCGGAAACATCTGCCACGAACGACGCGAGAACTCCTCCCCATAGTCGGGATGGTATTTCGCCACCACCGCCGGTGCATCACGGCGCAGCTCGTCGAGATCTTCGCGGCCGAACGGTGTGGTCGCACTGATGATGTAGCGGGCGAAACCGAGGCTCCCCGCCTTCTCGATCGCCAGCAAGTGGGCGCTGACCACATCTTCGAGGTCGACCCTTCGATGGAGCAGCTCGTTGACCTTGAGGTTCTTGTCGGCGTAGTGGGTGCGCATCGCCCGATGGTCGTCTGCCTCCGGAAAAAATCGTGACGTACGCAAGACGAGGCAGGGTAGATCCTGGGTGCGGTGGAAGAGGTGGCAGAGCTCTTCCGCCGCGGTTTTGGTCGCCCCGTAGATGTTCTTCGGCACCGGCCGCAGGTCTTCGGTCACCCAGGCGGCGGGCTCGTCGGGCGGCGGAGTCAGGGCCGCACCAAAGGCACTGGTGGTGCTGGTGAGCACGAAGGCCGAAACGCCAGCCGAAGCCGCCTCTTCCAGCAGGTTGAGGGTGCCGGTGATATTGGTGTCGACGAAGTCCTGGCGGGAGTGGGTGACCACGTGGGGTTTGTGCAGGGTCGCGGTGTGGAGCACGGCCTCCACGCCGTCCATACACCTGGCGATCAGATCGCGATCGGTCAGCGAGCCGACGTGGGAGGTGAAGGGAGAGGCCAGGAGGTCGAGACCCACCACCTCGTCGCCGCGCTGGCGGTGGATCCGAACCAGGGCCTCGCCGAGGTGCCCGGAGCTACCGGTTACGAGGACTCTCATTCCCCGGACTCTATCTTCCGGGCCGCCCATGAGCCAGGGCTTCGGGAGCCCACCCCAACGAGCCGTGAGAGGTGCAGGACGATCAAGACGCCCGCAAGGGGCACCCAATGCAACACCAGGCGCTCCAGGGCCGAATCGAGATGGGCTCGAAGATTCCACGGGGTGATGAGGAATACCAGGACGTAGGCGGCCAGGTGGCCGAGGAGGAGAATCCAACCGGTCCGGGTGACCCTCGATTCGAAGGCCCGGCGACCGAGCCCGGCCGACACCAGGAGCAGCAACCACAAGAGCCCGAATTGCCAGACATCGGCCAGCTGGGCGCCGATCGCTTCGAGAATGACCGGCAGCCGCTCGAGGTTGCTCACGATCTCCGAGATTCGCAGCTGGCTCACGAAGTCGGTGTGGGTGCGGGGAATCTCCCGCGCCCACCACAGCCAGGGCAGGTAGAGCGCCCCGAAGGCACCGGCGAATCCGCCGACGGCGAGCCAGCGGCGCCGATCGAGGCCCTCTCGCAAGCCACTGACGAACCAGAGGACACCGGTGAGCAGAGCCAGCACCAGACCTTCGTCCTTGGAAAAAGCCGCGAAGGCCGAGAGCACACCGCACAGGCAGGCCGAGCGCCACCGCGCCGACTCGACCCCGTCGAGGAGGAGCAACACCGCCCCGGTGTAGAACACCGTCAGCGGCACATCGGCCGTGCCGGAAGCCGCCCAGCGCAGCATCACCGGTGCCCCCATGACGACCGCGGTCACCATGCCCGCCGCCCAAGGCCGGAGAGACGATCGAGCGAAGCCGTAGAAGAGGAGAGCCAGGCCGAGGTAGAGGACCACAAGGGGCAACCGGCCGAAGGGAGTCGCCGTGTGCCCCACCGCGCCGTAGATCCCCGCCTCGAGCAAGGGCACCATCAAAGGGTAGTCGAGGTGGCTGTAGCTGAGAGTGAGGTCGGAGAAGGAGTCCGGCCGCGGTACCAGACCTTCCGCCGCCAGGATCTTCGCCTTGAAGTCCCAGATCGCGAAGGTGTCCCACTCGTAGATGCGGGAGGACAGACCGTCGATCGCAACGCCGACGAGGCAGAGCAGCAGAAAAAGAAGGGGCACCGCGGCCACAGAGCCTCGGGGGCCGGAGCCGGCAGGGGAAATCGACTCTCCAAGACGGCGCCGGTGTCGAGCGGTGCCGACCAGGATCGGAATCCAGAGCACGGCCAGGCTCAGCCGTGAGGGTGCGAGACCGAGAAGGGCCAGCAGGAACGAGCCATACCCCAGGCAGCCCGTGCCGAGCACCAGGATCAGGCCCCAGGCCGCGGGTCCCGGTGCCCGGAGAGCTCCAGCGGCTCCTGTAGCGACCCCGAGCCCGAGCAGGGTGAGCAGGTAGAAACCGGCCCAGAACAGATCCCCGCTCACCACGGCTCGACCCCGACCGTGACCCGCCCGTCCGCACCGCGGGCGAAGACGACCGACCACTCGATCCCCAGTCGCCGGGCCAGCTCCGGATCCGGCAGAGGCTCCGGCTCGAAGATCGCCGATCCGTTGTTGATCACGGTTCCCGGCCTGGCCACGTGGACCCGCCGGGGATGCACGATGTAGTTGCCGCGGTAGTAGACGGCCGTCACGAACCCCTCGTCGGCGGGGCCGAAGCCTTCGAAACGCAGCCAGATGTTTCCTTCCGGTACCCGCTGCAGGAACAGGGCGTCGATCTGGTCGAACGATGGCTGGCTCGGGCCGCCCTGCCAGGTCGTCAGGGCCAGGGCGCGACCCCACGAGCCCGGCCACAGATTCGCCGCCAACACCCACGAGAAGGCCACCACGAGGGCGACGACCGCCAGCTTCGACTCCCAGGGCCTACGTGGCCCGGAGCTTCCGTTGACGAGAGCTTCCATGCCCGAACTCTATCCTCCGGGCACCCTGCAAGCCAGGCGAGCTCAGCCGTTCGACATCTTCACCACCCACTCGGAGCCGGGAGAGACAGTACCTTCGACACAAGTGCCGGGACGGGGCACCGGACGGCCGGGCAGCATCATGTCTCCCGCTCCCATCAAACAGGCGTGGTACGAGCCCGGCGGTAACATCGGCACCTCGAAACGGCTCGGCTCTTCGTTGAACTGGCCATTGATCTGGGCCCAACGGCGCAGATCGGGCCCGCCGATGATCATGCCGTTGTGGAACAACACCGGAGTTGCCGCTCCGGCGCGTTCCCACGCGATCTCTTCTCCCAGGTCGAACACCACCGTGCCACCGGCCGCATGCACCGGAACGACCACCGGTTCCTCCGGAACCTCGGGCAGGCGAAGAAGGGTCAGGGTATAGCCGGGAGGAAAGGCCGTGACCTGCACCTCCCCGGCCCCCGCGGGCACTCCCACCTGGAACCGGCTATCGACTCCGGCCCGGGCTTCCTTCGGGCCGATCATGGCACCGCCGTGATGGGCGTCGAAAGCGATGGCCCGCACCACGGCTCCGGGTACCCCTCCGGCCGCAGCCACGATCTGCCCCCGGATCTTGCGCCGTTCTTCGAGCACCAGGCGCTGCCGGCCCGGGGGGTTCCGCTCGTCGATCCGGAGATGCACTTCCTCTGAAATGCGCCCGGTGTCTTCCGCCCACAGGGCGATCTCCCCCTCGGCGGTGCCCCAGATCGAGAACTCGCCGTCTTCCCCGGAGGGCATCGAGGAGCGGTCCATCTCACCTTTCTCGAGCACCCGAACCACCGCACCCGGGACCGGACGGCCCAACGCATCGACCACCTCGCCCGTGATCTCGACATCGGGCAGCACCAGCTCCAGCTCGGCGTTGTCGGAGCCCGGCGCCCGCTTCACCTCCACCGACTGCAGGGTGCGGTGTACCGCGGGCTCCCGGGCCGAAACGTCCACGGCCCACTCACCGTCCCGCGGCAAGACCCCGAAGAAACGACCTTCGTCGTCGGAGACCAGCTCCACTTTCTGGACTCCGCCGGAGCTACCGAAAGTGATCGAGGCGGCCAGGGGCTCCTCGCCCAGCAGGAGCGTTCCTTCGATCCAGACCAGGGGAATGTCGATGTGGAGCGTCGTCTGTCCCGGCACCACGAGGGTGTCCTCCCAGGCGATGCGAGAGCCCACCGAGTCCTCGATCTGCACCGAGTACTTGCCGGGCGGCAGGGCAGCGATGCGAAAGGTGCCGTCGGTGGGTATCTGGCCGTCGGACACGCGATCGATCCCGCCCGGAATCTCGCTCCGCTGCAACACCTTCACCGCCCAGGGCCGGTCCCAGGGATCGACCGGCGGCTGCAGCGAGATCTCGAACGGCACCGGACGCTCCAGCAGCAGCGCCTCCCGAACTTCGGTCTCGGCGTCGGCCATCACGGTCACGGGGAAGATCCGGGCGGGGGCGAAACCCCGCTGCTCGGCGGTGACGATGTAGGAGCCCGGCAGCACGCCTTCGAAGCTGAAGAATCCCCGGGGCGTGACCTTCGTTTCGAGGGCCAGGCGCCGCTCCTGGGCCTGTGACCTCTGGCCCCGCGACCGGCCCGCCGCCAGGGGCGCGAGCTTCACCCGGCAGCTCTCGGCCGAGAGCTCGCCGTCCGCTGCCTCCACCCGGCCCACCACCGAGGCTCCCCGAACGAGCTCGATCCGTCCCAGGTCGAGGCGCGCCTGCGGCGCGATCCGGCGCCCCCAGTAGAAATGAGAGACGAACTCCGGAGCCCGAACCCGCAAGTCGTGGTATCCGGCCGGAACCTGGCAGGAGAAACGGTCGTCCGTGACCTCGCACCACACCACCTCTTCCTGCTCCTCTCCGGTCCCGGGCTCCGGATTCGCCGGCCCGAACCGGAGCGAGAGCTCCTCGGGCCGCTGCTCCCCTCGACCCACCGCGAGCCGGCCCTCGACGATACCCTCCGGCACCAGGCCGAGCCGCGCCCGGGCCACGACGCTCTCCCTCTCTCCCGGAGCCGTCACCAGGGTTTTCGGGCTCCACAGACCCGACGCCTTCACCCGCAGACGCCAGACACTTCCCGGTGGCACCTCGAGCCGGGTCGCTCCCGGCACCGATACCGGGACCTCGAACGGCTCCGCGGGCGGCGAGCCGGTGAGGCCCCCCAGGGGCTCGGCGAGCAGCGCGCCGGCCGCCACTTCCACGGGTGCCTCGGCGGCGGCGCCCGCGGGGTGCTCGACGTCGATCGTGACCTCGACCACGGCGGCACCGATGCCGAGCGGGAAGGAGAAGAACAAGGCTGTCAGGAACAGCGGTACGAGGGCTCTCATGATGGGATCTCCTATCGTGGCCGCGGGGGCCGAAACATCACAGGTAGGTTCGAAGCCAGGAGCCGGTGCCTCCACCCGATTGCGGGTGAGAGCCGAAGCTCCGAGGCTCGGCGGCATCGGAGCTTCGGCGAGGAGTCGCCCGTCCCTCAGCGGGTGATCGTCAAGTTGTCGCTGCAGTCACCGCTCGTGCTGCACTGGCCACCGTAGGCCCAGCACTCGACAGCACCGGCGTTGTTGAACGGGTAGGGATCACAGTAGCCATTGCCATTGAGAGTGCTGAAGTAGCACTCCCAACAAAAAGACTGCCAGGCTTCCGCGGGCACCGCGCTCGCTGCCAACACCAGGACGAGACACGAGAGCAGGGCGATTCGGGTCAAACTCTTCAACATGGGTCTTGCTCCTTCCGCCTCGTTTCGAGGCTGCAATGAGTGGAAGGACGGCAGGAAGCGGGGTCCCGCGCCCGCCGCCCAACTCCTTTCGATCTCGATTCCGCAGCCCTTGGGGGCCCGAATCGTGATCACTCACAGGCTAGGCGGACGCCAACGAAGCCACAAGGCAGCACCGCTGAGATCTCCATGAGATCGATTTCGCCGCGCTGAGATTCTTGTGAGTTCCTCCGAGAGCACCTGAAAACCAGGGAAGAGCTGACCAGATCGGCCCCGCAATTCCGCTGTACCCATTGCCAGGAAACTACCCAGGAGATCAGTGTGGCCGACGATTCGATGGCGAGACGTCTTGCATCCGAAGAAGATGATTTCCATGAAGATCGCGGAGAGACCAGGGTCGAGCTGCGGTTCGGCAACTTCCGCCTCTCGAGCCCGGACTATGTGTTGCGCCGGGACGACGAGAGCCTCGTGCTCCCCCTGCTCCCCTCTCGACTTCTCTTCTTTCTCGCCGGGCATCCGGACCAGATCGTGAGTCGACGCCGGATCCAGGAAGCCTTGTGGGAGTCGACCCCGCTCGGCGTGGATGCGGCGATCAATACCTGTATCCGCCAGGTCCGCAAGGCCCTCGGGGAGAGTGCTGCCGAGCCGGTCTTCCTCGAGACCTTTCCTCGCCGGGGCTATCGCTTCAACGGGCCGGTGGAGGAGGTGCGGCAGTCGACCGATGGCAACGCCCCGACCCCACACCTCGAGAAATCTCGACGATCGCCGGGATTCTCCCTGTTTCTCTGCTGTTTCGGCGCGCTGCTCGGAGGTCTTGCGGTCTACCGCACCACGAGACCGGGAATCGAGGCGGAGAGCAGCTTGCAGTCTTCGAGCAGCTCGGTGATGCGATCTTCCTGCTCGGGGCTGTAGACGAAGGTCAGGGTCCGCATCTTGAGGTGGGGGCTCTCGTGGGCCAGTTGCTCCGGCTCCCGCAGACAGGCCAGCATCTCGGCGCCGCTGGCGAAACGGTCTTCCGGGCGTTTGGCGCAGGCACGCTGCACCAGCTCGTCGAGATCGTCGTCGACCTCGGGCTCGAAGAGCTGCGGGCAGGGCAACATCCCGGTGAGGTGCTGGTGCATGATCTGCACCATGTTGCCGTGGTAGGGCGGCGAGCCGGTGAGCATCTCGTAGGCGACGATCCCGAGAGAGTAGATGTCGCTATGCCCTTTCACCGGCAGCCCCTGGACCTGCTCCGGCGACATGTAGACCGGAGTACCGATCCGCAGCGGCTCGTCGTCTTCCGACGGCATCTCGAGATCCGGCGCGTGGGCCAGGCCGAAATCCATCAGCTTCACCGTGCCGTCGCTGGCGACGATGATGTTCGAGGGTTTGATGTCGCGGTGCACGATGCCGTGGCGATGGGCCAGGTCGAGAGCCGCCGCCAGCTGCCGGAGGATCTCCCGGGTCTCGCGGTTGCCGAGATGTCCGCGCTCCTCGATCAGCTCGTCGAGCGAGGTTCCGGGCAGCTTCTCCATGACGATGAAAAACGTACCGTAGGCTTCTTCGGTGTCGAAGACATCGACGATGCCCGGCTGCCGCAGGCGGGCGATGATCTTCGCCTCGTTGCGGAACCGCTCCGCGAACTGCGGCCGGTACACCAGCTCGTGGGCGAGCATCTTGATCGCCACCGAACGCCCCAGGGTCGGGTGCACCGCCTCGTAGACGATTCCCATGCTGCCACGACCGAGCTCACCCACCAGCCGGTATTTGCCCACCTGGCGGATGCCGTCGGCGCTGAGCAGCCGTTCCCCGAGGATGGTGGTGAGGAATCGCGCGGCCGGAGGCTGCTCGCGCATCAACGCCTCCACCGAGTCTTTGCAGAAGCGCAGGCAGCGGCATCCTTCGGCGGCGAAGACGTCGGCGGCTCGCGGCTCGCCGGTGAGCAGCGCCATCTCCCCGAAGATCTGGCGCGGCCCGAGATGAGCCACGAACCGCTGCTCCCCGGCAGGGCCGGTGACCGGAATGCGCACTTCTCCCGCGACGACCACGTACATGCAGTCGCCCGGAGCTCCCCGCTCGATGATCCGGGATCCGGCGGCGAACTCTTCGATCTCGACCTGCTCGGCCAGCTGCCCGAGAACCTCGTCGTCCAGCTGGCTGAAGGCCTCGACCCCTCGCAGAAACGAATCGACCTGCAATGCTCTCCCTCCGCGGAGTCGGAAACGGGCTCCGCCCGGAGCCGACCCTAAGATATCAGCCCCGGGCCCGGCTTGACCCCTCCTCTTGCACCTGGAGTATGATGCCAACAGCGGATCATCGGCCGGGCACAGCCCGCCTCCCTTCACACCTACAGCCCAAGCGGAAGCCACTCCCATGACGGTTCTCTCGCCATCCGACCTCCGTCTGCAGCTCGCCCCCACCGACACCTTCGTGCGCCGGCACATCGGCTCCTCCGACGCCGATCTCGACGCCATGCTCGAAACCCTGGGGGCGGAATCGCTCGAAACGCTGGCCGACGAGGCCGTTCCTCGCTCGATTCGCCAGCAGGTTCCGCTGGAGCTCGAAGGGATCGACGGCACCCGCGAGCTCGGAGAGAGCGAATTGCTCGACCGCCTGCGGCGGATGGTGGCCAGAAACCAGCTCTACCGTTCCTACCTCGGCATGGGGTACCACGACTGTCTGGTGCCGGCGGTGATCCAGCGCAATGTCCTCGAGAATCCCGGCTGGTACACCCAGTACACGCCCTACCAGGCGGAGATCTCCCAAGGGCGCCTGGAAGCCCTGATCAACTTCCAGACCATGGTCTCCGACCTCACCGGCCTGCCGGTGGCCAACGCCTCTCTTCTCGACGAGGCCACGGCCGCAGCGGAAGCCATGGGCATGTCGTACAGCATCCACCGCGGCAAACGCCCGGCTTTCTTCGCCTCCGACGACTGCCATCCCCAGACCCTGGCGGTGCTGGGCACCCGGGCGGGCGGGCTCGGGATCGAGCTGCGCATCGGTGACGCCGAGGAGCTCGAGAGCTTCGACGACCTCTGCGGCGTGCTGCTCGCCTACCCCACCTCGGACGGCCGGATCGTCGACATCGAGCCGATCTGCCGCCGAGCCTCGGAGGGGGGCGCGATCGTCACCGTGACCACCGATCTCCTGGCCCTGGTCGTGCTCCGGCCGCCGGGAGAGCTCGGCGCCCACATCGCTGTCGGGTCGGCCCAGCGCTTCGGTGTGCCCCTGGGT
Organism: uncultured Thermoanaerobaculia bacterium; assembly: GCA_964565225.1. Taxonomy (GTDB): domain Bacteria; phylum Acidobacteriota; class Thermoanaerobaculia; order Multivoradales; family J023; genus CAZMEL01. The sequence goes on along the minus strand of CAZMEL010000228.1, from coordinate 2,254 downwards.
TTCGGCGGCCCTCACGCCGCCTTCCTCGCCACCGGCGAGAAGTACAAGCGGCAGATCCCCGGGCGGATCATCGGTGTGTCGAAGGACCGGCACGACAACCCCGCCTACCGCATGGCGATGCAGACCCGGGAGCAGCACATCCGGCGGGAGAAGGCGACCTCCAACATCTGCACCGCCCAGGTGCTGCTGGCGATCATGGCCGGTTTCTACGCCGTCTACCACGGGCCCGACGGCCTGCGCCGCATCGCCGGCCGGGTCCGCGGACTGACCCTGACCCTGGCGGCGGGCCTGCGACAGCTGGGCTTCTCCTTGGGTGACGCCCCGTTCTTCGACACGCTGCGGGTCGAGACAGCGGAATCGGACGCCGTGCTGGACGCAGCCCGGGAACGCCGGATCAACCTGCGCCGTCTGGACGAGCGCCACGTGGGTGTGACCCTCGACGAGGCCACCACCCTGGACGAGGTGCAGGTGCTGCTGGAGGTCTTCGCCGGTGACGCCGAGGCACCTTCGATCGGCGACCTCTCCCTCGACCCGGCGGAGCCACTGCCCGCTCCTCACCGGCGGACCTCCGACTTTCTCGAGCATCCGGTATTCCACGAGTACCACACCGAGCACGAGATGCTGCGCTATATCCACCGGCTCCAGGGCCGGGATCTCTCCCTGACCACGTCGATGATTCCCCTCGGCTCCTGCACCATGAAGCTCAACGCCACCAGCGAGATGGTGCCGGTGACCTGGCCCGAGGTCGGCCATCTGCATCCGTTCGCCCCTGCCGGGCAGACCGAGGGGTACCGCGAGCTCTTCTCCACCCTGGAGAGCTGGCTGCGCTCGATCACCGGCTTCGACGCCTTTTCCTTGCAGCCCAACGCCGGCGCGCAAGGGGAGTACGCCGGCCTGATGGTGATCCGCGAATACCACCGCTCTCGGGGCGAAGCCCACCGCTCCGTGTGCCTGATCCCGGTCTCCGCCCACGGCACCAATCCCGCCTCGGCGGTGATGGCCGGCATGAAGGTGGTGATCGTCGCCTGCGACGACATGGGCAACGTGGACCTCGCGGATCTCCGCGCCAAGGCGGAGCAGCACAGCGAGAGCCTCGCCGCCCTGATGGTGACCTACCCCTCGACCCACGGCGTGTTCGAGGAAGACATCCAGGAGATCTGCGAGGTGGTCCACCAACACGGCGGGCAGGTCTACCTCGACGGCGCCAACCTCAACGCCCAGGTCGGCCTCTGCCGTCCCGGCGACTACGGTGCCGACGTCTGCCACCTCAACCTGCACAAGACCTTCTGCATTCCCCACGGCGGGGGAGGCCCGGGCATGGGCCCGATCGGCGTGGCGGCCCACCTCGCGCCACACCTGCCCGATCACCCGGTGGTGCCGGTCGGTGGGGAATCCAGCATGGGCCCGGTGGCCGCCGCTCCCTGGGGCAGCGCCAGCATCCTGCCCATCTCCTGGGTCTACATCGCCCTGATGGGAGGCGAGGGGCTCACCCGCGCCTCCCAGGTGGCGATCCTCAACGCCAACTACATGGCCCGGCAGCTGGAGAAGGCCTACGAGATCCTCTACCGTGGCGCCCGGGGCCGCGTGGCCCACGAGTTCATCCTCGACCTGCGACCGTTCAAGAAAACCGCGGGAGTCGAGGCCGAGGACGTGGCCAAACGTCTCATGGACTTCGGCTTCCACGCACCTACCATGTCCTGGCCGGTGGCCGGCACCCTGATGGTCGAGCCCACCGAGAGCGAGTCGAAGGCCGAGCTCGACCGCTTCTGCCACGCCATGTTGCTGATCCGCGAAGAGATCTACGCCATCGAGACCGGCACCATGGACCGCGTGGACAACCCGTTGAAGAACGCCCCGCACACCGTGGGCGAGGTCACTGCTCCCGAGTGGAGCCACCCCTACAGCCGCCAGCAGGCCGCCTTCCCCGGCCCCTGGGTGAAGGAGAACAAGTTCTGGCCCCACGTCGGCCGCATCGACAACGCCTTCGGCGACCGCCACCTGGTGTGCACCTGCCCGCCGATCGAAGAATACGAGAACGACTGACCTTGAGTCTCGGGGCCCGGTCGGGCCCCACGGTCAATCCAGCCCCAACGGGGAGCTCGCATCACGCGCTCGACCCCGGGCCGACAGTCGACCGCCCCTCACCAGGCCAAGAACGAGGGCCCGCCCTTCTCGGTGCCATGAGAGAGTCTTCGTTCCCGGAGCCAGCTCGGAGCGGCTCGGCAGATCTCGCCCGAAGTCGAAAGAAGGACAC
>CAZMEL010000227.1:0-13180 GCA_964565225.1 uncultured Thermoanaerobaculia bacterium | reverse complement strand
GTGTCGCCCCGCCTTGCCAGGAACAAGAACTGCTCGTGGAAACTTCACCGAACATTCCGCACGGGCCACCAGGCCGCGGAGATCAGGGCTGGGCGTTCGACCAGGCCGAGAAATCACCCGACTCGAAACCATCGGCAAAGATGCCGCCGGCACCCTCGAGCTCGATCCGCCAGACGCCCCGACCGCGGGTTCCGATGTAGATACCCACCAGGGTTTCGCCCTCGGTATCGAAGTAGGCGTACCAGGGCCGCGGCAGATGGGGCACGCCGGAGGTGTCGGGAGTGAAGGGATCGCTGATCAGCTCCCAGGTCGTACCGCTATCGACACTCATGAAGATGCCCGAGTCCTTGCCTCCGGCCACCATCAACGCGCCACCCGGGGCGATCGCCGCCAGGCTGGGCTGCCAATAACCGCCGAAGGAGGTGGAGGACGAAGCGCCCCGCGTGTTGCGGTAGGCGATCGTGCCGCCAGCGGTCATCAGGTCATCGAGCTGGGGCAGCGAGGTCCAGCTGACCCCGGCATCGGTCGATATGTACATGCCCCCGCCGCTGGCGGTCTGCCCCGAGGCCAGCAGCAGGTCCGGGTTCTCGGGATCCACGCCGATCACCCCGAAGCCACCTTCCGGCAGAAAGAGCTCCGTCCAGAATCCGAGGGCGTTGATGCCGGTGTAGCGGAACAGACGCCCGTTGGTGTTGGAGGTGTTGCAGGTACCGACCTGGACGTAGAACGTCGGCGTGCCCAGGCTGTCGCGGCTCACCTTGAGACCGCAGAGGCTCTGGCTCGGCGGCTCGGTGTTGTTGCCCAGCTCGGTCCACACCACGGGATTGGCGTCGAGGTCGGGGGTGTAATACAGCCCCCCGTCGGACCCCGGACATCCGCCGGCACCCTGGGTGCAGTCCCGGGTGATCGCCGCATAGGCACGACCTTCGACATTGACGATCGAGTCGGGGAAGACGAACCCGGGAAAGAGACCGGTCGGCGGATAGTCGATCTCGCTACCGCCCACGAATCCCGGTCCCTTGCGGAAGGCCCGGGTCGCCCGGCCACCGCCGAAGCAGCAGACCGTGTACACCACGCCCTCGGGATCGGCACCCGAATCGAAGCCGTCGCAGCAGATGTCGTTCGACCAGTCGGGCGATTCGGCGCCCGCATTGATCGTTCCGAACACGCCGTTGTCCTGGTTGCCGAAGTAGAGGTCTTCCGCCTCGAGCCCGGCCTGGTCGGCCCCGGAGAGAGTCCACATCCAGAGGGCGTGAGGGGTCACGTCGGGCTGCTCCCAGTTGGGATTCTGGCAGTCCTCGCCGCGATCGGTGTTGTAGTACACGCCACCGTCCGAAGACATCAGGATCGGGCATTTGTCGTCCGCTACCGTGGGATCGAAGAGGATGAAACCCATATCGTCGTGACCGCCGACGGCGCGGGTGAAGCCACCGGCCCACTCCGGGCTGTTGCCGGCGCCACACCGGGGGCTGCCTCCCGGGGCCGGGGGATCCGGGGTGGTGCAGCTCACCCGGAAGAGGGAGACGTCGCCGAACCAGAGGTCGAAGACATTTTCGCCTCCCACATCCGAACGCTGGTTGGTGGCCACGAAGGGAATCCGGCCCTGTGGCGAGGGATTGGTGCGGGTGGGCGACCAGCTCGCGCCACCCGGGGCGCTGGCGTCGGTGGTCTCGTAGATGGTGGTTCCGGATACCGCGAGCAAGACATAGGGCTCGTCGGGCGAGACCGCCAGAGAGCACCGACCCGAGGCCAGGCCGCTGCCGCCGATCCACGTGGCGCCGCCATCGGTGGATCGCAGGTGTCCGTCGTCGCCGCAGACATCGAGCAGGCCATCGCCGTGGGCGATCACGTCCCAGATCCGGGTGGCCGTGCCCGGATTGTCGGTGGGATCGACGAACGACCAGGTCACCCCGGCGTCTTCACTGATCGCCAGGCCACAACCGGTGCCGACGTAGACCTTGTCGTTGTCGACCGGATCGATCGCGATACCGAAGGCTTTGGGTTGGGTCCGATCGTCGGCCACCTGGCAGAAACCCTCCGGCGGCGTGGCCGTGGCCGGCTTCGCCCAGGTGGCGCCCGAGTCGAGGCTGACGTTGATGCCCGAAAGGCTGGTGTTCTTGCCGTCGAACTGTGAGGTTGCGTAGATCCGTTGGGTCGCCGAAGGGTCGATCGCCACGTCCCAGGTCACCACCGGGATATGCCCGTCGAGCCGAAACCAGGTCAGACCTCCGTCGAGAGTCTTGAACAGCCCGCCCCACTCGCTGGCAGCGTACATCACCTGATCGTTGTCGGGCTCGACGGCGATCATGTTCACCCGCCCACCGGAAGCCCCGTCGGGATCGTTGGGGTCCGTATCCGAGAAGTCCGGGTTCACGTCGTGGAAGGTCACCAGCTGGCCGAGGGCCTGGGGCGCCGAGAGCACCGCGATCGAAAGGCCGACGAGCAGCCACTTCGCGATCAACCCTTTCGTAGAGATCGTACGGCTCATCGCTGGCCTCCTTCCTCGCGCTCACTGGCGATCGCCGAAGGGTCGGAAGGTTTGTCCCAAGGGCAGATCGGAACCTCGAACCGCTCGACCGGGCTCGAGACCCAGCCCTCTCCGGTGTCGCGCAACACCCGCCAGTAATAGTTCACCCCCGGCTCGGGAGCCAGGAGACGAGCGTCCCTGCGGCTCGCGGCCAGCACACCCGACGTCTCGAATAGCCCTTTCTCGAATCCGTCACGAAACTTGGAGACATCCACCCGCTGCCGGCGTCCCTCGGCGGCCGCCGCCGGGCTCCAGGAGAGATCGATCTCCGCAGTGCGGAACACCGCTTCGCTGCACCGGGACTCGTGCCCGAGCGCTGTAGGCGCCGGGCCGGAGTCGCGAGACGCCATCGGGGTCTCGCCCTCGATCTGGGTTGCTTGTCGGAAAGAGGTAGGCGGTGGCTCCGCCGCGGTGGCCGCTCCCGCCAACAGGGCCAAAGAAATGGCCGTCGAGCTCAGAATGTATCGGTACTTCATCGGGACGCTCCTAGACTGGTCGTTTACCGAACTTCCTGAACCCCAGGCCGGGGCATCCTACCAAACGGACAGCCCCTGGCCAGAAGGCCAAGGGTCCTCGGGAAAGCCCGGGGGATCGATTGCAATGGAGCATTCGCGCAACGGAAGCACAGCTCGCCGAGCCTGGTCTCCAACTGTGCAGGGCAGCCGAGCAGAGGCCAGAGCCTCAGGGGAGCTCGGGGGACCGATTCAGAGAGGCCAGTCGCGGAGAATCCGTTCCGTCTCTTCGGAATGGCCGCTCTCGTCGCGGACCATGTCCTCGAGCTGGACGACGAGGCCCTTGTCGCCGAGCTCGTCGGCTTCTTCCGCGCGCCGGGAATAGTCTTCAACGGCTCTGCGCTCTGCGGCGAGCACGGCTTCGAGCATCTCGCGGTTGGTGCTCGCCGAAGGAACGGCGCGGGCCTCGGTGGTGGGCTCGCCACCCAGGGCCACGATCTTGTTGGCCAGGAACTGCGCGTGCATTTGCTCGTCGGCGACTTCGGTGAGAAAGAACTGCGCCAGCTGCGGACGATAGGGACCGGTGGCCTTGGCGGCATAGGTGATGTACTGAATGATCGCACCCAGCTCACCGGAGAGATCCTCGTTGAGATGATCGATCATCGTCTGTTTGTCCATGGTCTGCTCCTGGGATTCAAGAGGCGAAAGGCGGCACGCCTCGGTTGGGTCGGGAGCCCATCATGCCACGATACGCGTCGACTCGTGCACCGGTCTCCAGCTCACCGACGATCGACCTCAGGCGGTGCGAAAACGCTTCGCTGCCCGCGCCCGAGCCTTGGTCGCTTCGACTTCCCGGTCTTTCGGCGGCGCCGATGTGACGAGGGAGCCGAGCAGATCTCGCACCACCGCCGCCACGTCGACCACCGCCTTGTCGAAGGCCTCGGCATTCGCCTTCGAGGGTTTGGTGGATCCGCTGACCTTGCGTACGAACTGCAGGGAGGCGGCGTAGACCTCTTCTTCGGTGGCGGGGGGCTCGAAATTGAAGAGTGGGCGAATGTTTCTACACATGCTGACTCCTCGTGGCTCGGTTGGATTCGAGGGCTCGTATCCGACAAATAGGCCCACACTCTACCGCACACCGGAGCTCCGTCCCGGTTCCGCCGAACCCCGCGCGTTCCTGGCGAGCCTCGTTCCGTGAGATGGGCGATTCGAGGCGGGTCTCGGCTTGCCCGTCGAAGGACTGGATTCCCGCGATCGGCTCACCCGGAAGGATTGTTTCTCGGAAGAGAACAGGCAGTAAGATCGACACCATGCGCGCCCTGGCCCGTTTCCTGACCTGTCTCGACTCCGCCATCCTCGCTCTCCTGGTCCTGATCGCCGGAGCCGAGGCCGCGGCCTGGGCTCTATTCGAGATCTCCTGGGCCGCCGCTTCGGAAATCCAGGGTCTGCTGATGATCTGCTTCGGCCTGCTCTCGGCGGCGTTGGGGATTCGCCAGGGTCACCATCTCGGGGTCGAGGCTCTGACCCGTGGCCTGCCGCCGAAGCTGCGGCTGGGGCTCGACCGCTTCGCCGCCCTCTCGATGGCGTTGTTCGGTGCGCTGGTCGGCATCTACGGTCTGCGCCTGGCGCAGACCGTGGGCAACACGTTGCCCGGCACCGGCTGGCCGGCCGCTCTGCAGTATGTTCCGGCGGCGGTGATCGGCGCCTCGATGGTGCTCTTCGCCCTCGAGCGACTGGTACACCCGGAGCCCGGCGGTGAGTGAGCCGACTCTGATCCTGCTGGTCTTCGGTTCTTTCTCCCTGCTGTTGATCCTGCGAGTGCCGGTGGCCTTCTGCCTCGGCCTCTCGGCTTTCGGCTATTGCTTCGCCACCGGCTTGCCACCCCTGGTGGTCACCCAGAAGATGAGCGCCCAGCTGGCGAATACGACCCTGATGGCGATCCCCTTCTTCATTCTCTGCGGCGAGATCATGGGAGCCGGCAGCATGGCCGGGCGCCTGATCGATCTCGCCAATGTCTGTGTCGGCTTCGTGCGCGGCGGGCTGGCGATGGTGAACATCGTGGCGTCGATGTTCTTCGGCGGGATCTCCGGCTCGAGTGTGGCCGACACCTCGTCGCTGGGCTCGGTGCTCATCCCGATGATGACCCGCAAAGGGTACGACCGTGACTTCTCCGTCGCGGTGACGGTGACCTCCTCGACCCAGGGCATCATCATTCCGCCGTCGCACAACGCGATCCTCTTCTCCCTGGCCGCGGGAGGCACGGTCTCGATCCAGGCACTGTTCCTGGCGGGTTATGTGCCGGGGCTGCTGATCGGCGTGGTGCTGATGGGCCTGAGCGGGTGGGTGGCGCGGCGGCGCGGGTACCCGGCGGAACGGCTGGTTCCCTGGCGAGAGGCGCTGGGGATCGTCGGTCGTTCGCTGCCGGCGGTGGTCACTCCGTTGATCATCATCGTGCCGATCGCCATGGGGAAGATTCCGCCTCACCAGGCGGCGGTGATCGCGGTGCTCTGGGCAGCCCTGGTCTCTGCCTGCGACCGTTCGTTGCCTCTTGGCCGGTACCCCGAGCTCTTGCGCCGGACGGCCAGCACCTCGGGCATGGTGTTGTTGTTGATCGCCACCGCGGCGGCTTTCGGCGAGGTGATGACCTATCTGCACGTGCCATCGCGTCTGACCGCGGCACTGGCCTCCCTCGGGGTCGGCGAGGTGGCGACGCTGCTGCTGCTCAACGCCATGCTCCTGGTGCTCGGCGCGGTGATGGACATGGCACCGCTGATCGTGATCGTCACGCCGATCCTGTTGCCGGTGGCCACCAGCCTGGGGATGGATCCGGTGCATTTCGGAATCGTGCTCCTGATCAACCTGGGCATCGGCCTCTGCACTCCGCCGGTGGGCAGCACTCTGTTCGTGGGTTGTGCGGTGGGCGGAATCACCATGGAGGAGGCGGTGAAGGGCCTCTGGCCGTTCTACCTGGCGATGGTGGTCGTCTTGCTCGTGGTCACATTCGTTCCCGAGCTGTCGTTGTTCTTTCCGCGCTGGGTGGCAGGAGGTTGAGCTACGAGAGGCTGCGCTCGGATCGCTCATCCGCAGGGCCACGCGGCAGGATCTTGCGGTATCGTGACGCCGCAACCGAACCGAGAGGACCCGAGATGCCGATTCGACCCTTCTTCGTCCCTCTGCTGATCCTTGCTCTCGTCGCGGCCTGTGGCCCCTCCGGCGAAGGCCCGAGCCTTCGCAGGGTCGTGCTCTCGAATGTGCACGTGGAGGGTTATCCCACGGCTTCCGGGCTGGAAGACCTGGCGGCACGAGTGGCGGCCGACCCTCGGCTGGGCTCGTCGCTGGAGATCGATCTGCAGCTGGGGGGAGTGCTGGGCAACGAGAAGGAGACGCTGGAGAAGCTGGGCTTCGGGGCGATCCAGATGGCCTGCACCTCGGTGGCTCCTCTGGCGGAGTTCTCACAGACCATCGGCGTGTTGACCTTGCCCTACCTCTTCCGAGATCCAGAACATTTCTGGGCGGTGCTGGAGGGGCCGGTCGGTGACGAGCTACTGGCCTCGCTCGAAGGCTCGGGCTTCGTGGGACTGGCCTGGTACGACGCCGGGGCCCGATCGTTCTACAACCGGAAACGTCCGATTCGCCGGCTCGAGGATCTGGCGGGGTTGAAGATCCGGGTGCAGAAGTCGGAGATCATGCGGGAGATGGTGGAGGCTCTCGGCGCATCGCCGGTGTCGCTGGGTTTCAAAGAGGTCTATACCAACCTCTACACGGGCAGCCTCGACGGCGCGGAGAACAATCTGCCGAGCTTTCGTTCGGAGCGGCATTTCGAAGTGGCCAAGCACTACTCCTACGACCGACATTCCATGATTCCCGATGTGGTTCTGGTGCATGGCGGTTTCTGGGATTCCCTGACCCCGGAGCAGCAGACCGCCCTGCGGGAAGCGGCGCAACAGTCTGCGGTGCCGCAGCGCGGATTCTGGCAGGAGTACGTGCAGGAGGCCCTGCGGGAGCTGCAGGAGGCGGGGGTCGAGATGCACGAGATCGAGGGCGGTACGGCGGCATTCCAGGCGGCGGTCCAGCCTCTCTACGAGCGCCACGCGGCGGCGTTCGGAGACCTCGTGCCTCGGATTCGGGCGGTGGGTACGGAAGGGTAGATCAACACGCCCCTTCTCGGCGCTGGCCGAGGCCAGGTGCCCGCGGCAAGGGTGGTCAGGGACCTTCGACCCGGGCTCCGGTACCGGCGATCTCGACCAGGAGATACGGACCCTCCCCCAGGGTGGACTCATCGAAAGTCTCGCCGCGGTCGGAGGCGAGGTGTTGCTGCCAGCCGAGGTATCGCTCGCGGTCCATCTCCTGGACACTTACCGTTCCTTCGGCGCTGGCCCGGAGACCCTCGGCATCTTCGGGGAAGACCAGGACTCCGTCTTCGACCCGGACCTTGAGGGTATTCCCTTCGGCATCGCTGAGGTCCATCCAGCATCCTTTCTTGGTGCAGACGCCGGTAACCTCGCCTTCCACCCGCACCTCACGACCCTTCCAGGCCATGGGTCCGGCGAGGATCGTGGCGATCGGCGTTGCTTCTTCCAGCGTCACTCCGGCGCCGATCGTTCTCGGCTCGGTGTCCGAAGCGAGGGACGGCAGGGCAAATGCAGCGAGGGCTACGAGGAGGAGTCGAAGGGCGGACTTCGTATCGAACATCTCTGAGCTCCTGGAGATTCTACGGGGTCTCGGCTCGAGCGCGGGACCCTGCGTTCGCATCTCGGGGCGAGGTTCGGTAAGATCGGCGCGAATCGAATCGCAGTGGCGGGTCCGAGGCTTCGGAAGCCTGGCTCTTCGTCGTGCCGGGCCTCGATTCGCCTCGACATCATCGTGTCGCTGATATTGTATCGCTTCCGAGCTTGCGGGAGCCCGGCCTTCGCGCACAATCCTCGCCCAAAGGGTACGCTTCGGCCTCGACCCCGATTTCCCAACCCAACGACAGCTCCCTCGTGCAGTGCCGCTTTCGGCACCCCCACGTTCCCTGTTGTCGATTCGGCCGGTAATCCGACACGACACGACGCATGACCGCTGGAACTTCCGAAGTCACTCAGGCCGCCGCCACGGCCCTGATCCCCAACGCCAACCCTCTGCTGGCGTTGGCCCTGATCATGATCATCGGCCTCTCGGTGGGATCGGTGGCCAAACGAGCACGGCTGCCGAGCATCACCGGGCAGATCGTCGCCGGTGTGCTCATCGGCCCCTCGGTCCTGCACATTCTCGAGCGCGACGCGGCGCACAACCTGGCCACGATCACACATTTCGCGCTGGGCCTCATGGCGGTCACCGTGGGCTCCCACCTCAACCTGCGGCGACTCCAGAACGCGCGAACCCGCCTCTTTTATCTCGGCCTGGCGGAAGCGACGATCACCCCAGCTCTGGTGCTCGGCTCCCTGCTGTTGTTCACCAACATGCCCTTGGGTCCGGCAGCGCTGCTGGCGACGATCGCCATCGCCACCGCCCCTGCCACGGTGGTTGCGCTGGTGAAGGAGACCCGGGCCAAGGGTGTCTTCGTGAAGACCCTGATCGCCGCGGTGGCGCTCAACAACATGGCCTGCATGCTGCTGTTCGAGCTCACCCACGAAGTCGCCCGAGTGATGATGACCGACACCGAAGCCATCTCGTGGACGACCCTGCTGCTCGAGCGAGCGGTGCTTCCACTGCTGATGGCCGCCGCTCTGGGGGCCGCCGCTGCCTTCGTCATGGACTTCGTGGCCCAGATCGCGGCTCGCCCCGACCAGATGGCTTCCCTCGGCGCCGCGGCGATCCTGCTCACCGTCGGCATCGCCCGGGAGCTCGGCCTCTCGCCGCTGCTCGCCTGTCTCTGCCTCGGATTCGTCCAGTCGAACCGAAACCCCAGCCAGGAACGCCTGGCCGACAAGGTCTTCGTTTCGTTCGAGCCGGCCATTCTGGCGATTTTCTTCACCCTCGCCGGCATCGAGCTGAGCTTCGATCAGGCCGCCGTGGCAGGCCTTGCGGCCCTCGTCTACTTCTGTGCCCGAGGTGCGGGCAAGCTCCTGTCGGTCGAGATCTCCATGCGCCTCGCCAAGGCAACGGAGACCGTGCGCCGCAATCTCGGGCTGGCGCTCCTGCCCCAGGCGGGGCTCGCCATCGGCCTGACCATTCTGCTGCAGGAAGACCCCGTCATGCGGGCCCAGCAGCAGGTGCTCGATCTGATCGTCGCCGTGGTCCTGACCACCGTGACCATGAACGAGATCGCCGGGCCCATCTTCGCCCGTTGGAGCCTCGCCCGTTCCGGCGAGGCCGGTCGCGACCGCTCCCGACTGATCGACTTCATCCAGGAAGAAAACATCCTGCTCGACCTCGAAGCCGACACCATGGAAGAGGCGATCGACGTCCTGGTGAAGAAAATGGGCGCCACCCACCGATCGGCGCAGGAAAACCTGACCGAATTTCGTGAGTCGGTGATCGACCGTGAAACCGAGGCGTCGACCTGTCTGGGAGAGGGTCTGGCGGTGCCCCACGGGGTTCTACCCCAGGCACCGGGCATGCGTGGAGTCATGGGCTTGAGCCGCAAGGGCCTCTCCTTCGAGACTCCGGATCACAAGCCGCTCCACTGCATCGTGCTCCTGGCCACCCCCAAGGGGGAACGCGACCATCACCTGGAAGTGCTCGCCAACCTGGCGAGACTGGTGGGCTCGGACGAGGAAATGCGCGATCAGCTCTATCGGGCCGACAGCCCCGCCCACGCCTACGAAGTCCTGCACGGCGACCGCTCCGAGGGCTTCAACTACTACTTGGACGACGAAGACAGCTAGCCTGGAAAATGCACCAGGCTAGGCCGGACCCGACCGGCGCCCCGATCGGAGCGCCGGTTCTGGAACGGCGGGCTAACCTTCGTCCACGAGCTCGATGGCGGCGATCTTGCGGGTCTCCTCCTCGTAGAACTCCCGCAGCCGATCCTGCAGGTCCGGCCGCCCCAGAGCCAAGATCCGAACCGAGAGCAGCGCGGCGTTGATCGCCCCCGCCTTGCCGATGGCCAGAGTACCGACCGGCACTCCCTTGGGCATCTGCACGGTGGAGAGCAGGGCATCGAGACCGTCGAGCGACCAACCCTTCATGGGAACGCCCAGCACCGGCAGCAGTGTGTGAGCCGCCACCACGCCCGCCAGGTGGGCCGCTCCACCCGCCGCGGCGATGATGATCTGCAGACCCCGATCGGCCGCCGTCCGCGCGTATTCACAGGCGAGATCCGGAGTTCGGTGGGCCGAGAGCACTCGGCTCTCGTTGCTCACTCCGAAGCGGTCGAGGGTCCGCGGTGCGTGTTTCATCGTGTCCCAGTCGGAGTCGCTACCCATCAAAATCCCTACCAGGGGCTGATTCTCACTCATGATCGTTCCTATCTCGGTTCGTCAGAGGTTCTTGGCTCGGTCGAGTCGGCGGCAGCTGCCGCCGGGCGAAGACTAAACCGGAAGCTCGGAGATGGGAAGATCAGGACAGGCCCTTGCATGGGCCAATCATAAAGGCCATTCAATCTACCGAGAGTAATGATTCTCAATCTTGAGAAGCAGTGATTCTCAAGATTGATACCAGCCACCAGTGGCCTTCGGCCGCCGGCCGAAGGCCACCATAGACAACTTAAACTTCTGTTGTCTGGAGACTTAGAGACAAATCACTCATTCCAGAGCGTTCAGTCGCCGAGAGATTCGAGCTTGGCACAGTCTGTGCTAAGACTCCACAACGATCGGACGGAACAGACCTGGAAGGCGGCAATGCCCGGCAATCCCTTTTTGGTGGAGGAACGTTTCCTCCTCCCGGGCGGAGCTTGGTCGATACGGATTCCGTCCCAACTCGAGAGGAGAGGACAATGCAAGAATCAACCCAAGGATCCCGATGGAAGAGAGCGATCGCCCTGGTGACGATCGCACTCATGGGGCTCTCGGCCGGCGCCGCGTTTGCGGGCTACCTCGGATCGGGCAAATTCAACACCCGCTTTCTGGACTGGCGCTTCTTCGGCACCACGTCTGCCAACGGCAGCTACACCTCCCCGGTGGCTTCCGGCATGAGCACCTGGACCAACACCACCGACCTCCAGTTCTCGCAGATCGGCGGCAACAACTGGGACATCGCCCAATACGTCAGCACGTTCGGCCTCACCGGCTGGGCGGGGCTCGCCTACATCTGCAACACCAGCGGCTCCTGCAACAACTCGTCCGCCTGGAATGGGACCTACTCCTACTGCATCGCTTATGAGAACCGCACCTACCAGGACAGCTACAACCAGACCTTTCGCCGCGCGGTAGCGACCCACGAGGCAGGGCATTGTGTGTCTCTGGCTCACAACAACACCACGTCGAGTGTGATGTACACGTTCATTTCCAGCACCGGTGTCACCAACCCCAACTCGGGTGACCGCAACGACGTGAACAGCCGCTATTGATTCCGGATCTCCTACCCAGAAAAATGAAAGGTCAAGACACCATGAGCCATAGATTCAAGATCAAGTTCGTTGCCCTGGCAACGGCTACCTTCGCTGCCTCCGCACTGCTCGGCGGCCTCGCCTTCAGCTCCCTGACCACCGTCGACGGCTTGCCCACCGGCGACCACACCGGAGCCCACGCCGCCTGGGTCTCTACCGCCCGCACCGTGACCGAGCAGGTCATGGAAGCCGATCTCGTCGTCCGAGTCCAGGCGATCGAGCGCAAGGCACCGCGCCACCTCTGGAACCCGATGCCCGAGGGCGCCGAGAGAGTCGGTGGCAAGGGAACCTTCGCCTTCACCGACACCGAGATGGAGATCCTCGAGGTCTACCGTGGCGATCGCCAGGTGGGCGACCGGATCGACGTGATGCAGACCGGCGGCGAGCTGACCACCCGGCAGGGTGAGACCAGCCTGCTCGAGCTGGCCGAAGACCCGCTGTACCTGCCGGGCGACGAGATGGTTCTCTTCCTCGTCGACATCTCGGGCGACAACGTACACGCCAAGGGCGGCTCGCTCTTCCGCACCGTGAATCCCGCTGGCCGGTACCAGGTCGAAGGTGGCCTGGTGGCCCAGATTCCGTCGGAAGTGCCCGGTGCCTTCGCCGTCGAGAACGGCGATCTCGCCGACCTCGAGGCAGAGATCCGCACCGCCGTTGCCGAACGGGCGGAGCTCGAGCGAATCCACTGATTCATCGAGAGATCCGAGGTCTCGACGCCCCGGGGGTGCACCCATTGCACCTCCGGGGCTTCTTGTTTTCTCTTCCTACCGGTCCCGTTTCGACCACCGCTACCAAGGAACGAGCTTCCGAAGCGAACGAATCGAGGGGCCGAGCCAGTCGGCGATCACCCCGAGGCGGAGCTCACGGAGTGACTTGCCGACTGCACCTCCCGAGCCTTCGCCACCGCGTCGCGCATCATCTGGAAGAGCGCACGGGCCTGCTGCTGCTCGGTCACTGCACCGGCAACGGCCAGGTCGAGCTCCGGCACGTAGAGTGCCTGGGTACCCCAGAAACCGCTGTGCTCGTACACCTCCAGGCCATCGAAGTCCTGGGCGAAGACTCCCATGCGGTAGCCCGGTACCTCGGGCTCGATCGGTGTGGTGAGCATCACCTCCAGAGTCTTTGGATCGGTGAAGATCTTCCCGTGGAAGAGACCGCGCCAGAAACGCACCTGGTCGCCGAGAGTAGAAGCCAGGCCACCACCCCCGTAGAGATCGAAGGACGGATCCCAGTCGTAGGTGTCCTGGCCGCCGATGTACTGGTGGATCCGTGGCGGCACCCCGGCCGGCGCGTCTTCCAGGGTCTCCCACCAGGTCGAGTCGAGCCCCAGCTCTTCGTACCCCACCAGCTCGCGCACCGCCGACGCCAGCGGCTTGCCGGACACGTTCTCGACCACCCTGCCGAGCAGCACATATCCCGTGTCGGAATACACGAACGCCTCTTCGGGCGGTCCGAGAGGATCTCCCCAGTCCGCGGCGCCCCGGATGTGGTCGATCCGCTGCCATCGGCGCTGGGGGTCCGCCTCGATCGCCTGGCCGAACTCGTCGGTTCGGGTATGGTCGATCAGCCCGGCCGTATGGGTGAGAAGGTGCCGGAGGGTGATCGCCTCGAAGTCGTAGCCGTCCGCCTCCAGGATGGCGACCAGCTCCGGATCGAGATGTTTCTTTGCGGAATCGTCGAGATCGAGCTTCCCCATCTCCCAGAGGCGCAGCACGGCCACCGCCACGAAGG
>CAZMEL010000226.1:0-13239 GCA_964565225.1 uncultured Thermoanaerobaculia bacterium | reverse complement strand
GGGGCACAGCGATCCGGAAACATTCACCGGCTGGGAGTCGCGGGCGATCAGCCTGCACGAGCTCGCGGTGGCTCCGGCGCGGCCCGCGCTTCGGGCGCTGCAGGTTGCCGTCCTCTTGGTCTTCCTGGTCGCCTTTTCCAACTCGACCTTGCTGCTGATGACCGATCAGTCGCGTCGCCAGCAGGATTCGGCGATCCACCTGGCGATGGGGGCGGGTCCTTCGAACCTGTCGCGGCAGCGGCTCGCGGAATCGTTCTGGATCAGCGGATCGGCCACTCTCTTCGGGCTCGGTCTCGCGACCCTGCTCGCGAAGCTGCTCCCGCTTTCCGGGATCGCCGCGATTCCGCGAGTCGCCGAGCTCTCCTGGGGGGTTCCGATCCTGGCTTTCTCGATCTGCCTTTTCTTCATCACGGCACTGGCCTCTGGCGGGTTGCGAGGCCTTCGGGTACGACCCCTGCTGGCGCTCCGGCATCGAACCGCTGCTCCGGGTACATGGCGGGCCAGAGTCACCCGCTGTCTGGTCTTGCTCGAAACCGCCTGGTCTCTGATCCTGCTGATCACGGCCGGCCTCATGATCCAGAGCTTTCAGCACCTGATCCAACAAGACTCGGGGTTCGAGGCGACCCGTGTCGTCACCATGCGAGTCCAGCCGCCGGGTTCCTTCCAGGGGCATCCCATGCAGACCCATCACCTGTATCGCAAGACCGTCGACTGGGCTCGAGGCCTTCCCGGAATCCAGGCCGTGGGCTGGATCAACTCTCTGCCGATGAGCCCGAGCTCCATGAGCCTCGCCGTGCAGGTCTCCGGAAGCCGGGAAGAGGCAGTGGACATGGAGTTCCTCGGCGTCGACGAAGGTTTCTTTTCGAGCCTCGAGATCGGTGTCGTGGACGGAGAGATCGATTTCCGTGACCTGGAGCACCGAGTGGTGATCAACCGCCGAGCCGCCGAGCTGCTCTGGCCCGACGACGACCGGAGCCCGGTCGGCAGAGCTCTGGACCTGAACTGGGGTCGCTCTTACCCGTGGCGGATTCTGGCGGTGGTCGAGGATGTCCGCCATCGCGGCCTCGCGGCCGAAGCCCTGCCGACGATCTACCTGCCGTTCGAGCTGGCACCCCACAACTCGCTCTACCTGGTCGCCAAGACCCGGACGCCACCGGAAGCGCTGGCCGGAATCCTCCGCCAGTGGTCGCGAGCCCAAGAGCATCCCCTGGTGCTCGATCGGATCCAGACCCTCGAGAGAGTGGTCGAAAAGGCACTCTCCCGGCCTCGGGGCTGCACCCTGGTGATCTCGGCATTTGCCGTGGTCGCCCTGCTGCTGGCTGCTTCCGGAGCCTATAGTGTAGTCTCGTTCTCGATCTTCACCCGACGTCTGGACTCGAGCATTCGATTGGCCCTGGGAGCCTCGCCCATCGACCTCGTCAAGAGCAGCGTGTCTTCTGGATTGCGAGATGGTTTCATGGGAGTGCTCTTGGGCCTGGCTGGAACCCTTCTTCTCTCGGGTGCGCTCTCCAAGGTTCTCTACGGTGTCTCCACCGTCGACCTGCCGACCTTCGCCGGAGCTTCGGCTCTGGTCCTGCTTACGGTCATGGCAGCGTCGTATCTGCCGTCACGAGCCCTCACTCGAGTCGACCCCGCGATCGTGATGAGAAGCCGGTGATCCGGGCCAGAGCATGCTGAACGTGATCCTCAAGAAGGAAGTTCTGGGCCATACCGTGAGCTTCCGCTTCGTCGCCAGCTCATTGATTCTCCTCGCGCTCACGGGCCTCGCCGCCTGGGTCGGCACCGAAGACTACCTGCTGCGGGCGCAGGCCCATGAGCAGCTGGTGGCCGACCACGAAGCCGAGCTGCAGAGCCTGCACGTGTACTCCTTCGTCCAGCCGATCGTCACCCGCCCGCCCGAGCCCCTGAGCATCATCGACCGGGGATTCGAGGGCAGACTCTCGAACGAGACCCGCGTCGACATCCACTCCATTCCGATCGTGGCTCGGGAGAGTTTTCGGGGCAACGAGTTCATGGCTTCGTTCCTGAGCCTGGACTTCACCACGATCGTGCGGCTCGTGTTCGGTCTGCTCGCTCTGCTCCTCACCTTCGACGCCGCGATCGGGGAGAAGGAGAGCGGCAATCTGAAGCTGGTGCTCGCCAGCGGGGTCCGCCGCTCGACGGTGGTCCTGGGGAAGTTCCTGGGCGCATTCTTCAGCCTGCTCATTCCGCTGGCCCTCTGCTCGATCACCATTCTCGCCATCGTGCACTTTCGGGGGCAGATCGAGCTACGACCCGACCACTGGTGGCGGTTGGCCGGCCTGATGATCACGTATGTCTTCTACATCAGCCTGATGATCTTCCTCGGGCTGGCCCTTTCGCTGACCGCCAGGAGCACTTCGGCCTCTCTGGTGCTCTCTCTTTTTTCCTGGCTCGTCATCGTCATTCTGATTCCCCAGACGGCCGTGGCCATCACGGCAGAAGCCATGGAGGCGAAGAATGATGCTCGAAGCATCGAGAGAAACGTCGAACGCCTGCAACAGAGCCTCGACAGCCAGCTCAGAGAGCTGCACTCTCGCTACCCGATCCTGGCGCGACGCGAAAATTTCGAGAAGGCTCCTGTCGTGGAAAAGTTCAACCATGGTTCGAGGCTACGGTACGGAACCAAGCTCTACTACGACACTCTGGCCGAATACAACGGCCAGAGCCACCTGTTGATTCTCGAATATGCAGGACGAATCCACGATCTGCGTATCTCCCATCTTCGAGACATGCAACAGGTGGAACGCTACGCCCAGATCTTGTCCTACCCTTCACCGGCGTTCCTGCTCGACCGGATTTCGGAATCTCTGGCGGGTACTTCGGCTGCCGACTTCGAACGTTTCTTCGTCGATGCGAGGAAGCAGCGGGAACACCTGATCGCCTATCTGAAAGAGAAAGAAGCCTTCGGTTCCTGGCGCTGGTTCACCGACGAGCCGATCACCCGGCCCTGGACGGATCTGATCGAGCAACACTTTCCCGAGAACCCCCACCGGACATTCCAGGAGCGCAGCGACCTGTTTCGAAAACCGCAGATACAGGAACAGATCCGAGCCGAGGCGGAACGATTCGAGTCGGATCCCGAACGGTTGCTCGAGCTGGACGATTTCCCACGCGTCGAGGAAAGGAGACTCGATCTGCTCGTGGTGAGCCACGAGGTGTGGAGGGAGATTCTCTTTCTCCTGACGTTCAACGGAGCTCTGGCGCTCATGGCAGTGGCAAAATTCGAAAAATATAGGTTAGGGTGGGCGTGATGGATACTGTGAAGAGCAGCCGTTTGTTCTGGGAGCACTCCTCGCTGATCGTTTCCCGAATCCAGACCGAATACAGCCGGCCCATGGGAACCATCACCCAGCGGGAATTGCGAGAGCTCTTCGAGAGCTTTCGTTTCCGCGCCGCCGCCCTGCTGATCTTCCTTCTGATGTTGTTCTCGGCAGTTCTCTATTCCCATCGGTACAAGGCCGAAAAAGAAACCCATCGAGAGCTCCTGACCAGCTACCAGGAAGAGGTGTCGCATTTAACGGTCAGCCGCATGGCCATGCAGCCCCATCCGATGGTCAAACCCCCATGGAAGCTGGCTTTTCTCGTCGACGGTCAGCAGCAGCAAGTTCCCAATGTCTATCGCTTGCCTTTGGACTACTGGCAGGAGCCCTGGCTCGAACGCGCCCGAACGGCCGAAGGTCGACTGCCCTCTTCGGAGCCTCTGGACTGGGCCTTTCTCATACGAGTCGTGCTCTCGCTCGTCGCGTTCATCCTGAGCTACGACTCGATCTGCGGCTCCAGGCAGAACGCCACTCTCAAGATCATCCTCTCGTATCCCATCGAGAGGTGGCAGGTTCTGCTCGCGAAGGTCACGGCTCTCTGGGTAGCTCTTTCCACGCCGTTCTTCTGCGGCGCTCTCGGGTCCCTGGTGATCCTGCGCTTCGCCGGCAATCTGAAGCTCACCGGAGCCGAGCTGGTCAAGGTGGGTGAGATCCTGCTACTTGGCCTCTGGGCCTCCCTGTTCTTCGTCGCCATCGGCGTGTTGGTATCGCTCCTCAGCCGGGAAGCCTCCCGCAGCCTCGTCCTGCTCACCATGATCTGGATCACGATGGTGATCGCGATTCCCGCGGCCAGCGGCCTGCTGGCCCACCAGATCCAGCCCGTACCGTCGAGGCAGGAGATCGATCAGCGAGCCAACGAAATCAAGAGAGAAGTCGAAGAGCATCACGGCAGCTCCGGAAGCTGGCGGGACCCGAAGGTCGCCGCCAAGGATGGATACAAAGCCGAACGAGAAGCGGCCGAGATCCAGAGCGAGAGATATTCGCGGCAAGAAGCCCATCGCAGAGACGTGCTGCTGCTCCAGTTCTCGCAGATCGAGATCGCCAAGAACCTGGCAGCGGTTTCTCCGATGCAGCTGACCCAGGACATTGCCGAGCGGCTGGTCGGCTCCGGCAGTCTGCGCGACAGGCTGTTCGTCGAGCGCGCCTGGAGACACTCCGACCCGCTCTTTGCATACGCCAGGGAAATGGATCGCCTGGATCCCGAGAGCCCCGGTCTCTTCTTCTTTCCCGACTACATGTCGGGAAAGAGGCCTTCGGAGCCTCCTCCGCTCTTCGAGTTCGAAGAGATCTCCGTCTCATCCGGGCTGCTGAAAGCCAGAGGCCGAGTTCTTCTTTTTGGTTTGGCGACACTTTTTTTCACGGCGTTGATCTTTATACTCTTCGCCAATCATCCGATCGGTTGAAGGGGGCTTCGCAAATGATTGAAGCGATCGAGCTGAGCAAGCGGTATGCCGATGGCACACTGGCTCTCGACTCGCTACATTTCGAGATCAATGCTGGCGAAATCTACTGCCTGTTGGGAGCCCCTGGAGCCGGGAAAACGACCGTGATCAACATCTTCCTGGGCTTCACGGCCCCCACCGCGGGCAAGGCCCTGGTCAACGGGATCGATGTGGCTTCGAATCCTCTCGAGGCCAAGAGGTACCTGGCCTTTCTCGACGACAACATCTCTCTCTACGGCAACCTGACGGCCATGCAGAATCTCGAGTTCTTCTCTCGCCTGGGTAGCGGCAAGAGTTATTCGCGCGAGGAGTACGCCATGGCCATGCGCGAGGTCGGCCTGCCGGAGAGGTCGTTCCACCAGCGGATCGAGAAATTCGACAAGGGAATGCGGCAGAAGCTCGGGGTCGCCATCGCCCTGGTCAAGGATACTCCCGCCCTGTTCTTCGACGAGCCCATGGCGGGCCTCGACGCCCAGACCACCGCCGAGCTCGCAGAGATCCTGGAGAACCTGAAGATCCGCGGCAAGGCGATCTTGCTCTCGACCCAGAATCTCTTCCACGCCAAGCAGCTCGCCGATACGGTGGGCATCCTGAAAGAGGGCAGGAACGTGCTCTCTTGCGGCAGGGAAGAGCTGCGATACCAGGATCTCGAGTCGCTCTACCTGAGCTACATGCGTGGCGAGAAGGAGCTCACGGGTCGTACGAGCTCACTGCTCGTCGACTGAGCCCTCGAGCAGATCGTCGCCGAGACTGTACTGCCGCATCTTGTTGAAGAGTGTCTTGCGCGAGACCCCGAGGCTCTCGGCCGTGGCGGTACGGCTCCCCTTGAGCTCTGCCAGGCGGGAGAGGATCATCCGTTTCTCCAGGCGCTCGGAGGCCTCTCTCACCGCTTCTTGCAGGGTCAGCTGGTGAAGGTCCGAAGGAGGCCCTCCGATCCCTCCTTCCGGCTCGCCCCGAACCCGACCCGGCAGATCGGCCACCGTCAGCCGATCACTGTCGCAGAGAATCATGGCGCGGCAGATCGTGTTCTCCAGCTCCCGCACATTTCCCGGCCAGGGATAGTCGATCAGGACCTGGCGGGCGTCGGGTGCGATGGTCTCCACCGCCAGGCCGAGCTCCCGATTGAGTCGATCCAGGAAGTGATCGAAGAGAAGGGGTAGATCCTGGCGGCGGCGGCGCAGGGGTGGCAGCCGGATCTGGATGACGTTCAGACGCCAGTAGAGATCTTCGCGAAAACGTCCCGCCGCGACCTCGTCCTCCAGGTCTTTGTTGGTGGCCGCGACCACTCGAACATCGATCTGGCGCGGAATCTGGGCGCCGATGCGGACGATCTGCTTTTCCTGCAGCGCCCGCAGGAGCTTGGCCTGCGCATCGATGGCGAGATCTCCCGCTTCGTCGAGGAAGAGAGTCCCCGTATCGGCCTGCTCGAACTTGCCCGGCCGCCGCATTCCGGCGTCGGTGAAGGCTCCCTTCTCGTGACCGAAGAATTCCGCCTCGACCAGGGACTGGGGAATCGCGCTGCAGTTCACCGGCAGGAAGGGTCCCTTCGAGCGCTTGCTCTTGCGGTGGATCGCCCGAGCCACCAGCTCCTTGCCCGTACCCGACTCCCCCGTGACCAGAACTGTTGCATCGACCTTGGCCACCTTGGCCATGGTGCGAAACACCTCTTGCATCGCGGGGCTGATCCCGATGATCTCGTTGAAGCCGTACCGCGCCTCCAGCTCGTCCCGCAGGGCTTCGACCTCGGCGTTCAACCGGCGCATGTCGAGTGCCCGGTCGATCAGCACCATCATCTCGTCGTTGTCGAAGGGTTTGGTGAGGTAGTCGAAGGCGCCGTGCCGCATGGCCTCGACAGCCGAAGGGATCGAGCCATAGGCGGTCATCATGATGACATCCAGGCCCGGCTGAGCCATCAACAGCCGGCGCAGGGTCGCCTGGCCATCGATCCCCGGCATGTTGAGATCGAGAAGGACCACGTCCGGCTGGAGCTCCGGCGCCTTTTCCAGGGCCTCCTCGCCACTCGTGGCCTCCACTACCTCGTAACTCCGCTCCTCGAGCATCAGGGTGAGGATGCGGCGGATGTTTTTTTCGTCGTCGACGATCAGAACTTTGGGCATCGTCTCATCTCTCCCCTCCGGAGAATCGAATCGGTAGATCTATGATCACAGTGGTCCCCTTGCCGGTCGTGCTCTCGATGTCCAGCGTCCCCTCGTGCCGTTGCACGATGCTACGGCAAATCGCCAGACCGAGGCCCGTGCCGTCGCTCTTGGTCGTGAAGAATGGATCGAAGATGCGCTGCAGGTGTTCTTTCGAGATTCCCGCTCCCGTATCGCGAAGCTCGATCCGGGCGGACGGGCGGCGGCGGCGAGGATCGGACAGCAGCTCGATCTCGATTCTCACCTGGCCGCCCCCTGGCATCGCCTGGAGAGAGTTGAGCACCAGGTTCAAGAAGACCTGCTTCAAACGATCGGCGTCTGCCTGGAGCCGCAGAGACGGCTGGGAAAAGCGGGTATCGAACGTGACGTTCTGTTTGCGCGCCTGAAACTCCAGCAGCTGCAGGGTCTGGGAAACGAGGGCGACGAGATCGATCTCGGCCTGCTTGAGCTCACCGGACCGAGTCCCAACAAGCTGCTCACGGTCTTGCTGATCCGATCGACCTCGCCGATCAGATCTTGCAGCAACTCGCGGCTGGGGTCGTCTTCCGGGCTCCTCTGGACCAGGAACTGCATGGTCGACCGGATGCTGGTCAACGGATTCCCGACCTCGTGGGCAACCCCCGCCGCCAGAGCCCCGACGGCCGCCAGTCGATCGGCCCGGTGCAGGGCCTCGAGCCGCTCCTGCTGCTCACTGTAGAGAGCGGCGTTCTGGAAGGCCAGGCTGACCTGGTTGGACAAGCTGAGAAACAGGTTCGAGTCCTGGCGCGAGGGTTTCCACCGAGCCCGCTTCCGCCCCAACATCAGCATACCCGCGAGATGGTTGCGAGCCAGTAGAGGCGCGCAGAGCTGGATGTCCAGTCGGCGCAGGAGCTCTTGCTCTTCCGGATCGATATAGGCGAGGACTCCGCGGTCTCGCGGCACGACCAGGCAGATCTCGTTGACCAGGAACCAACGAGACAAACGCCCCTTCGGGCGAATGTGATACTCCTGGAGCTGCTCCTTGTCGACCCCGAAGGTGAAGGTGGGTAGGTAGAGGGAACTCTGCCGGTCGAGCTGCAAGATCACCAGGACGTCGGGATCGAAAAGCTCTTTGAGGCGACTGGCCACGCTGGATTCCAGGGAATCCAGATCGACGATCAGCGCAAGGGATCGCCGAAAATCCTGGACGGCACGGCGCCGGGCCTTGCGACGCCGGAAACCCGTCAGCCAGGACCGAACGCTCTCGTTGAGCCACATGATCGCTGGATCTTACTCCGCGGACGGAGCCCACACGAATCACGGTCGCGATATCTCCCGAATTTCCGAGTCAAATCGCTACCCTTCCGCGGCGTCCCACCCGACCACTCCCAATACAAGAATCGTCTCTACATTTCGCGCCTTTTTCTTCAGGATTCGCCACGCTCCGCCATCAGGACCGGCGACGCCTGGAGTCGATCTCGGCGAATCACTTCGCCGGTGGCCACATGGATCTGGCCGAATTCCAACACTCCCGTAGGGCACGACTGGACACAGGCGCTGCAACGCACACATTGGGGATCGGCCATCGGCAATCCCTTGTTGGCGAAGTTCATGATGTCGATTCCCTGGTGACAGACCGAGGTGCAGACATTGCAGGAAATGCATTTCTTCTTGTCGGCCAGAATCCGGAATCGGCTGAAACGAGAGTAGATGTGCATGAGAGCCGCCAGAGGGCACGCGAACCGACACCACACCCGGCCCGAATACTTGAAGTACAAACCTACCCCCAGGATTCCACCGAGCAGAACATCGACGGTCCATTTCCAGCTGATCGGGTTCACCAGCTCATAGGCCGCGTTCTTGCCGTCCAGGAGGAGCATGAACTGCGTGTTCATCCAGGACTCGGGATACATCCAGCCGAGCGCCCGGATCCCCAGGAGCAAGAAGGCCATGGCGAGAAGGAACTGGCCGACCATGTTCAGCCGATTCACCTTCGGACCATGGGGCATTTTGTGGCGCTGGTTGTCGCCCATGGTCTCGGCGAGACCACCACAAGAGCAGATCCAGCCGCAGTAGGCCCCCTTCCCGTAGAAATAGATCAACAATGGAATGAGAAGGAATGTCTGCAGGACCGAGATGGCGATCCAAGCCCACATGGGCTGCTCGGTGAAAACATTGTAGACCATGAGAGGCCAGGCCAGAATGAACCCGTAGGCCCGCCAGTAGGCCCGCGGGTGGCCCCACTCCGGCCATTGCTCCGCCGCGTATTGATCTTCCGAAATGTATTTCTCGAACAGAGAGTCCGCGACGACCTTTCCGGAGCCTTCCTGGAAGGCTCCGTTGTAACCCATCCACGGCAGGAAGATCTCTGGAAGCAAGAAGAGAGGAACGAGCTGAACGAGGAAGAGCACTGTGGTCTGCAACTTGACATAGGGAGTGCGTCGGCGCCGGATCCGAAGAATTCCGAAGATCCCGATGCAGAGGGTGTAGACCAGCGTGTAGTAGAACGAGCGCGACTTCATGGACATCGCGAGAGTGCCCAGGATCGAGGACCGGTCGGCGACCCGCTCTCGAAACCCTTCTCCCAGGCTCGACAACAGGGCGGGAACATTGTTCGGAAAGGTTGCGGAATCCGAGAGTGCCGGCAAGGTGTGAGAGAAGAACCCATCGTTCTTCCAGTCGTACACGAACCAGATCGCCAGGAAGAACAGGAAAATCCCGATCCACTCGAGCCCTGCTGTCTCGCCGCGGATCTTCACCCCCGAGCGCCGCAGAAAGTCCAAGGGCGGCTCGCGGCCGATCATCGAGAAGACCACGTCGTTCTTGATCTCCCGCTCCTTGCCCGAGGCATCCGTGAGCAAGACCCGGTCGTCTTCGATCCGCTCGACCGTGCTCCCCAGCTCGAGAAGGATCTCTCCCGGCTGGAGAAAGGCCCCCAGGAAGCGCCCCGTCGAAGTGGTGACCCGTTCCGAGCTCGGCTCCTCGACCTCGACATCGGCCATCGGGTCGGCCATCAGCTGCTCGAGCCGCTCCACATTCTCGGGCTTCGGGCGAGAGAGCTCCGGCTTGCGGTAGGAAAGCGTGACCTTCGCGCCACATTGGGCCAGGGAGATGGCCGTCTCCAGCGCGCTGTCGCCGCCCCCCACCACGAGGGCGGACTTCTTGCTGAATTCCTTGGGGTCGTGCAGCCGGTTGAATACCTTGCCGGCATCTTCCCCGGGCACGCCGAGCTTGCGGAAATTGCCGGTGCGGCCGATCGCCAGGATCACCCGCAGCGCCTTCAGCTCTTCTCCCTCTCGCAGGGGTACATGCAGAATCCCACCCTTGCGAGCCACCCTCTCGGCCCGGGCGATCCGCGGCTCGATGTCATGGGTTTCCCGGTACTCGTGCAGCTCTTCCAGGAGCGGCTCCTTGACCTCTGCCGAAAACTGCAGATCCCCTTCGGGAACCATCTCGGTCGGGTAGGTGTAGATCGGCTTGCCCTTGGGGAAATTCGAGATCGTGTAGAAGGGCTGGGTCGCTTCCAGGATCTCGAAATCCAGGTCGTTCTTACGCGCCTCCATGGCGGCCGCAACGCCCGAAACCCCGGCGCCGATGATCACCAGGTCGAGCACGTCGTCTTTCTTGGATTCCTGCTGACTCCGGAACTTGTCGTCGGCCAGGATGGTGCGGACCGCCCGAGCTCCCGTGTCGGACGAGAACTTGAGCAGGGGAATACCGCTCAGGTCTCCCACGATGTAGAGACCCGATACATTGGTCGACCCGTCCGCCTCCACCCGCGGAAGCTTCTCGACGGTCCCCGCCGGCCATCCCGTATGCAGCCACTTGGTGTACCTCTGGAGCAGATTCAGGCCCATGGTTCTCCCACTCTTGTTCTGGGTGGCGTTCCTTCCTGGTGAACGCGGCGTCACGCTCTCTGCGGTCGAGTTTCGAAGACTCTACCAGCCCCCGTCGCAGGAGTCCGTAACCGCAACGGCGTCGATTCGAACGCTTCTTGGTTCCGGGAGCCCCGCGGTTTTGGATTCGACCCCGGGCCAGGAGATCGACACAAAAACGCCGCCCGGCTCTCGCTCGGGCGGCGTTCTTGGCTCGGTGCGGCCTGCGGAGCTCAGTTGTGTGCTTTCTTCTTGACCTTCTTCTCGATGATCACGACCTCTGCGGCTCCTTCGCCACCATCCGCGTCCCCAACGCCGAGGGCATCGAGAATTCGCTGCCGGGTCTCTTCGTCGAGCTCATCGAGGGCTCCCGACTCGATCAGCCGATCGGCGGCACTCCCGATGCTCTTGACGACCAACCGAGAGTGCTCGCCAGAACCTCCTTCGAGCACCTCGACATTCACATCCACGTCCTCACCATCGCCGCCACCGAGCTTCTTGATGATCACCCGGCGCTGGCCCTCGTGCCCTTCGTGGATCTCGTGCTCTTCGTGGATCCCGATGTGACCCGGGCTCCGCACCTCGATCGTTTCTCCATCGACGTCGATCTCCAGACCCTCTTCGAGGCGGGTCACAAGAACTTTCCGGCCCTCTTCGTCGAAGTACTGCCTTGACTCCCCGACCTCGAGCTCGGTGATATCGAGCTCCGTGGGCTCGGAGTCACCGTTCAGCTCGAGCTTGATCATCTTTTTCTCGTGAGCCTCACCGGCGAAGCTGCAGGTCACGGTTACCAGAACGGCAAAGAAAAGGGCCAGCAAGGTACGCGCTATCGTCATTTCCAAGATCCTCCGAGGTTCTTTCCCCAACGCTTTCGTGCGATGGGATTCCAAGCCTGGAACAGCAAGGGGCATGCCACCCGGATCTTTCGGCAAGATCCCTTCGGCGCCGAACGGATCTCCTCAAATGGGGATCCGGCACCCGAAATGGGCATCTCTTCGCGCGTTCAGACCAGGCCGTATTTCTCCAGGCGGTAGAGGAACGCCTTGTAGGGAAGCTGGAGGAGCCTCGCGGCCCGCGCCCGGTTGCCGCCGGCCAAATCGAGGGCCTGGGCCAGGCACGAGCTCTCGTGCTCTTCCCAGGCGAGCCCCTCGGGCGGGAGCTGGAAGTCGGGCTTCGCACGCCGGGTCTCGAAGCTGTCGGGAAGATCCGTGGGCGCCACGATGCCATCTTCCGCCAGGAGCACGAGGCGTTCGACCACGTTGCCCAGCTCGCGAACGTTGCCCGGCCAGCTGTGATCGAGCAGGCGCTTGAGAACCGACCCGGGAAAGGGCTGCACTCGCACCCCGTGGCGCCGTTCGGCTCGGCGCACGAAGTGCTCCACCAGACGGGGAACGTCCTCGCGTCGCTCCCGCAGAGGCGGCATGGTGAGGGGGATCACGTGCAGCCGGTAGAAGAGATCACTGCGAAACCTACCCGCCTCGACGTCTTGCTCCAGGTCGCGATTGGTGGCGGCGACCAACCGCAGATCCAACGCCCGTTCCGCAGAGCCGCCGATGCGGGTCACCCGGCCGTCCTGGATCACCCGCAACAGCTTGGGCTGGATCGCCAGGGGCAGCTCCCCGACCTCGTCGAGGAACAGCGTGCCGCCCCCCGCCGCTTCGAAACGCCCTACCCGCGAGCGGTCGGCGCCGGTGAAGGCTCCTTTCTCGACCCCGAAGAGCTCGGACTCCACGAGGCCTTCGGGAATCGCCGCGCAGTTGACGGCCACGAAGGGGCCATCGGCACGCCGCGACAACGTGTGAAGGGCTCGAGCGGCGAGCTCCTTGCCGGTGCCGCTCTCGCCGGTGAGCAGAATCGTCGCCTCCGTGGCGGCCAGCTTCTCGACCCGCCGAAAGAGGTGCTGCATGCTCGGCGCGCTGCCCACCAGGTCGACCAGCCGATCGCGTTCACCCAGGGCCTCGGCGAGCCTGCGATTTTCGTCTTCGAGCTGCCTGGCCTTGAGGACCTTCTCGATCGCCAGCAACAAAGCCTGCCGCTCGAAGGGTTTGGCCAGGTAGTCGTCGGCGCCGAGCCGAACCGCCTCGACCGCCCGGGCGATGGTGCCGTAGGCCGTGACGGTGATGAAACCCACCTCCGGCAGCTTGGAGCGGATCTCGCGCAGGAGCTCGGTTCCTTCGCCATCGGGCAGCTTCCAGTCGGAGATCACGAGGTCGAAGGGACTCTCGGCGAGAGACGCCCGAGCGGCCGCGACGGTTTCCGCCTCGCTCACCAGAAATTCTCGCCCCCGCAAGATGTTTGCCACCAGGCGACGCTGATCGACATCGTCCTCGACCACCAGAATGCGCTGTCCGCTCATGCTCGCCCCGCCTCCTCGACCCGCGACTCGAGATCCAGCACCGCACGGGTGCCCGCCGGCTCCCGATTTTCCAATCGCAAGGCTCCGCGGTACCGGTTGGTGGCGATGCGG
>CAZMEL010000225.1:0-13318 GCA_964565225.1 uncultured Thermoanaerobaculia bacterium | reverse complement strand
GATCCCCCGGAGTCGACTGTGCCACAGAGTCTCGAGACCTCAGAATCTTCGAGAAGATCCGTGCATCGCTCCAGATGCCCGGGTCGGGGTCGAAATGTTAACCTGAGGAAGAGCCCTGGAGGGGCTGATCCCGAACCCCGGGGCACGAAAAACCGGTACGACCAACTCGTGAGGACTCCTGGCGATGAAGCTCAATGACATGACGGCCGACGAAAGAATGGCTCTTGGCACTCTGGTGCGGAAAATGGTGGGGATCGACGGGGAGTACTCCGCCGAAGAAGCCGCGAATCTCGAAGATGTGGCAAGAGGATTTGGCGCAGATGTTTTCTGGAGCCTGATTCGGGAGGCTGGCCAGGAAGATCTCAGCGACGAGGCCTTGAAGGCCCGCGCCAGGGCAGTGGAGCGCGAGGAGACCCAGAAAACAATCTACGCGACATTGTTCGGCATCGCCACCGCCGGCTCCATTGTTGCAGCGGAGAGCAGCCTCCTGGAATGGCTGGCGGAGACTTGGGGACTGGAGACCGCCTAGCCTGGAACCGTGGAACGGTAGGTGATGGAGCGAGAGCCCGCGGTGACCGCTTCAAGCCGAGGCCGAGGGCATGCCGAGGCGCTCTTCGAGAATCTCGACCAGGCAACGCAGGCTCTTCACTCTCGCATGGCGCTTGTCGTTGCCCTCGACCAGGGTCCATGGTGCCGTTCGTGTGCTGGTGCGCACCAGCATTTCACCGATGGCGGCCTCGTAGGCATCCCACTGCCCGCGGTTGCGAAAATCCTCTTCGGTCAGCTTCCAGCTCTTGTGCGGGGTCGCCTTCCGCTCCTCGAAACGGCGCATCTGCTCGTCCTTGTCGATGTGGAAGAAATACTTCACGATCAGGACGCCCGAGTCTGCCAGCAGGCGCTCGAACTCGTTGATCTCCCTGTACGCTCTCTTCCACTCGGGCTCGGCAGCGAAGCCTTCGACTCGCTCCACCAGCACCCGGCCGTACCAGCTGCGGTCGAAGATCACGAGCTGCTTTTCGTCCGGTGGCAGCAGGCGCCGCCAGAAACGCCAGAGATAGTGCCGATCCTTGCCCTGCACGGGAGCGGCGATCGGGAAGACATGGTATCCGCGCGGGTCCAGCTTCGCCGTCATCCGGCGAATGCTGCCACCCTTGCCGGCAGCGTCCCAACCCTCGAATACCACCACTACCGACTGCCGCTCGCGGTAGCAGAGCATCGCCAGCTCTCGCAGACGAAGCTGGTACTCGAGCAGCTTTTCCTTGTATTCGGGCTTCTCCAGGCGCAGGCCGAGATCGAGGGTATCCAGCATCACCCGGCCTCCTCGGAGACGCCATGTCCCGGAGCTTCGTCCGCCACCGAAGGCCAGGGCTCCGGATGCTGGTACTCATAGGCTTCGGGCACCCCGTATCCGCGCTTCCGAAGCCCTTCTTCGAGCCGACGAATGGCCGTTTCGAAGATCTTGAGGCGTGCCCATCGGCGATCCGTCGCCTCGATGATGAACCACGGAGCCCACTCGGCTTCCGTGCGCTCGAGCAGTTCTTCGGCAGCTTCCAGATAGGCCTCGTACTGCGTGGCGTCGGTGGGGTCGGACTTCACCTGCCAGGCGGTGCTGCGATCGTTGCGCCAGCTCTCGAGGCGAGTAGCCTGCTCTTCGCGGTCGATGTGCAGGAAGAACTTCACGACCTCGTAGCGATCCTCGGCCAACGTACGCTCGAAACCTGCAATGTCCTCGTAAGCCTGCCGCCACTGGCTCTCGCCGACCTCGCCTTCCACACGCTCGACCAACACGCGCCGGTTCCAGCTGCGCCGGAAAATCGCCATGTGCCCATAGTGGGGCACCTTGTTCCAGAACCGCCAGAGCCACGGCATATGCCGCTCGAGAGACCTCGGCCCGACAATGGTATGCAGATCGAAACCGCGCGGCTCGAGGCGTTCGGTGAGCTTCTGGATGGCGGTGTCCTTGCCCGAGGTGGTCCATCCGTCGAAGACGAGCAGGCTCGCGAGCTTGTTCTGCCAGCAGGCCTGCTGCAGCTGATGGAGCCGGCTCTGCAGGCTCGGCAGGCGCTTCTTGTATTCCGCCTTCGACGACTTTCGGTGGAGATCGATATGTTCGAGCATGGTGAATTCTAACCTCCCTTCTCCAGCGGATGCTGCAGTCTCACGCCCGTGAGCAACTCGCGGACAGGTCGATTTCGCTCTCACAGAATCGGCAGCGCAGAGACCACAGACCCAGTAGGTGACAGAAACGAGCCTTCTCTCATCCCTTTCATCCGTACCATTCCCGACCCTCACACCGCCCGATCTCCTCATCATCCGCCGCCATCTGCCCCGGGTGGAACTCCAGCCGCCCCTCGATCCGTCCACTCGACCGGCTCTCGAAGCTCATGAACGTCGCATTGGGGCGAAAACACTCGATGTACCCCGGTGGCGGGATGCGTGCGTGAGCCATTTGCCGGCCCTCGGGAGGGAGTGGTGGATGCCGGGCGATGACCCGATCGTTGAGACCGTAGACGTCGAGGATCGCGACCTCGGGCAACACCCACGACGGTACCCCCACGGAGGTGAGAGGCAAGACGATCCGTTCTTCCCAGGTAACTTTCTCCCCTTCTTCGCGGGCCGGCCAGATCCGTTCCTGGGCCTGCCAGAAAGCACGGTGGGTGGGCTGGCGGACTCCGACCCAGCGTTCGAGGAGCCAGGCCTGGGCGGCATCGAAGAGCTCTACCGGAGGACGTACGAGGGCCGGGAACACGGGCGCCACGGGATGGTGGGCGGCGACGTCGCTCCAGCGTTCGAGGGGGTGGGTCTTGGCCCAGTGGACCCAGGGGATCGGCCAGGAGGCGACAACGAAGAAGCCGAGAGCGGCGAAGACCCCGGACGGGCGCGGGGTGAGGGCGGCCGCCAGAGGGACGGCGGAGAGGAAGAGCAACAACACGAGATGGCTGAGCACGCGGTATTCGAAGTGATCACCCCCGGTCACCAGGGAGTAGTACCCCGCGTGCCCGACCAGGCCCAGGATCGCGAGCGTCCAGCGCCGATGACGGCCAGCCAGAGCTCCTATCGATTCCCTCCACCCAGACCGCCGGACCGTCACGATTCCGGCCGCCAGGGCCAGCAGGCCCCAGACCCAGACGCCGTTCTCGAGCCCGAACGAGAGCAGGTATCGCCAGCCACTCTCGGGCCAGATCCCCCGGGACTTGGCGTAGTAGGTGTTGGGGAGCCAGGCACCGTAGGTGGCGAAGCGCCAGAGGAGATGGGCCGGGACCAACAGCAGAGGCCCTGACCAGAATAGGGACCGCCGCACCTCGTCGCGCCGCAGGGCTTCGAACCCGATCGCGACGAAGGTCACGGCAGTGAAGAGCAGACCATCGGGCCGGGTGAGGGTGAGGCAGCTGGTGCTCGTGGCGAGGGCGAGGAGCCAGCGGCGAGGATCGGCCGGCGAGGCGACCAGAGCCACCACCCAGGCGGTGAGGCAGAGATTGAAGAGGGAGGTCTCGAGGCCGGAGCTGAGCCAGGTGAGGAAGGTGCGATTGCTCACCGTTCCCAGCAGGGCCACGGCCCAGAGCGAGAACCGATACGGTGCCACGGCCGAGGGGAGCGGAAGGGTGAAGAAGAGACGTGAGGCCAGGGCCAGGGTGCCGTAGCCGAAGAGCAGGGCCAGAGCGTTGGCGGTCTGCGGCGGCTCCAGGCCGGTGACTCGCCACACGACTTCCAGCAGCCGCACCCACAAGAAGCTGGTGTACCCCTCCACCGGCGCGAAGGGTGGCGGATTCCACACCAGACCGTAACCGCGGACACTGTTGCTGACGTAGCGAAAAGCGATGAAGGCGTCGTCGGTGAGGAACCAGAAGGTGCGCCATCCGTGGTAGACGCCGAGCGCCAGGAGGGCGCCCACCACCAGCCGCACCGCCCTCACGTGCGGGCGGCCTCGGACGCGAAGAAGAGCCTCGCCGCCTCGCTGGCGTTTCCGACCAGGCCGCGCGGGCCTTTGTCGGGAATCCAGTCGGCGGGCAGGTGCGAGCGGTAGGGCTGCCGCAGGAAACGTTTGTCGAGCAGGGCGATGATGCCGGTGTCCTCGGGCGAGCGGATCAGGCGGCCGGCGGCCTGCACGACCCGGGTCATGCCCGGCACCACGAAGGCATATTCGAAACCGCGCTCGAAACGTTCGTCGTAGTAGGCCTGGAGGAGCTGTTGCTCGAGGGTGAGGGCGGGCAGACACGGTCCCACCACCGCCACGGCTTTGAGCACGTCGCCCGGGTAGTCGACCCCTTCGGCGAACACGCCACCCGCCACCGCCAGGAGAAGCACGTCGCCGAAGATCGCACCCCGCAGGGTGTCGAGAATGTCCTGCCGCTGGCGCTCGCCGTCGCCGGGATTCTGCACCAGGACCCGCTTCTTCTCGCTGCGCAGGAACGAGGCCACCTCACCGAGGAAGCGGTAGCTGGGAAAGAGCGCCAGGCAGTTGCCGGGAACCGCGTCGGCCAGCTCGGCCAGACGCTCGGCGATGATCGGGTAGTTGGTGGGGCGCTCCTTGAAGGTGGTCGCCACCGTGTTGTCGATCACCACCCGCCGGTTGGCTTCGGGAAACGGATTCTCCACCGGCAGGTGCACCGTGCGGGCGGTGTCGAAACCCAGCAGATCGCGGTAGAACTCGAAGGGAGAAAGGGTCGCCGAGAGGCCGAGCACGCTGTGGCAGCGGTTGATCACCCCGCCGAGGAACCGGCTCGGATCCTTGCACAGAATCTTGAAGGCGTAGTCGTCGCCCCGGCGCTCCACGTAGTGGCTGAAGGTCTGGTCCTTGAGCACCATGGCGTTGATGAACTTGAGCACGCCGAAGTAGAGGTCGACGAAGAGATCGTCGGCGGTGAGGGTGCGGGTCTCGCGACGGAACTCGAGGTAGTCGATGAAAGCGGCGTCGAGACGTGGCCGCAGACGCCACAGCTCGTCTTCCGGCAGGGCCTGCTCCAGGGCCCATTCCTTCCGATCGCCGGGGGGCTGCTGGTCGGAGACGGTCTCGAAGATCAGGTTCTCGAGATCGAAACAGAGGCCGGCCAGCTCGCCGTAGATGGGTGCGCCGCCCATGGCCATGGCCTCGCCGGCCCGGCGGGCTTCCCCGGTGCTCAAGGAGGGGCTGTAGTACCCGCGGCCGCGATTCACCAGGTTGTGGATCTCGTCGATCACCAGGATGGTGTTCGAGAGGTCGGCCTCGGCGCCGAAGTCGGTCAGGGAGACATAGGGATCAAAGGCGTAGTTGTAGTCGCAGACCACCGCCTGGGCCCGCCCCGCCAGCTCGAGGCTGACCTCGAAGGGACACACCTCGGTACGCCGGGCGGTGGCGAAGATATCGTCGGGCAGGAGGGTGGGGTATCGATCGAGGAGCTGGCGCACCACCCCGGTCTGCTGCAGCTTCAGGTAGTAATCGCGGGCGTAGGTGCAGTATTCCTCGTGGCAGAGCACCTGGTCGTTGGCACACATCCGCGCTTTGGCCCGCATCCGCAGGGAATGAAAGGCCTCGAGCGGATTGAGCAGGTGCAGAACCTCGGTGGCCATCTCCTGCTGCAGATTCTTGGCGGTGAGCACGAAGAGACGTTTGTCGTGCTCGAGGGCGTACCGCATGGCGGGGAAGATGCCGGCGATGGTCTTGCCGATCCCGGTGGGCGCCTCGATCAGAAGATGCTCCCCGGCCTCGACCGCCGCCGCCGTGGCCTCGAGGATGACTTCCTGCCCGCCGCGGATCTCGGCGTAGGGGAAATCGAGCTCGGCGGCGGCCTTCTTGCGGGCTCCGCGAGACGATTCCTGCTCCTGGTGCGCCTTGATCAGGGTGTTGATACGGCGCAGCACCGCTGCCTCGATCGCTCGCGGATTGACCAGCACCGGCTCGCGGATCACCTGCTCGCCGCCGATCTCGATGAGCAGCAGCTCCGCCTTGATCTCCGGCTCTTCGCCCGCCTGGCTCAGCATCCAGACATAGAGCGACGCCTGGCGGTCGTAGAGCTGGCGCACCATCGGCGCCAGCTGTGCGCCCCGGCGAACGGACTTGATCTCCTCCACCACGAGAACGCCGTCGGAGTCGCGACGCAGGCCGTCGGCCCGGCCTTGCACCGTGACCGTCCAGCCGCGGTGCTCGAAGGTGTGCTGCACCCGGACCTCACGACGATAGGTGGGGTCGTCTTCCAGCGCCTGCTCCTGGTAGCGGCTGTGGATCGCCTGGCCCAGCCACATCCGCTCGTAGCCGCCGCGGTTGGCGAACCCCAGGCTGCGCAGGAGCTGGGTGTCGAGGAGATCGGCCACGCCGAGCTCCAGGGTCTTGCAGAGGGGATCGAATCTCGGTGCCACGAGCCAAGTATAGAGCGGTGAGGCGGCCATTCCGCGAGCCGATGTGTTAAAACGAGGGTATGAGAAGCCGGAGCCGGAGCCACCTGCGTCTTCGGGCCAGCCTGCTGGCGGCCTGGATGTTCGTGGGCCTGCAGGTGCTGGCTCTGCCGGCCGAAGCCCTGGCCTCTTGCCAGATGGCCTGCTCGACGAACGGTGGGTTCTGCTGCTGCAAGGCTTTCGGCGGTTCCGGACACCACCGATCGGTCGACGGCACCGCCCTCACACAGCCTCACCCCTCCAGCTTCGGAAAGATCTGCCCCGCCTTCGCCGGACCTTCGGTGGACTCTCGAGAGCTGGTCGACACCGGGCACTCTTCACCACTCCCCGAGCCGGTCGCGGTGCGCCGGGATCGGGCGCCCCGAGCATCGGTCGCCGTGGCGCCCGAGCCCTTCCTGCCCGGCGTCCTGCCTCGCCCTCCTCCGCACCCTCGTCGTTCCTCCTCTCACTGAACCCGATCACCGGCCCCCGAGCACCGGGTGCCGCTCGACGCCCGACGACGCGAACGGTTCCGACGTCGTGCAGCCGATCGCCTCGGCTGCTCGATCGTACTCGCTCGCTGTCGGGCGCGACCCATCATCGAGGAAAACGAATTTCGGGTCGGACGACCCGAAGCAAGAAACCCTTCCCGACGAGGAATCGAAATGTCTACGCCCATTTTGACCGACCGGCGCCGAAACCGACCCGGCCGCTCGGTTGCCTTCGAAGCCATGTTCTTCCTGCTCCGTAGCCGACGTTCTCTGCTCGCCACCGGTTGCCTGTTGTTGGCGCAGCCGCTCGGCGCCGGGGAGCTCGACATCCGGATCCAGGATCCCCAGAACCAACCCGTCGCCGGAGCCCAGGTCCGGGTCGACTGCCCGGCCGGAGAGCCTCACACCGGAACGACCGACCGCTCTGGGGAGCTCTCCCTCCAGGGCCTTCCCGAGAGCCGCTGCCGGGTCGACGCTCGCGCCGCGGGATTTGCGGCCACCACCCGAGCCGTCGCCATCGGCGCAACGCCGGAGACCCTTTCGATCCGACTCGACCTGGCCACGGTGCGAGGAGAGGTGCAGGTCACCTCGACCCTGCCCGAGCTTTCGTCGAGCCAGGCGTTCACCGGGCGCCAGGTCGACAGCTCCGGCGCTATCGACATCTCCGAGTTCCTGCGCGGCGTGAGTGGAACGTCGGCGATTCGCCGCGGCCCGGTGAATCTGGAGCCGTCGGTTCGCGGCCTGCAGGAAGACCAGGTCGCGATCTTCGTCGACGGCACCCGCACCTTCGCCGCCGGCCCCGCACGCATGGACTCGAACCTCAGCCATCTCTCGCCCCACTCCATCGAGAGCCTGCAGGTGGTGAAGGGTCCCTACGCCCTGGCCTGGGGAGCCGGCGCCCTCAGCGCGGTGCGGGCGGAGACTCCCAAACCCGATTTCGGTGCCGGCTCGGCCTTCGACTGGAGCGGTACCTTCTACGGGCGTTTCGGCGAGAACGACACCACGGTAGATGCGGGGATCAATCTGTGGGGCAGCGACGACCGTCTGCGTTTCTATCTCAGCGCCGGCCGACGCCAGGGTGACGACTACGAGGCGGGCGACGGCAGCGAGGTGCCCGCCGACTACGAATCCACCGACACCCGGTTCCGGCTGGGCTACCGCATCACCGACCGTTTCCTGCTCGAAGCCAGCGGCGGATACCAGGAACAGCAGGATCTCGACTATCCCGGGCGCCTGCTCGACGCCACCTACTTCTACACCCGTTCCTATGCTCTCGAAGGCACCTGGACGGGCGAGGGATCGGTGCGGGAGGTCTACGGCCAGATCTACGACAATCGCAAAGACCACCGGATGAACAACGACGAAAAACCCACCGGCCGCGACATGGCGGGCAGGATTCCGCCGTTCGCCCTCGACATCGATCTGCCGACCGAGTCCAACACCCTCGGCAGCCGATTCCGGGTGCGGGGCGAGAAGGATCGGATCGACTGGACCGTCGGACTCGATCACTACCGGGTCGAGCAGACGGCCAACCGTACCGTGTCACGCCTCTCGAACGGTTTCTTGATCTTCGACGACATCGTATGGCCCGACGCCGAGATCGAGGATCTGGGTGGTTATGGCCAGGTGGTACACCGCGGCGACGGCTACCAGTTGGGAGCTACTCTCCGCCTCGATTCGGTCGACGCCTCTGCGAGTCGGCTCTCCCCCTTCTTTCTCGCCAACACCTCCGGCGACGTGGACCAGAGCGAAACTCACCTCAGCGCGGCGGTGAGCTCCAGCTTCGAGCTGGGTGAGCACTGGACCCTGAACGCCGGGATCGGCCGCGCCGTACGCACGGCCACGGTGCTGGAGCGCTACTCCGACCGCTTCCCGGCGACCAAGTTCCAGCTCGCCGCCGAGTTCATGGGCAATCCGGACCTCGACCCGGAGAAGAGCCTGCAGCTGGACCTGGGGCTGCGCGGAGCCGTGGGCGATCTCTTCGTGGAAATCGAGGGTTTCTACCGCGTGCTGGACGACTACATCACCGTGACGCCCGATCCGACCCTGCCCAAGCGCCTGCCCCTGAGCCCGCCCACGGTCTTTCGGTACGTGAACGGCGACGAGGCCACGTTCTACGGCGCCGAGATCCAGCTCCGGCAGAGCCTGCGGCAGGGCCTCTCGTGGCACGCCTCCGCCTCCTATGTGCGCGCCGAGGACGAAGCCCTCGACGAGCCGGTGCTGGGGATCTCTCCGCTGCACGGGGTCGCCGGGTTGCGCTACACCTCCACCAGCCAGAGGGTCTGGGTGGAGGGCACGGTGCGATGGAGCGATCGGCAGGACCGCGTCGCGACCAGCCGCTTCGAGCAGGAGACCCCGGGCTACGCGGTCTACGACCTCGCCGCGTCTCTCGAGGTACATCCCCGCATCGGGCTACGCCTGACGGTGGAGAATCTGACGGACAAATCGTACGCCGAGCACCTGAACTCTCCCAACCCCTTCAATCGCCAGAGGATTCTCGAGATCGGTCGCAGCTTCAGCGCCGGCTTCGAGGTCCGGTTCTGACGACTTGCCAACCTCCAGGGGCTCCGGTAACCTCGCCAGGGCTCCTGGACCTCATTCCTCGATCTCCGACGGCCGATTTCCCCGGCCCCGGAACCCGGCCTCCGGCGCTCGCGGCGGTCCAACGAGCTCCACTGTGAGCCGGGATGCCCCGGTTCTCGCTCTCTCGTCAACGACCTTCCGTCGGCGCCCGATTCGTAATGCGCCGACCTCGAAAGGGGAAGTCGGGAATGTCCCAGCAGGATCCCTTCGGAAACCAAGTCAACATCCCCCGCCTGGAGCCGCCTTCGGTCTCACCCAACGTGATCCTCTACGTGGTGGGCCTGATCGCGATCCTGGCGTTGCTCGGAACCTCGATCTACCAGGTGGAGCCCGATGAGGTCGGTGTCGTCCTGCGCTTCGGCGCCTACGTCGACAGCACCCCACCCGGCCTGCATTTCAAGCTGCCCTTCGGAATCGACCAGGTCGAGACCATCGAGGTGCGGCGGCAGAAGACCGCGGAGTTCGGCTTTCGCAGCACCCAGTCCAGCCAGTTCTCCAGCCGCGCCTTCTCCGACGAATCCAACATGCTCACCGGCGACCTCAACGCTGCGGTGGTGGAGTGGGTGGTGCAGTACCGGATCGAGGATCCCGTCTCCTTCCTCTTCAAGGTACGCAACGGCACCGACACCTTTCGCGACATGAGCGAGGCGGTGATGCGAGAGGTCGTGGGCGACCGCACGGTCAACGAGGTGCTCACCGTCGGCCGCCAGGAAGTCACCGCGGTGGTGAAAGATCAGCTCCAGAACTTGAGCGACCTCTACGAGATCGGTATCCGGGTCGACCAGGTGGTGCTGCAGGACGTCACTCCGCCCGAGTCGGTCAAGCCGGCCTTCAACGAGGTGAACGAAGCAGAGCAGGTACGCTCGCGGCTGATCAGTGAAGCCCAGGCCGAGTACAACCAGGTGATCCCGAAATCTCGCGGTGAGGCTCAGCAGACGATTCTCGCCGCCCAGGGTTACGCCACGGATCGCATCAATCGCGCCAAGGGTGAAGCGGCCCGTTTCAACGCCCTCTACGATCAATACCGCCTGGCGCCCGAGGTGACCCGCAAACGGATCTACCTCGAGACCATGCGCCAGATCCTTCCCGGGGTCGGACGCAAGATCGTGGTCGATGAAGACATCAGAGGGCTTCTGCCCCTACTCGACCTGGGAACCGGTCGTGCGCAGGGAGGTCAATGATGCAACGCGTCGCTCTCGGATTCCTTCTCCTTCTCGCCGGTCTCGTGTTCATGTCCTCGGCCTACGTGGTGCCGGAATGGGAGCAGGTGGTGATCACCCGCTTCGGCCGGCCGATCGGTGAGCCCATCACCACGCCGGGCCTCAAGTTCCGCATGCCCTTCTTCGACAAGGTTCGCCGCTTCGACAAACGTTTCCTCGAGTGGGATGGCAAGGTCACCGAGATCCCCACCAAAGAGAAGCGCAACATTCTCGTCGATACGTACGCCCGCTGGCGAATCACCGACCCGCTGCAATTTCTCGAGAGCCTGCGCGACCAGACGAGCGCCCAGTCACGGCTCGACGGCATTCTCAACGGTGAGACCCGCGATGCCGTGGCCCGGCACGATCTCGCGGAGCTGATCCGCACCACCGACCGCGAGCCGGCCCAGGACGAGTCGCAGCACCAGGACGAGATCACCTCGCTCGAGGCCATCGACGTGGGCCGAGAGGCGATTCGCCAGGAGATTCTGGAAAACGCCAAGACCCAGATCGAACAGCAGGGTTGGGGCATCGAGCTGCTCGACGTGCAGTTCAAGCGCATCAACTACGTAGAAGAGGTGCGCGAGAGCGTTTTTGCGCGGATGGTCGCCGAGCGCAAGAGGATCGCCGACCGATACCGTTCCGAGGGAGAAGGCGAGGCGTCCCGGATCCGTGGTGACAAGGAACGGGAGCTGAAGCAGATCCAGTCGGAAGCGTACCGGGAGGCCCAGGAAGTGGTCGGTGCCGCCGACGCCGAGGCCACCCGAATCTATGCCGAGGCCTACAACCGCTCCGCGGACTCCAGGTCGTTCTACGTGTTCTTGAAAACCATGGAGAGCTATCGCGACACCGTCGACAAAGACACGTGGATGGTGCTCTCCACCGATTCGGATTTCTATCGCTTCATGGTCGAGAGCGACAACTGAGCCCAGTGGGCCGTAACCGCGTGCGGAAGGAGTGAGCGATGGTGGCCGAACGAGCGATCAGTTTTCTCGGGTTGCTGGTCCTGATGGGGATCGCATACGTCTTTTCCGTCGAACGTAGAGCGGTCAATCCGCGAACGATCCTCTGGGGTATCGGCCTGCAGCTCACTCTGGCGGTGATCATCCTCACCGAGGGAACCTACTCTTTCCTCGGCATGTCGGTCCTGGTCTTCCTGATCGTCTGCTACACCTTCCAGAAGCGCCTGGGCGACGAACGCGCTCCGGCGATGCTGGCGGGTGCAGCCCTGGCGGCCACCGCCGCCGGAGTGGGCCTCTTCTACTTCTTCACCCCACTCGGGGTGACCGGCATCGTCTTGCTGCTCACCGGCCTCGGGCTGCTGGTCTCGCTGAAGCTCGGGAAATCGCAGATCAACCCGTGGGCCTTCGCCCTGCTCCTGGTCGCCGGCCTGGGAAACCTGTGGGCCCAGGGCCTCGATGGACGCACCAGCTTCAAGTCCGTTTCCGACGGTGTCGCCGCGTTCCTCGCCCTCTCTCAAGAGGGCGCAGAGTTTCTCTTCGCCAACCTCGCCAATCCCGAGCACTTCTTCCCCGGGGACCCGAGCTGGCCCGGTTTCGGGTTCCAGTTCGCCTTCTCCGTGTTGCCCACGATCATCTTCTTCTCCGCCTTCATGGCGGTCATGTACTACCTCGGCATCGTGCAGGTGCTGATCGTCGCCATGGCTCGCTTCATGAACTGGAGCATGAAGACCAGCGGCTCGGAAACCATGTCGTGCTCGGCCAACGTCTTCGTGGGCCAGACCGAGGCCCCTTTTCTGATTCGCCCCTTCCTCGCCAAGATGACCATGTCGGAGCTGCACGCCATCATGGTCGGTGGCTTCGCCACCATCGCCGGCAGCGTTCTCGCAGGGTACATCCAGATGGGGGTCAACCCCGGCCACCTGCTCGCCGCCAGCATCATGTCGGCGCCGGCGGCTCTGGTGATCGCCAAGCTACTCTACCCCGAAACCGAAGAATCCCTCACCTCCGGTGACGTGGAGCTGCCCGAGATCGAGACCTCCGACACCCTGGTGGGCGCCGCCGCCGACGGCACGACCGACGGTCTCAAGCTGGCGCT
Source organism: uncultured Thermoanaerobaculia bacterium (assembly GCA_964565225.1). GTDB lineage: Bacteria > Acidobacteriota > Thermoanaerobaculia > Multivoradales > J023 > CAZMEL01. The sequence goes on along the minus strand of CAZMEL010000225.1, from coordinate 639 downwards.
CAACGTGGGTGCCATGCTCATCGCTTTCATCTCCCTCATCGCCTTCGTCGACATGGTGCTGGGTTTCTTCGACCACCAGATCGACGGCAAGCTCCTCGGCGGTGCCCTGAGCCAGGTCAGTGGCGAGTACAGCGGCTTCGTGCCCGGCAGCCTCAAGACCTTCTTCGGCACCGTGCTCGCACCCCTGGCCTGGGTGATGGGTGTACCCTGGGTCGACGCCACCGCCGTGGGCAATCTCCTCGGCCTCAAGCTCACGGTCACCGAGTTCGTCGCCTACAGTGTGCTCGCCGAGCACATCAACGCGGGTGACCTCCAACCCCGCTCGATCATCATCGCCACCTACGCCCTCTGCGGCTTCGCCAACTTCTCCTCGATCGGCATCCAGATCGGCGGCCTCGGAGCCCTCGCCCCGGAGCTGCGGCCGAAGCTCGCCAAGGTCGGTGTCCGCGCCATGTTCGGAGGTGCCCTCGCTTCCTTCATGACCGCCACCATCGCCGGCATTCTGCTCTGATCCAGCTGCATTCCGATCGACCCCGTGCGCCGATCCACAGGGATCGAGCAATGCCTCGGCTCGCCTCGAGCAGGAAATTGACATCTGATGCCAAGACAACTAGCATCAAGACATCATGAGAACGACTC
>CAZMEL010000224.1:0-13373 GCA_964565225.1 uncultured Thermoanaerobaculia bacterium | reverse complement strand
GGGCAGACCCAGGTGCCAGCGCGGGTCGTCGATCCGCTCGGGGTTGTCGCGGGTGTATTCGTAGAGCAACAGGGGCGCGATGGTCGGCGTCCAGAAGAGGGTGCTCGCCCGCCCCTTCATCATCTCGTAGACGTCGTCGGGATACTCCGGGGCCGTGCCCAGGCCGGTGTGCTCGAATCCGTCGACCCCGGCGGCGATGCCGCGACGAATCTCCTCGGGGCGATGGGAATGGGCGATGACCGGCAGATCGTGACGATGAGCCTCGTCGACCACCGCCTGCACCTCTTCCATGGTCATCTGGTCCTGGTCGATCAGCTTGATCACGTCGACCCCCGCCGCGGCCAGGCGAGCCACCTTGCGGCGACCGTCGTCCGGGCCGTCGACCCCCCAACGAAAGGCCTCGGTGCCGGGGTAGGGAGCGTGCTGGATGAAGGGCCCGGACACGTAGAGAGTCGGCCCCTCGAGCTCACCCGACGCCAGGGCTTCGCGGACGGCGAGAATGTCTTCGAGCGGCGCGCCGAGGTCGCGGGCGCTCGTGACCCCCGCCCGCAGCAGCTGCCGCGCCGCGGCCGGCATGATGGTGTCGCGGAAACGATCGGGGTAGGTCTGGTCCCAGTGCTCGTAGTCCGAATGCCCGACGATCATGAGATGCACGTGCATGTCCCAGAGCCCGGGCAACACACTCATACCTTCGGTGGAGATCACCTCCGCGCCGCCGGGAATCTCGAGCGCACCCACCCGCCCGATCGCGGTGATCCGCTCGCCGGAGATCAGCACCACGCTGTCTTCGAGGGGAGCGCCGCCGAAACCGTCGATCAGGCGGCCACCCACCAGAGCCAGGTCCCCCGCGGAGGCGGAAACCACCCAGAGCATGGAGGCCAGAAGCCAGGTCGAGAGGCCGCGGAAGAAACCACGGGGCTGGAGGGGAGCGGGTGTGGGCGTCTTCGACTTCATCGACATCTCCTGGGATTCGAGGACCATTCAGGGCTCTTCGGGCTCGAGGTAGATCGGTAGCTGCCTCTGTCCTACGTATTCGAAAATCAGAGCGGTTTCGAGATGAGCCACCTCCGGCCGGGCCGAGAAAGCCGCCAGGTTGAGCTCTCGCAGGTGGTCGGCATCTCTCACCGCCACGTGGAGAAGGAAATCGTTGGCTCCGGCCATGTGGTAGAGCCCCACGACCTCGCGGTGGCTCAGCATCGAGGCGCGGAAGCTCTCCACCAGCTCCCGAGACTGATGCCGCAAACGGATGGCGACCATCGCCATCAGGCCGATACCCACTCCGCGTGGATCGACCCGGGCGTGGGCTCCGCGCAGAACGCCGTCGCGAGTGAGCCGCCGCACCCTCTCGAGACAGGTCGACTGAGCGATTCCCAACCGCTCGGCAAGCTCCTTGTTGGCCAGACGTGCATTCTTCTGCAGTGCCTTCAGAATATCGCAGTCGATTCGGTCGAGTGGTCGCACAGACTCTTCCTTTCGAAGAAAATTCGGCTCGGCAACATTTTTCTACTCTAATAAATACTCTATCGCCGTGATCCGGTTTTTTCTTCGGATCTTGGAGCAGAACCCGAACAATCCCCGAGGCGAATAGAATGCTCACGTCGACCCTCCCGGCATCAGCCCCCGAGACATCCACCCGGATCGAGCCGCTTCTCGAGACCTGGCTCGAGAAGCTCGCCCGAGGCCTGCATCGATTCGGCACCCCGGCGCACCGGCTGGAAGAAGCGCTCGAAGAGGCAGCCGCCCGCCGTGGGCTCGAAGCCCAGGTCTTCTCCACACCCACGGCCATCTTCCTGGCCCTCGGAAGACCGGGCTCCCAGCAGACCCGACTCATGCGGCTTCCCCCGGGAGAGGTGAATCTCGAGAAGCTGAGCCTGCTCGAAGCCGAGCTGCCGCGGCACGCTCCGGAGGCCACGGCGAACGAGGCCGCGGGAATCGGCCGATCGCTACAAGCGGCGGTCGAGCCCATCGACGAGATCGTCGAGGCACCGGACCGCTACGGCCCCTGGCCTACCACCGCCGCCTTTGCCCTCGCGGCGGGGGCCGCGGCCCGCTTCTTCGGAGGCAGTGCCCAGGACATCGCGGCGGCCGCGGGAATCGGCCTGGGAATTGGCCTTCTCGCCCTGGCGATGCAGAAGCTTCCTCGCAGCCGCCGCCTGTTCGAGCCGATCGCGGCCATCGGCGCCGCCGGGCTGGCGACCTGGGCCGCGACGGCGATCGGCGCCTCTCCCCTGGTGACCACCCTCTCGGGGTTGATCGTCCTGGTTCCGGGCCTCACCCTCACCACCGCCATGACCGAGCTCGCCACCGGACACCTGGTATCGGGCAGCGCACGCCTGGCGGGGGCTCTGCTCACCTTCGTGACCATCGGCTTCGGAGTGGCCGTGGGCAGCCGGGCCGGAGCGCTGCTGTTCCCCGCCACGGCCCCTGTCCAAGGGCAGCTGTCGCTTCCTCTCTGGACCGAAGGGGCCGCCCTGCTGGTCGCCGCCCTCGCCTTCGTGGTGCTCTTCCGGGCGGCGCCGCGCGACAGCGGCTGGGTGCTGGCCTCCGCATCGGTGGCCTACCTGGGGGCCCGCAGCGGCGCCGCGGCTCTCGGGCCCGAGCTCGGCGCTCTCTTCGGAGCGTTGGTCCTGGGAATCGGCAGCACCCTGCACGCCCGCTGGCTCCACCGGCCGGCGGCCCTGACCCAGGTTCCCGGGCTGATGCTCCTGGTGCCCGGCAGCCTGGGGTTTCGCAGTGTCGCCGCCCTGGTGGAGCACGACACTCTCTCCGGCGTGCAGACCGCCTTCACCATGGTGCTCGTGGCCATTGCCCTGGTCACGGGCCTGCTGCTCGCCAACGTCCTCGTGCCGACCCGCAAGGCGCTCTGAGAGGAGGTCCACCGAAGGCCCGAGCCGTGGAGACGAATCCGCCCCCACGGCCGTGGTATGCTGCCCTCGGATTGCAAGCGCAACTTTTCTCATTGATCTACCCACCCGCCCACGATCCAAATTTGGTAACGAAACGGTCTGTAGAGAACGTATGGACGAGATGTCGGAAACGGCGAGCCACTCCCTCGGTATCCAGGAGCTGATCGACCTCCACGAGCTCGCCAGGGAGCTGCTCAAGCTCGACGACACCGACGCGATGCTCGACGCCGTGGTCCATCACTCGCTCGAGAGCCTGCGGGGGGAGCGCGGCTTCCTCGTGCTACAGCGAGACGAAGGCCTGAGCTTCAAGGTCGTGCGCAACTGGAGCCGCGACGAGCTCGAAGGCGAAGGCGAGCCCATCAGCCGCTCGATCGTCAAGCGGGTCCTCGAGCATCGGCAGCCGGTGCTGATCGAGGATGCCCTGGCCGACCAGAGCTACGCCCAGTCCGAGAGCATTCTGCGCATGCGGATCCGCTCGGTGCTGGCCGCTCCCCTGGAGGTCGACGGCGAGGTCGCCGGGGTGCTCTACCTGGAGTCCCGATCGATCCAGCGCCTCTTCGGCGAGGCCGAGCTCGAGCTCTTCCGTCACATTCTGGAGCTGGCTTCGCGGGCGCTCGAGAACTGCATGAAGCGCTACATGCTCGAGCAGCGCAACAGCCTCCTGGAGCGCAACTTCCAGGCCCGCCACAAATTCCCCGGCATCGTCACCCGCGACCCCGGTTTCCTGAAGATCCTCGAGACGGTGGCCCAGGTCGCCAGCTCCGACCTGCCGGTGCTGGTCCAGGGACCTTCGGGCACCGGCAAGGAGCTGATCGTTCGGGCCCTGCACCTGAACAGCAACCGCTCCAAGAGCACGTATGTGACCATCAACTGTGGAGCGATCTCCCCACACCTCCTGGAATCCGAGCTCTTCGGCCACAAACGCGGCGCCTTCACCGGCGCCACGCGCGACAAGACCGGGGTCATCGCCTCGGCCGACGGCGGCTCGGTCTTCCTCGACGAGGTGGGCGAGCTACCCCTCGAGCTGCAGGTCAAGCTGCTCCGCACCCTGCAGTTCGGCGAGGTCCAGCCCGTCGGCTCGACCCAGCCCTTCACCGTCGACGTCCGTTTTCTCGCCGCGACCAACCGCAACCTCGAAGAAGCCGTGGCCCAGGGGACGTTTCGCGAAGACCTCCTCTACCGGCTGAACGTGGTGACCCTGGAGCTGCCACCGCTCAACGAGCGGCCCGACGACGTTCTGCCGCTCTTCTACCACTTCCTGCACCGCGCCGCGGAACAGGCCCAGGGCCCGCGCCCCCAGGTCTCGCCTCGCCTGGAACGAGTGCTGCAAGAATACGCCTGGCCCGGCAATGTGCGGGAGCTGGAAAACGAGGCCAAACGGTTGGTAGCAGTGACTCCGCAGGAGCAGCCGATCACCGTCGATCGCCTCTCTCCACGAATCCTCCGCAGCCGCGAGGAAGATCCACCCTCTTCCCCTGCCAGCCTGGCCGAGCAGGAGAAAGAGCTGATCGAGCTCCACCTGCGCCTGGCCGGCGGCAATCGCACCCACGCCGCGCAGAGCCTCGGCATCAGCCGCGAAGGGCTGCGGAAGAAGATGAAACGGCTCAAGCTGGCCTGATGTCCGCGACTGGTGTAGTGCTACGCTCGCTGCTCGCCGCCTGGCTCTGGTGCCTGCTGCCGGCCCAGCTTCTCGCCGAAGCCTCGCCCCCTTCTGCTTCCAGGCCCCTGGAACGCACCCTCGAAGCGAGGCCGCAAGGCCAGGTGCTCCTCCGCCATCTCGCCGGTGCTCTGGAAGTGCGGGGCTGGGATCGCGACGAGGTCCGGATCTCGGCCACCCTGGGGCCCGGAGCCCGCAATCTCCACACCCGCTCCGACGGCCAGCGGATCTGGATCGAGATCGAGCGGGCAGAAGATCCCGACGAGGGGCCCGGCGAGGCCCGAATGGTGGTCTCTCTCCCGCGGCGCTCTCGGCTCCAGGTACGTTCGGCGAGCACTCGGATCGAGCTCTTCGACCTGATCGGGCCGATCGACCTGGAAGCCACCAGCGGCACCGTGAGGCTCACCAACGAACCCGGCACGGCGGCCGACGAGGTCTCGCTCACCACCGTGAGCGGCGACATCACGGTCGCGGCGAGCTGTCGCATTCTGCGGGCTCGCTCGGTCGAAGGATCCCTGAGCATCGACGATCCGTCCCAGGATCTGGAAGCCGAAACCGCCACGGGCGATATCTTTCACCGGGCTCCCGTCCTCCGCGAGATCCGCCTCCAGTCGGGCTCGGGGCGGATTCGGGTCGAGGGAGAGATCGCGGACATCGGCCGGCTCCGGGTCTTCTCCCACGAGGGGCCGGTGGAGCTTCGGTTTCCCGGCGAGACCGAAGCCCGCTTCGAGCTCGAGACCCGTTTCGGCTCGATCCTCGCCGACCCCGACTCACCGACGGGGGAGCACCGGGGCCAGGGGGCCTGGAGACGGCGGACCGGAAACACCGAAGCGCAGGTCTACGTACGCAGCTTTCGAGGGAATATCCACCTGTCTCGATTTCAGCCCTGACGGGCTCGCCACTGCATCCGAGGTATCGAAATGAGCACCCATTCTCCAGAGTCCTCATCCGCCCGAACCGGGCCGCGGGGAGCTCGTTCCCGATTCGGGACGCCCCTTCTCCCCTTCCTCCTCTTCGCCTGGCTCGGCACTCCGAGCCTCGCCAACGAGCTGCTCCAGGGCTTCGAGGGGAAGACTACCCGCCACGTGCTCGACAACGGCTGGACCTTCCTGATCGTCGAGCGCCCGGTAGCCCCGGTGTTCTCCTTCGCCACGGTGGTGAACGTCGGCTCGGCCCAGGAGGTCCCGGGGATCACCGGCCTGGCCCACATGTTCGAGCACATGGCCTTCAAAGGCACTCCCAACATCGGCACCCATGACTTCGAGGCGGAGCAGAAAGCGCTCGAAGAGGTCGAGGCGGCCTACCAGGCCTACGAGGCGGCATGGCGCAGCTCGAGCCCCGACGAGGAGGAAGTTGCGAAACGGCTGGAGACCTTTCGCCAGAAGCAGGCCGCGGCCCGAGAGCACGTGATCGCCAACGAATTCGGCAACCTGATCGAGATCAACGGCGGCGCCGGTCTGAACGCCACCACCAACACCGACTTCACCAGCTACTTCTACTCCCTGCCGGCCAACCGCTTCGAGCTCTTCGCCTACCTCGAGTCGGAGCGTTTTCTCCACCCGGTCTTCCGCGAGTTCTACATCGAGCGCGACGTGGTGCAGGAAGAGCGCCGCATGCGCACCGAGAGCCGACCGATCGGGCGCCTCATCGAGCAGGCCATGTCGACCGCTTTCGTAGCCCACCCCTACAAGCAGCCGGTGGTGGGCTACATGAGTGATCTGCAGTCGTTCACGGCCACCGATGCCCGCGAGTTCTACCGCACCTACTATGTGCCGGCGAACATGGTGACCACCCTGGTCGGCCACCTGCAGGCCGAGGAGATCATCCCGCTCCTGGAGAAGTATTTCGGCAGGATTCCGAAGGGCCCGGAGCCACCGGCGCTACGCACCGTGGAGCCGCCCCAGATCGGCGAGAAGACGGTGGTGCTCGAGGAGCCGACCCAGCCCGTCTACCTCGAGTTCTACCACAAGCCCGGCCGGCGGCACCCCGACCAGGAGGTGTACGACGCCATCGACGACATTCTCTCCAACGGCCGTACCTCCCGCCTCTACCGCTCCCTGGTGCGCGACAAGAAGATCGCCGTTTCTCTGGGCTCGTTCTCGGGATTCCCCGGGGAGAAATATCCCAATCTCTGGGCCGCGATCGTGTACCCCGCCAAGGGCGTGAGCAACACGGAGGTGCAATCGGCGCTGCGCGAGGAGCTCGAAAGGCTACGCACCGAGCCGGTGAGCGCCGAGGAGCTCCAGCGTTTCAAGACGCGGGCCAGGGCCGATCTCCTCCGGCAGCTGAACAACAACACCGGCCTGGCCTATCAGCTGAGCCTGCACGAGACCCTCTTCGGCGACTGGAAGGAGCTCTTCCGGAGCCTCGAGAGAATCGAGAAAGTCACCAGCGAAGAGATTCTGCGGGTCGCCCGCGAGACCTTCGTGACCCGCAACCGCACCGTCGCGAGGATCGAGACCAGGATTCCGGAAACCGACCCCGAAGCCCCCACGACGGCCTCGCAACCGGACGCGGCCCCTCGAGACGGGGGAACGGACGATGCCACGAAGAAGGGTTGAAGACATGGATGTTGGACTGCTTCCGACCGGGCGGCTCTGCCGCCCTCTGGCCCTGATCCTCCTCTGCCTCGCGACCGGCTTCTTCGGCATTCGCCCGGCGGAGGCCCAGGTGACCCGCGCCGAGGAGCTGGTGTACCCACCCCTTCCCGAGGTGGAGATGCCGGTGCCCCAGCGCGTGGTTCTCGACAACGGCATGGTGGTGATGCTGCTCGAAGACCCCGAGCTGCCCATCATCCAGGCCCGGGCCCTGATTCGCACCGGCTCGCGCTGGGAGAGCCCGGAGCTCACCGGCCTCGCCGCGCTCACCGGCCAGCTGCTGCGCAGCGGCGGTACCGAAGAGCTCTCCAGCGACGCCCTCGACGACCTGCTCGAAGATCGGGCCGCCGTTCTCGAGACGTCGATCGGCCTCACCTCCGGCGCCGCCTACCTGAGCTGCCTGCGAGAAGACTTCCCGGAGATGCTGCAGATCTTCTCCGACGTGCTCCGCCGCCCGGCCTTCGAGGCGGAGAAGCTGGTGGTGGCGAAGACTCTTGCCGAAGCGAATATCGCCCGCCAGAACGACAGCGCGAGCCAGATCTTGAATCGGGAGTTCCGTGAGCTGCTCTACGGCGAGGGCTCCCCCTACGTCCGGCCCACCACTTACGCCTCACTCGCCGCCATCGACCGCTCCGACCTGCTGGCGTGGCACGAGACGTATTTTCATCCCAACCGGGTGGTGCTCGGCATCACGGGAGACTTCGAGAGCACCGAGACACTGGCCCTGGTGCGGAAGGTCTTCGGCGACTGGAAGAAAGGTCCGAAGGTCGACGACGAGATCCCCTCCGTGGACCTCACCCCGCGACCCGGCATCTACTTCATCGAAAAAGAGGGCATCACCCAGTCGAACATCCGGATCGGCCACCTCGGGCTGCGCCGCGACCACCCCGACTACTACGCCCTGGAGGTGATGAACCAGGTCTTCGGCGGCTCCTTCGCCGCCCGGCTCTTCTCCCGGGTGCGCACCGAGAAGGGCCTGGCGTACAACGTGTTCGGTGTGCTCACCACCGGCTGGGATTACCCCGGTTTGTTCCTGATGTCGATGAGCACCAAGACCGAGACCACAGCGGCCGGAATCGACGCCCTGCTGCTCGAGGCTCGGAACCTCACCGCCGAGCCTCCCACGGCCGAGGAGGTGGCCCAGGCCAAGGAGAGCATTCTCAACTCCTTCGTATTTCGCGCCGATTCCCTCGACGAGATCCTCGATCAGCAGCTCACCTTCGAGTACTACGGCTACCCGGCGGACTGGCTGGAGAGGTACCGCAAGGGGATCGAAGGGGTGCGCCTGGAGCAGGTTCGGGACGCCGCGGCCCGCCACGTGCACCTCGACGACCTGTCGATTCTCGTGGTCGGCCCGCGCGAAGGGACCGACCGCCCCCTCTCGGATTTCGGCGAGGTCCGGGAAATCGATATCTCGATTCCCGAGCCGGCGGCCGCTCGAAGCGGAGGCTGAGGGCGCGAGCTCCACACCCGTTCGCCATGCCGAAGTCCAGCCATCGCGGGCTCCTGGAGCGCACCGTAGAGCTTCTCGAGCAGGCCGAATCGATCGAGCTCTTCATTCCCGAGGACACCGGTCTGTTCTCGGTCGACAGCGACCATGTGACCCAGGTACGGCAGCTGATCGGCTCTACCATCGATATTCTGCGCGAGATCAGCCGACGCTTCGAGGAGCTGGCCGCGTCCCTGGCGGAGTCCGACACCTCGGCCGACGACGAGGACTCACTGCTCCTGGAGATCGGCGCCCAGATTTCGAGCGAGATCGCGGCGAGAGAGATCTCGGACCTTTCCTTCGTCGGCCGCGGGCAGCTGGCCGAGATCCGGGACACGCTCGAAACCGCCGTCGAGAGAAAGCAGACCTGGGTCGTTGCGTCGTACGCCGACAGCGGTCTGCGCCGCGCTCGCAAGGCGTTGATCAGCCTCGAGAGCGCCATCAGCGAGTTCGAGGGGGAATCGGCACCCGATCGCCAGTGGACGGATCTCGAAGATTCGCTCGAGATCCGCCGCCTCTACGGCCAGTTCCGCCGCGCGATCCTGCGCGGCGATCTCGAAGCCTCCGGCGAAGCGCTGGCCAAACAGCTACAGTCCGCCGCCCGCCGGATCTCGATCCTCCGGGATCTGAAGATCTACCCCTTCCTCCGCATCGACGACCGGCTCACCATTCGCAAGCTGAATCGGCGGATCGTCGACTGGTCGACGTCGGCAGTGGAGAGCAAGGACGAAGACGGGCGCCGGATCTTGCAGGATCTCGTGTCCTTCGCCCGCCTGCTGGGCAAGATCAACGAACGCGAGGAGCTCCGGGAGCACGACCGAGCCGTGGTGTTTCGACTGCTGGCCTCGACCCGGCACCAGGCGGCGAACGCTCCCCTGCGTCCCGTGATTCTCCAGGAGATCGAGACCCTTCTGGGCCGAGACGACGACCTCGACCAGATTCTTCTCCAACCGGGGCGGCACACCCAGTCGGATCTCCGGCCTCACCTGGAAAAGCTGCAGCGGGAGCTCTTCCCCGGAGCTGCCCGGGGTGCCGGCGAGATCCCTTCGCTCACCAGCTGAGCTTCCCCTTCCGGGCTCCTACGGCTCGACCTCCTCGGCGAGGTCGCTCGACACCGACAGCTCGGGCTCCGAGCCCATCTTCCGATCTCCCAGGGCCCGGAACACGAGCCAGCCGCCAAAGGCCATGAACCCGAAGTACCAGTAGTCCACGAGGATGGAGAGGTCGAGGTCGAAGAACTGCGAGAGCAGCCCGTAGAAACCCACCAGAAAAACCGCGAGGCCGAGCACCAGCCCACCCGGAGCCTGCGACGGCACCACGCGCCGCTGGGCGAGCGCCGGATCCTCCGAGACCCCGTGGTTGATCAAGGTGGCCTGGCGATAGGCGTCGAACAGGTTGAAGAGCCAGGAGAAGAGCAGAGCCGGGATCAAGAGCGCGAGGCCGTCGTCGTTCTCCTGGGTGGCGAGAAAGAAGATTCCGACAGTGGTGAGGAACAGCGTGCCGCCTCGCAGGTAGAGGCCGTTGTAGACATTGCCCAGGCCTGGCACCACGCTCAACATGGCCGCCAACACCGGGCTGCGTTCCGGTAGCGGCCGCCGCACCGGCACCTCGTACCGTGGCGTCGGGCTCTCCGGGGTCGGGGGAATCTCATTCATCGTCGTTTCCTCGCTCATCGCTATCTCCTCGCTTCGGCCAGAGCCGAGATCGGAAGCGATCGGCATCGAGCGCGCCGATCGTCTGTGTCGTTTTCTGCCATGAAGACTGCATCTGCTCGCGCCAGGGAGCGACCTGGGACCGCCCGGCCTCGAGGCCCTTGTCGGTCCACTCGCGAACCTCGTCCCAGGTCGTTCGCCCCTGGACCTCCCCTTCGCGGAGCAGGAACGCAGCCCGAGAGCTGACCACGTCGAGGGTCTCCCGGAAGTGAGCCGGGGAGTCCCCCGCCAGGAAGAGCAGGAAGAACGTCAGGCCGTAACAGGCCGCGGCCCCGTAGCGCGTGTCGCGAATCCAGGCCGGCACTCTCGACTCCGGAGCCAGGCGTCGCCGGAGGCGAGAACGCAGGGCCGCGGGCAATGGACGTCGGCCATCCGCCCGCGCAGCGACGAGAGCTCCGTAGAGGGAGTGGCACCGGCCGCAATCGCGCAGATGCTCCCGGGCTCTCTCCCCACTCTCTTCGTCGGAGCCTTCTCCCGCGAGATCACCGTGCTCGACGAACGCCCGATCGAGCTCGTCGCAGCCGGGTGGTCGCTGGGCGATGATGCACAGACGCTGCTGCAGGGAAGCCGGCAGGGCGACGGGAAGTGGCGGGCGGAGCTCCTCTTGCAGGGTCTCGACCCAGGCCGTGCACGAAACACAGGAGCGGAGGTGCTCGTCTCCGGTCGTCGCGGCACCCGAGCGGTATCGGTTGCGAAACCCGGTGCAGCCGTCCGTCAACACGGCGCGGCCTCCCCGAAGGTCCGGGAGAGAGGCGGTTGCCCCGCACCGAATCCGAGCCGGCGCTCGAGCTGTTTCAAGAGATTGCGCCGCGCGCGGTTGAGCCGCGACTTGATGGTGCCCACCGGGACTTCATAGAAGGCGGCGATTTCTTCGTAGGTGAAACCCTGGAGGTCGCAGAGCACCACCACCTCGGCCTGCCCCGTGGGCATCTCCGCCAGGGCGGCGTAGATCAACCGGCGATCTTCCAGGGCCTGGCTGCGGGCGCCGGGATCCTCGGATCCGGGAACGTGCTCGAGCACCTCTTCCGACACGAATTCCTTCTCTCGACGTGCCCGCTGCGAGCGGTAGTGGTCGATGCAGAGGTTGCGCGACAGACGCAGCGCCCAGGCGACCAGGGGGACGTCTCCGCGGTAGCGGTCCAGGTTGCGGAAGAGTTTGAGGAAGATCTCCTGGGTGAGGTCTTCCGCCTCGGTGGGAGTGGAGGCGAAGCGCAGGGCGAGATTGTAGATTCTCGAGCCGTACCGCTCGATGATCTCGTTCCAGGCCGCAGTATCGGCCCGGGCGGCCCGGCGCGCCAGGAACAGATCGGCGCGCGGCGCGCCCTTCTTGGAAGGACTCTCGGACATCTCACCTTTCCAGACGGAGGCTGCGCAGAGATTGTTCCCCTTCCGGCGGCGGAAAGAGGAAAAATCTGGAATACTCTTTCCAGTGCTTCCCGGTGATCTTGAATCGACCCTCGACGAGGAGCCCCATGTCGCTCGAGACCAGAATCTTTCGAACCCCGAGCCTCGTGCTCGCCCTCGCCGTTCTCGTGCCGACTCTACTGCACGCGGCCGACCGAGGCACGACGTTCGACCGTGACGCCGATTTCTCCACGTACGAGACCTACGAATGGGTCGCGGCCAAGCCCAAGACGCCCGAAGGATCTCCCCTCTCTCTCGGCGCCGAGGGAGATACCTTGATCCGCAACGCGATCGAGCGCGAGCTGGGAGAAAACGGCTTCCGCCAGGCGATCGACGAAGACCCCGACTTCCTGGTGAGCTTCGACGGGGCCCTGGAGCCGGTCACGGAGTTCGAAGGGCAACGCCGCAAGCTCGCCGAAGGGGTCGCCTGGGTGGTCGACGGCAGCATCAGCTCGTACCAGAAGGGTACCCTGGTGATCACTTTCAGCGACCCCGAGACCCGGAAACCGGTGTGGAGCGCCTGGACCACGGCCAAGGTCAAGAACCCCGACCGACCCAAGAAACAGATCGACAAGTCGGTTCGGAAGATGTTGCGCAAGTTTCCCCCCGAGTCGAAAAAGAAGTAGCCGTGCCCCAAGAGCCTCCCTCTCTCAGCACGACCCTGCTGCGGGGCTTGCGGCGGCAATGCCCCCGCTGCGGCCAGGGTCCGCTCTTCGAGGGCTGGTTCCGCCAGGCCAGGGAATGCTCGCGCTGCCATCTGCGCTTCGAGCAGAATCCGGGCGACACCTGGGCCCTGTGGTTGATCGGCGACCGCCTCTTCGTCGGCCTGACCATCATCCTGGTCTTCATCGTCTTCCGCTCCGCCAGCTGGTCCATCGGCCTGGGGGTGATGGCCATCGCGGCGGTCCCCCTGGTCATCACCATGCCGCAGCGAATGGGAATCTGCCTCGGATTCGACTATTTCGTCCGCGCCCACTGGGGAGATCTGGCGAACGAGTCTCGAGAGACTCCTCCCCTTGTCGACCCCTGAGCCAGCGGCCGAGCGGCGGCGCTGGCAGCCTCCCCTGCTTCCGTTTCTCGCCTGGGCTACTGCCGCCGCCCCCCTCCTGGTCTCCGGCTTCACCGAGGGCCATGACTGGCTCCTGGAGCTCGTGCGGATCTCCCAGTACCGGGACGCCCTCACCGCGGGCACCGTTCCCCCCGCGTGGGCGGGAGATCTCTACGGCGGCTACGGCTCCCCGATCTTCCTCTTCTACGCTCCCCTCTTCCTGTTCGGCGCCGGCAGCCTCGCCCTGCTCACCGGCTCGGTGCTCACGGGCACCGAGGGTATGTTGCTGCTGGTGCTCGGCATCGGCGCCTGGTGTATGCACCGGGCCGCCAGCTCCATCCTCGCCGAGAGCGAGCCCGAACGCCGCCGGACGGCCGCCGACGTCGCCTGCTGTATCTACCTGCTCTCTCCGTACCTGCTGGCCAACGCCTACCTGCGCAACGCCAACGCCGAGCTCACCGCCCTGGCCCTCGCACCGGCGGTTCTCGCCGGCTTCGAGGCCAGCCGCCGCAACGAACGTCGGGGCCCTACCGGCCTGGCCCTCGCCATCGCCCTGGTGA
>CAZMEL010000223.1:0-13438 GCA_964565225.1 uncultured Thermoanaerobaculia bacterium | reverse complement strand
GACTGCGAGATCTGCAGTGCCCGGCTGCGACCCGAAGGCACCGGCGGAGCCGACAGCCGCCCGGCGCCGTGCTTCGCTACGCACGATCCTCTGTTACGGGCTCTGCGGCGCCGGCTCCCGGGACCACGAAACGTACCCGAAGCCGAGCGGCTCTGGCCCCGGCATCTCTACCTCGCCGAGAACGGCGAGGCCCCCCTCGCCTTCCTGCGCTTGCTGATCGAAGAGGCCGCCGACCTGGAAGCACCGAACCTTCAGCACGATATTGCCGCCATGCTCGAACGAGCCCGCCGAGACCTGGAGCTGCTGGCCGAGACGATTGCCACCGAACCGGAGCTCCCACTCTCTCCCCGAGCCAGCGAGGCCCGGCAATGGAGCCTGTACCTGGCAGATCTCGAGGCACTCGTCGACGCCTATCTCGCCCGCGAGCGCCGGAATCTCGGCGGTGCCGAGAAGGCAATGGAGAAGTACCACCGGGCCTGGCAGACCCTCGCCCGCGGCACCGCCGCGGATCTCGTCGAGAAGATCCGGGATCCGGGCTACTCGCTGAACGCGCTCGCGTTCGACGGGACCGGCCCCGCGGTGGTGGGAGCCGAGAGCCTCGCCACCCTGCTGGACCTGGAGAGTCGATGGGCCCTGGAAGACGGCAACCCGGATCAGGCCCAGGCCCTTTTCTTTTGCCAGATCGCGGTGCTCGACTCGAGCCGAATCCCAGAGCGTAGGACCGAGGGGCGGCTCGGTCTGGTTCGCGCCCTGCTCCTGCAAGGGATGGCTCCCATGGCCAAGGCCCTGTTGCAAAGGCCCAAGGCTATGCCGGGCACCGCCTGCAACCCTCGGCTTCGGCTGGAGATCGACCACCTCGAGGTGCTCGCCAAAATGGCGACGGGAGAGTATCGAGAAGTGATCGAACAGCTGGCCGAGCAAGAGGCCTTTTGTGAACGAATGAGGACTCCCGCCGTTCAGCTACGCCACTTCTACACCCAGAGTTGGGCCAAGCTACAGCTCCAGGAGCCCATGCCCGAAGAGTTTCCACAGTTTTTGTTCGCCATGCTCACCGAATGGAGGTCGAAAGAAGCGGCGGAAGTCTCCCAGGTGGCGATCGCGCTTTCCTTCGAAGACACCATCGATTCCGAGAGCAAGCCAGAGCTCACCCTGGTGCATTGATTTTTAGTGCCCGTTTGAGAAGTCCCATCCAGCTTGCTTCGAGGGATTTCTGGTGCTGCCAAGGCGCGCCGACGCAGGAATAGCGGGGTTCTTTCGAGGAGGCGCAACGCCGGCAGTGCCAGAAAGAACCGAAGAAAAGCGGAAGGGACTTCCCAAGCGGAAACTAGGTGAGGCTCAGGCCGTCTCGACCCGCAGCCCCGGCGCCCCGAGGCGCAGATCGAATCGGCGGAAGGGCTCGAGGAAGGGCCAGGTGTCGAGGGTCGCTGGCTCGGGGTGGTAGATCAGGAGGGAGCCCGCGCTCGGGCCTCGGAGAGCGCCGGCGCCGGAGATCTTGGCGGCGCCTCCGGCGGTCTCGATCTTGCGCACCAGCTCGCGAATGGAGGTCGGTACGGTGCCGAGGGCTTCCAGCTCTCGCTGGAACTCGCGGAAGAGGTGCGCCAGGGCCCGGCCGTCGTCGGAGCCCTGGAGCAGCAGCTCGCGCAGGGCTCGGGTGAGGCTCTCCATGTGGTCGATACGGGGGCTCAAGGCGTCGGGGTCGGCGTCGTAGAGGGCGCGGACGGCGGCGACCACCTCGCCGGTCGGCTGGCCGGGCTCTCCGGTGTCGATCGCGCGGATCTCGGGCAACAAGGGGCTGCTGGCGGCGATGGATTCGGTCCGGAGCTGGTTCTGGGCGTCACGGTCGGCCCAGATCAGGCCGCCGAAGAGCACTGCCGCATTGTCGATACCCGATGGCGAGCCGTGTTGGCGACGTTCGATCTCGAGAGTCAGGGCGTGCAGATCGGGCCGCGGCAGCTCGCGCTCCCGGAAGGCCAGGTAACCGGCCGCCACGGCCGCACCGGTCGCGGCGGAGCTACCGAAACCGCCGCCGATGGGCAGTTGGGAATGGAGAGACAGGTGCAGGGGCGGCGGATCCTTCTCGCCGAGAAGGCGGGCGGTTTCGCCGAGGGCGATCTTCACCACGTGGGCGGGGTCTTCTCCCCGCAGGCGGCGGAAGGCGGGGGCCGAAGGGTCGGCCTCGAACAAGTGCCAGTCGCTCCGTGATCGATCGGTGTAGGACCGAATCGGATCCCAGCTGGTTTGCTCGCGCACACCGACGTCCGGGAGGTCGAGGAAGACCCCCCGGTCGGCGGGACGAAGATCGACGATCAGGCGGCGGTCGACGGCGGCCACCAGGGCGGGCCGGCCGTACACCGCCGCGTGCTCGCCCATCAAGATGGATTTGCCGGGCGCTGAAGCTCGGACTTGCACGGAGAGTCGGGACGGGTGAGGGAGCGCCCCCTCAGCTCTCGGCCTTGCTGCGGCCCAGCTTCTCGTGGGCGCGGGCCAGGTCGCGAGAGGTCAGAGCGGAGAGCAGCGAGAGCTCGCCGGCCAGCACCGCGGCGCCGAGGATCTCGGCCAGCCGCATGACGGCGGCTCCCGGGCGGTCTGCGTCGGGCTCGACACCGAGCAGCGCCAGGGCTTCTTTCTGGGTCCCGAGGCCGGTGCCGCCGCCGATCGCGGCGAGGGGTACGTCGGGCAGGTAGACCGAAGCCACCACGCCTTCCGGTCCGCGCTGCTCGATGGTGGTCACCCCCACCGCGCTCTCGCCGACCTGGGCCGGATCCTGGCCGGTGGCGATGAAGAACGCCGCCAGGATGTTGGCGTAGTGGGCGTTGAAACCCATGGAGCCGGCGGCGATGGAGCCGAGCAGGTTCTTGCGGTACTGCACCTCGACCAGGGCGCGGGCGCTGGTCTTGAGGGTCTTCTCGAGAATCTGCTTGTCGAGGGCCACCTCGGCGAAGATTCGTTTGCCCCGGCCTTCCTGGAAGTTGATCTGGGACGGTTTCTTGTCGGTGCAGAAGTTCCCCGACAAAGAAACACACTCGACTCCGGTTTCGGGCTCGATGAAGTCCTGGATGACCCGGTCGCAGGCGATGGTCGCCATGTTCATGCCCATGGCATCGCCGGAATCGAAACGGAAGCGGAGGAACACCGTGGTGCCCATGGCCTGGGGACGGATATCGATCAGACGAAGGAAACGCGACTCGGCCTCGGCCCGGCGGCGCAGCTCGTCCTCGTTGGCCTCGAGCCAGCGCACCAGCTCGCGGGTCTGCACGATGCCGGAGGTGCGGAACACCGGGGCCCGGGTCATGCCCACGTTGTCGACCCGCACCACGGCACCCCCGGCCTCGCGCAGGGCGCGGCAGCCGCGGTTGGTGCTGGCGATGAGCGCCCCCTCGGTGGTGGCCATGGGCACGAAGAGCTCTTCGTCGATGTACTCTCCGCGGACCTTCAGGGGGCCGATCACGCCGATCGGCATCTGGGCGACGCCGATCATGTTCTCGCAGTTCTGTCGCGAGGCCTTCTCGTCGTCGAGGGAGTAGTGGCCCATGTTCTCGAGGGCGACCCCGGTGTGCTGCTCGAGGGCGGCGCGTCGGAGATCGGCCTTTTCGCGGGCCGAGTAGTGCGCCGGCAGCTGGTGGAACCGTAGGCGGCCGTCGGCGAGGCCGTCGATCAGCTCTTGGCGCTCATCTCTCGGCGAAGATTCGGCGACTTGCAGGGCGGAAGTACGATCGTGCATCTCTGGCTCCCGGGAAGTGGGATTCTCAATATCTGTCAACGAGAGGTGTGTTTCTGAGTTCTCGAAGGTTTCGCGCACCGACACAGAACATGGCGATGCGCAGCTCTTGTAGGACACGTTGAATCTTGTCGTAGACCTTGTCGGCCGATTCCATGGCGGGGGACAGGAACGGCTGGGCCAGCCCCACCAGGTCGGCGCCGAGGGCAATGGCCTTGGCGACATCGACCCCGCTGCGAATGCCGCCGCTACCGATCACACTCAACCCTTCGATGGCGGCGAGCTGGCGGATGGAGTCGGGGGTCGAAACGCCCCAATCGGCGAAGAGCTCACCGAGGTCGAGATCGTCGGCCCGGGCGGCCTCGATCCGGGCCCAGCTGGTGCCGCCGAGGCCGGCGGAATCGATGATCCGCACCCCGGCGTCGAAGAGGCGCCGGCCGGTCTCGCCGGAGATGCCGCAGCCGATCTCCTTGACCACCACCGGCACCTCGAGCTCGCGGGCCACGGCGCCGATCTTCGGCAAGAGGTCTCGGAAGTCGCACTGGCCCTCGGGCTGGATGGCTTCCTGCAAGGGATTGAGATGCAGGGCGAGGCCATCGGCGTCGATCATCTCCACCGCCTGCCGGCATTCGTCGATCCCGTAGCCGTAGCCCAGCTGCACCGCACCGAGGTTGCCCAGGAGCGGAACGGTCGGCGCCGCCTCGCGGACCTCGAAGGTCGACGTGGTGTCGCGGTCTTCGAGGGCCTTGCGCTGGGAGCCGACGCCGAGGGCGATGCGGGCGCGTTCGGCGCCCTCGGCCAGGTGACGGTTGATGGACGTGGCGCTGCCGGTGCCGCCGGTCATGCACGAGACCAGCAGCGGCGCGGCGAGCGGTTTGCCGAGGAACGAGCAGCTCAGGTCGATCTCGTCGAGCGAGATCTCCGGCAGGGCCTCGTGCACGAAGGCCAGGCGGTCGAAGAACCGCCCGCCGAGCTGCATGCGATCGTCCAGCGAGAGCCGGATGTGCTCGAGCTTGCGGTCGCGCTCCGCGTCCGCGGGGGCGCTCGGAGGGTCGAGAAGGGCTGCGTTCTTGCTCATCGTGGCAGGTGTCAGATCGACTGACTCAACAATCCCTGGATCTTGTCGCGGTAGCTGCGGCTCAGGGTCAGCCTTTGGCCGTTCTTCAGCACCACGAGGTAGTCGCCGTGGAACTGCTGCTGCAGCTCCTTGATGCGTTCGATATTGACGATGGTGGAGCGGTGGATCCGCAGGAAGCGATCGGGATCGAGGCGGCTCTCGAGGCGGCCCATGGTTTCGCGCAGGAGGTGTGACTCGTTGCCGGCGTGCAGGCGCACGTAGTTGCCGGCGGCGTCGACCCAGTCGAGATCGTCGACCTTGATCAGGATCACCCGGCCCGACGACTTCACCACCAGCCGCTCGGGATACGTCGGCCCGCGCTGCTCGACATCCTGCAGCAACGCCAGGAGCTGGCTCTTCATGTCGCCGGCCTGGCGTCGCTCGACCTCGGCTCGGGCCCGTTCCAGGGCCTGGGTGAAACGCTGGCGGTCGTAGGGCTTGAGCAGGTAGTCGACGGCGTGCACGTCGAACGCCTTGATCGCGTACTGGTCGAAGGCGGTGACGAAGACCACCGTCGGCAGGTACTCGGCCTCCAGGTTGGCCAGCACCTCGAAACCGTCCATCTCGGGCATCTGCACGTCGAGGAAGACGAGGTCGGGCGACTGCTTCTCGATGGTTTCGAGAGCCTCGCGACCGTCGCGGCATTCGGCGATGATCTCGATGTCTTCGGCACCTTCGAGGAAGCCGTGCAGCTTTTCACGTGCCAGGGGCTCGTCGTCGATGATGAGTGTTTTGATGGCCAAGGGAACGCTCCTTTGCTCGCCGCTCCGGTCGTCGGGGCTACGAGCCTTTTCGAAGGCGGCCAACGATCCGGAATGTCAGGTGGGGGCTCACGGGAACCCGTGAACGATTTCTCCTGATTGTAGCGAGCCAGATCGGATCCCGAGGACGTCTCGCCCCCGGGGGCCGGCTACTTGTCATTATGTTCCGGCGGGTGACGTGCAAGCTGTCAGGAATCTCCCCAAAGTGTCATGGGAGTGTCAGGGCCGCGCTCCGGAGACGACGGATGGGCGATGGTAGACTGCAAGCATCTACCGACAGCTCGTTCGGCGGATCCACCAGGCGGAACGAGCCCGAGGCCTCCGCGAATGTCCCGAAAACGAGAGTCCCCGTGATCCTGCGTCGCCGAACCAACACCTCGCTCCTCGTCATCTATCTGATCTACCTCGCGGCCATGGCGATGACCACGGCCCTGCTGGTGTTCTGGGTGGTGGTGGTGCAGCAGTTCAACGCCGAGATCAACCGGCAGATCTCGCGGCTGGGGGTGGAGTGGAATCAGTTCCACTGGTTCATCCAGTCCACGGGGGCGGGGCTCTTCTTCCTGGTGATCGTGGCCCTGACCTACCTTCTGGCCATCACCCTTTCGGAACGGCGCTACTCGCGCAAGCAGGAGGAGTTCCTCTCCCACATCACCCACGAGCTGAAGTCGCCGGTGGCGGCGATCAAGCTGCACGCCCAGACCCTGGAGCAGGACGACGTGGAGCCCGAAGAGCGGCGGAGG
The DNA here is from genome assembly GCA_964565225.1 of uncultured Thermoanaerobaculia bacterium. Classification (GTDB taxonomy): domain Bacteria; phylum Acidobacteriota; class Thermoanaerobaculia; order Multivoradales; family J023; genus CAZMEL01. The sequence continues at coordinate 7,102 of CAZMEL010000223.1, read as the reverse complement.
TTCACCCGCTACATCTCCCGCGAGGCCGATCGGGTCGGCAGCCTGGTGGACAACCTGCTGGAGAGCAGCCGCCTGGCGGCGGGCGGCGGCGCCGGGGAGCTCGAGCCGGTGGATCTGCGGGAGTTCTTCCGCCGCTACCAGGAGTCGGTGGTCAGCCGCTTCGATCTGCGGCAGATCGACCTGGTCTTCGAGGTCAAGTCGCGATCGGCGGTGATGGCGACCAACGAGGCCCTACAGAGAATCATGGACAACCTGATCGGCAACGCGGTGCGGTTCACCGACTCGGGGGGTGAGATCGTCTGCGAGGTCCGCGACACCCAGGGCGAGACCGAGATCGTGGTCGCCGATTCGGGAGTGGGCATCCCCAAGCGGGAGCTCTCGCGGATCTTCGACCGTTTCTACCGACTCGGCCGCGACATCGAGTTTCGCCGCCACGGCACCGGCCTGGGCCTGGCGATCGTACGTGCCCTCGTGGAGGAGCTGCAGGGCAAGATCCGCGCGATCTCGGGCGATGGCCACCCGGGGACCCGCTTCGAGATTCGCCTGCCCCACGTGGAGACCGAAGGCCGCGACGATTTGAACGACGGGCCGAGGTCGCGGGCATGACACCGGAGCCGCGCACCCAGCGCATTCTCGTGGTCGAGGACGAGGAGGCCATCGCGCAGGGATTGGTCTTCAATCTCAAGCGCAAGGGGTATCAGGTCGAGCTGGCCACCGACGGCGAGAGTGGTTTCGAAACCGCTCGCGACGGCGAATTCGACCTGCTGGTGCTCGACGTCCGCCTGCCGAAGATGGACGGTTTCCAGGTCTGCCAGCGTCTGCGCTCCGAAGGCAACTTCACTTCCATCCTGATGCTCACCGCTCGCGACCAGCCCGACGACGTGGTCTATGGCCTCAAGACCGGGGCCGACGACTATATGGTGAAGCCCTTCGATCTGGCCGAGCTCCTCGCCCGGGTCGAGGGTCTGTTGCGCCGTGCGCAGTGGGCCCGCAAGGATGTAGAGGAAGCCGCCGAAGAGAAGAAGGGTTCGGAAGCCGACGACGACCGCTTTCACTTCGGGCCCTACTGGGTGGATTTCAAGACCTGGCACGCCAAGACCCGCGAAGGGGTGGTGGAGCTGTCGCGCAAGGAGCTTGCGGTGATGCAGGTCTTCGCCGAGAGACCCAACGAGGTGGTCACCCGCCGCGAATTGCTCGATCAGGTCTGGGAGCTACCCAACCACCCCAACACCCGGGTGGTCGACAACGTGATCGTGGCCCTGCGCAAGTCCTTCGAGGAAAACGCCTGGCAGCCCCGCCACATCCACAACGTGCGCGGCGTCGGCTACCGTTTCGTCCCCTGACCGGCATCACTCCGTGGGCGGAGCGGTTCTATTTCTTTGGAGCGGTTCTAACAATATTGGTATCCAGAAGATATCTACCACCCATCCAGGTCGACGCTGTTGCAACCAGCTTCGATGGCTTCTTCCATCTCCTGGATCGAGTCTTTGTCGAAAGCTCCTACGAAGTGGAGAAGCCTGCGGCCAGGCACACCCGTTGGTAGCGGTGAAACGAGGCCGTGTGTAAACTCAGCGGCGCGTTCCTGCTGTTCTGGTGTCAGCCGCTCTCAATGCCCCGCCAGCGAGTAGCTCTTCTCCCCCGCCCGAATCGCCAGAGCCAGCTTGTTCTGCGGCGGCGGCAAGGGGCAGGTGGCGTAGGGGGTGAAGACGCAGGGCGGGTTGTAGGCGCGGTTGAAGTCCACTGCCACCGTGCCGTCGTCGGCCGGCGGGTCGGTGTAGAGGAAACGCCCGCCGCCGTAGGTCTCGTGGCCGTTGGTGGTGTCGCCGAAGACGAGGAAGAACGAGCCGTCGTCGCCACCGGGCAGGGTGTCGATCCGGTGTGTCTCCCCGTCGATCGTCATCTCCAGGGCGCCGGGTGAGGCCTGCTCGCCCACGGTTCCCAGGATGTTCGGCACCTGGATCGTCCGCGGCGGATCATAGGGAAGGAATCGAGCCGAGACGCGCCAGTCGAGATCCACCGGGAAGCTCTCCATACCCTCGAAGGCCAGCAGGGGAGGGGCCTGGCGGTCCTTGATCCGGACCCCGAAGCGATCCTGGCGTACGATGATGTAGAAATGAACCGGCCCTACGTGCACCTCCGTGGCCTCGCCGTCGGCATCGGTACGCAGCACCGCTGTGGTGGCCGGCTCTCCGGCGATCGTGGCTCCGGCCTCGGGAACCGCTTCGAAGGTCACGGTTCCGTCGTCCAGCCGCAGGATCCCGACTTCGGCCGGGCTGGAATCCGGCAGCCGGACCCGATGTTCCTCGCCGCTGCCGACGCCGTTCTCGCCCGGCTCCAGCCAGACCAAGCCCACCAGGCTCAACCAGCCGTCGGGGCGCTGGAGGCTCTCGTGCCTCTCGTGGCGCCAGGTCTCGATCTCTTCCAGGAAACGTGCCTTCTCGGAAGGCGAAGAAGGCTCGGCTTCCTCGGTCGGTACGGCGTCACCGCCGCAGCCCGTCAGGCCGAGCCCGAGACAGAGCAGCCCGGCACGGGCGGCGCGAGCAAGGGGAAAGAAGATCGAAGGCATGGTTTCCGGGGCTCCACGGTCGGGCACCCGGCTCATCGGCACGGGAGCGTTTCGTTCCGGTTGCTGGAAGGGACCGAAGAAAAGGATACCAGAGATCTTCCGATCCCGGTTGAGCGGCGAGAGCCGACGTGGTAGCTTCTCGCTCCCTGCCGCGGCCGGAAGAGCGCGCGACGCTCTACCGACCGAGATCCTTTGGATCCTTCCCCTACCGACCCGGAGCTTACTCACGATGCCCCTCGTCACCAGAGACGACGTACGCAACGTCGCCATCATCGCCCACGTCGATCACGGTAAGACCACCCTCGTCGATGCGCTGCTCTGGCAGAGCGGCATTTTTCGCGACAACCAGCAGGTCGCCGAGCGGGTCATGGACTCCATCGACCTGGAGCGCGAAAAAGGCATCACGATCATGGCCAAGAATACGGCCATCAGCTACCAGGGCAAGCGCATCAATATCGTCGATACGCCGGGACACGCCGATTTCGGCGGCGAGGTCGAGCGCATCCTGAAAATGGTCGACGGGGTCCTGCTCCTGGTGGATTCCTCCGAGGGGCCCATGCCGCAGACCCGATTCGTGCTGCGCAAGTCCCTCGAGGTGGGCCTGAAACCCATCGTGGTGGTGAACAAGATCGACCGCAGCGACGCCCGGCCCCAGGAGGTGGTGAACGAGATCTACGACCTCTTCATCGAGCTCGAGGCGCCCGAGGAGCTGCTCGAATTCCCGATCTTCTACGCCAATGCGAAGGCCGGGACCTGCCGACGGGAGATCGAAGGGGAGGACGGTCTGCTGGTTCCGCTGCTCGACGAGATCCTCGCCACCCTGCCGGCTCCCGAGCACGATCCCGAGCATCCGCTCCAGCTGCAGGTCACCACTCTCGACTACGACGAGTACGTGGGGCGCCTGGTGATCGGCCGGATCCACCACGGCGAGATCGTGAACGGCTCCACCATCGCCCGCTGCGGGATCGACGGGACCGAGGAGACAGTGAAGGTCACCGGGCTCTACGGCTACGATGGCCTGGCTCGGGTGCCGATCGAGCAGGCGAGCCCGGGTGACATCGTCGCCGTGGCGGGCCTCACCGACATCAACATCGGCGACACCCTGACCTCGCGCGACGATCCCCGGCCCCTGCCGCCGATCCAGATCGACGAGCCCACCATCACCATGTCTTTCGGGGTCAACGACTCGCCGTTCTCCGGTCGCTCGGGCAAACATCTGACCTCGCGCAAGCTCAAGGAGCGGCTGGAGAAAGAAACCCTGAGCAATGTGTCGATCCGGGTCGAGGACACCGGCTCTCCCGAGACTTTCAAGGTCTCCGGCCGTGGCGAGCTCCAGCTGGCGATCCTGATCGAGATGATGCGGCGCGAGAGCTACGAGCTCACCGTGGGAAAACCCGACGTCGTCACCCGGGAGATCGGCGGCAAGAAACACGAGCCCATGGAGCTGCTCGTGGTCGACTGCCCGGAAGAGCATATCGGCGTGGTGACCCAGAAGATCGGCACCCGCAAGGGGCGGATGATGAAGATGGTCAACTACGGCTCGGGCCGAGTACGGATCGAGTTCCGGGTTCCGTCTCGCGGACTGATCGGCTTCCGCACCGAGTTCCTCACCGACACCCGCGGCACCGGCATCATGCACCACCTCTTCGACGGCTTCGAGCCCTGGCAGGGGGAGATTCCTCACCGCACCACCGGCTCGCTGGTGGCCGATCGCACCGGCAAGGCTACCTCCCACGCCATCGAGCATCTACAGCCGCGAGGCACTCTGCTCGTCGGCCCCCAGACCGAGGTCTACGAAGGCATGATCGTGGGCGAGCATGCCCGATCCAATGATCTCGACGTGAACATCACCAAGGAAAAGCGCCTCACCAATATGCGCTCCTCCACCGCCGAGGAATACGAACGCCTCATTCCACCGCGGCGGATGAGTCTGGAGCAGGCCCTGGAGTTCATCCGGGAAGACGAGGCGGTGGAGGTCACACCCGACTCTTTCCGACTGCGCAAGAAGTATCTCCCCGCCATCGAGCGCAAGCGTCGGTCGCGCGGCGCTTGACAGGCCCTTGCCCTTGGCTTACCTTTTTTCGTAAACGATGAAAGGGTGAGCCGTGGCGAGCCCCCTGGGTTTTCTCGAAGATAGTCATATTGCAAAGAGTTACGAGGTGCTCCGGCCTCTCGAGGAGGGCGGCGGCGGAGCGCTGTTTCAAGTTCGCCATCGCCAGCTCGGCTGGGAGCGGGTGGTGGAGGTTCTCTCCTTGCCGCCGGATGAAGGGGCCCGGCAACGGCTCGAAGAGGCTGCGGCCAGCCTCGGCGGATTGCGGCATCCCCACCTGGCGGCGATCGACGATTTCCATCTCGATACCCGGGGTTTCGCCTACCTGGTGATGGAGCGTTCCGTCGGTCGTACCCTGGCAGAAGCCCTCGCCCTCGCCGGCCCGCCGCCGCTGCTCCTCGCCCTCGAGCTCCTGGCCCAGGGGCTCCGCGGTCTCGCTCACCTGCACCAACACGAGATCTCCCACTGCGACGTGGCGCCGAGAAAGCTGCTGCTCGGTCTCGACGACGGGGGGGCGGCCCGGGTCAAGTGGATCGACCTCGGGCTCGCTCGCCGGGCCGAAGGCACCGGCTCGGGCAGCTTCTATCTCGGCAAGGTCCGGTACGCCTGCCCGGAGCAATTCGGCGCCGACGCGGCAACCGCAGATGGCCGGGTGGGCGACATCTACAGCTACTCTCTGCTGGCCTACGAGCTCCTGACCGGCGAATTCCCGATCTCCGGCGAGAGCGCCACCTCCGTGGTCGCCGGGCATCTCTTCCGGCCGCCGCGACCCTTCACCGAGACCGATCCGGGCTCACGGATCCCGATGCCCCTGCAGCGGCTGATCCTGCGCGGTCTGGAGAAAGAGCCCTGGGCCCGCTACGAAGACGGGGTGCAGATGCTCGCGGCGTTGGAAGAGGTCCGAGCCCGGCTTCCCGAGCCGGACGACCCGGCGGTGTCGAGCTGGCTGGCAGCGGTGTTGGAGACGGAGGCACGAGCCGTAGAGGCTCGCGGGGTGAGCACGGAGCCCGCGCGAGGTGCATCCGAACCCTCGCAGCCTGCGCCGCCGGTGCTCGCCTCCGAAACGGTGGACGGCAGCCACCACCGGCAGCCGACTCTCCGACTGGCAGACATGGGGCGTCCGGTGGGAAGCCCGCCTCCCGTGCCCGGAAGTGTCGAGACGGGCCGGGTGACGGAGCTGCTCGCCGACCTGGAAGCCCTGATCGACCGCGGAGCGTGGGACGAGGCCTGGGCCCTGCTCGAGCAGGCCGAGCAGGCCTACGGTCCCCACCCGCGGCTGGAAGAGCTGCATCAGCGCCTGGAGGCCTCGTCGGGTCCTCTGCGAGCGAGCCCGAAGGCCGCGGTCGAGCGCACCGTACAGGAGCGTGTGGCCGACGACCTGGTGGCTCGGGCGCGGACCTTTTCGGGGGCCGAAGACTTCCGGCAGGCGCATCGCCTGCTGCAGGAGGCCGTGGAGCTGGCCCCGCAGCACGAGGTGGCGCAGACGATGTTTCGTTCGGTGGAGGCTCTGATCAGCACCCACGAGCGAGCGATCAACGAGGAGCACGAGCTGCAGAAGCTGGTGGCCTCGGTGGAGGGCTTGGTGGCCGAAGGCCGGCCCGGCGATGCCATGGTCAAGCTGCAGCGGGCAGCGGTTCGTTTCGGGGACCGGCCCGAGCTGCGGAAGCTCCGGCGCTCGACGGCCGTGGCCTTTCTCGGTGGCGATCCGAATCCACGTCCTCCGGCCGCTCCCTCGCAGGTCGTCGCTCCGGCGGCGGTCGGTGGGCCCGCGCCCGCGGAGACCGTTCCGGTGGTGGCGGTGGCGCCTCCTCCGCCCCCGCCATCGGCTCCGGAGCCGGCCGAGGCGCCGATGGCTTCGCCCCGGGTGAGATCGCCCTCGCCGGGCGAGCACGGTTTCGGTGGGCTCGACGACCTCACTCTCGCCGGCAGGAGCCACGAGGCCGCCTCGCCCGGCCCGCGCGGCGTTTCGGCTCCCCGGCTCGAGGATCCGACCCATGAGATCTCGCCCCTGGTCGATCGCAAGCGCAGCGGCTCGGGAGGAGTAGACAATCCCTTGACCTGGGTGTTGATGCTCCTGGTAGTGGTGGTCTTCCTCTTCCTGGGTATGTGGCTGGCCCGCCGCTCCCAGGCTCCGGAGCCCGAGGCGCCGCAGATCGAGGTGGAAGACGTCAGCCGTCAGGCCTTGCCGGGCGCCTCGGAGGCTCCGTCGGCTGCAACGCCCTGATGGCCTCTCGATTCGGAATCCTCCTGCTGAAATAGGGTTTGTAAGGTTCGCCTGGCATCCTTCCTCTATCGATGGCGAGAGCGCCGAAGAGGATTTGGAGAACCCAGGGGAGGAGTTGGAGAGCCTAGGGGAGGATCAGTAGCTCGCGGAGTCGGAGTGTGGGGGCGGGAACCTGAGAGCTCGAACGGAGAGCCAAGGAAGGATCGCCTGAAGTGTCCGGAGATTCTGGAGCTACGGTCGAAGGGGGGAGGTCACGTACGGT
>CAZMEL010000222.1:0-13451 GCA_964565225.1 uncultured Thermoanaerobaculia bacterium | reverse complement strand
CAACCTCCTCGGGAAACGTGGCAGCAACGAGACGGGTGTCGACGAGGGCGTCAGTCAGGCGCTCCGGATCCGTGCCGGGTGCGGCCTCGGCCGAGAACACCAGGGTGCTGGCATCGCGCATCGGCACCAGCGCCGCGCCGACCTGGCGGGCCAGCCCGGCCTGCTCGACGAGGGCCCGCCGCAGCGGGCTGGTGCGCCCCACCGCCAGGCACGAGGCGAGGAGCGAGGCGCCATACCAGGCGGAGCTGCCGAAACCGTCGAGTCGGTAGGCCAGGTAGGCCCGGGCGACGCCGTCGCCGCTACCGATCACCGTTCGGCGTTGCCGGTTCCCCGAAGGTCGGCGTCGGGATGGCTCGCCACCACCACGACCGTCGAGGCTGTCGGGCGAGGGCAGAGCGGAGCCCGGCGGCAAGCTTCCGAAGGTCTTTTCCACCCAGCGAGCGGTTTCGGCAGGGAGGTTCCCGAGAAGGACCAGCACTCCCTGGCTCGCGCGGTAGTGTCGACGCAGGAACGCCGTGACGTCTTCGTGCGTGCTGGCGCGGATGCCGCAGGTCAAGCCGGCGGGCGGGCGCCGGTAGGGATGCCGCGGCGGGAAGAGCAGGCGGTGGAGGTGTTCGAAGGCCCGGCCGCGGGGCCGGCTGGAGAGCCGCTGGCGGCGTTCGGTGCACAACACCCGGCGCTGGGTCGCGATCGCTTCGGCCCAGTCGCTTCCGCCCGCCGCTGCCCTCGCACGTTCGGCCTCGATCGCCAGGCCTTCCGCCAGCCGATGGGATGGAAGCAGGGCGCAATACCGGGTGCGATCGAACGATGTGGCCGCCGACGGGCGAGCGGCGAGGCGGTGGAAACGCTCGGCGAAACCCGGGCCCCGGCCGTTCGAGGTGTAGAGCAGGTGCTCGGCCAGGTGGGCGAGGCCCCAGCGCCCGGCCGGCTCGTGCCGCGAGCCGGCGGCGTACGACATCTGCATCGCCACCAGCGGCAGCCGGTCGTCGGCCTGGAGCACGACCCGCAAGCCGTTGCCGAGGGTGGAGCACTCCTCGGGGGGAAGGCCCGGCGAGATGCTTCGCAAAGGAGCGCTCACGAGAGCTCTCCCCGTCGCGACCGTTCGAGGAGGTGGTCGGCGGTGCGCAGGCTGTTGGCGACGATGGTCAAGGTCGGCGGAGCGCCGGCCGAGGTCGGCATGAAGCTGCCGTCGACGACGAAGAGATTGGGCACCTCGTGCGTCCGGCAGTAGGCGTCCAGCACCGAGGTGGCTGGATCGTCGCCGGCCCGGCAGGTGCCGTGCACCAGGATGCCCGCCGTCACCCCGACCTCTTCCACCCGGGTCACGTCGGCGCCCATTTCCTCGAAGACCTCGAGCCCGCGGTCGACCAGCCAGCGGCCGGCGGTCCGCTGGTGCTCGTCGACATCGAGATGGATGCGGGCGGTCGGCAGCCCGCGGCCGTCGAGCCGCTGGTGGTCGAGCTCGACCCGGGTCCCGGGATTGGGAACGAAGTCGTGGAAGACCTCGAAGTCGAGCATCCGGTAGTCGTGGAACGCGGCGTGCACACGATCTTTGAGCGCCTGCCCCCAGCACAGGCGGTCGCCGTCTTCGGCGGCCCGAGTGGCGCGGGCGATCGGGCTGCTGCTGGGCAGCCCGAAGCGGATCAAGCCGCCCTTCGGCAGGTCGGAGATCCCCGGGGGAAGGAAGTAGTGGTCCATCACCGAGGCCCCGAGGAACGGAAACGGATCGCGCAGGGGTTGGGTCGCATGGCGGTCGTAGTAGAACCAACCCTGGCCGTTGGAAAAGCCGTGGAACTGCAGGTTCTCGCCCACCTGACCGTGGCGATTCGCCAGGCCATCGGGGAAGGCCGGCGACCGCGACATCAGCAGCAGCCGGGCCGACTCCACGGCCGAGCAGCAGACGCAGACCACGCGCGCCCGAACCCGGTGCTCGGCCCCCGACTCGTCGAGGTAGAGGCAGCCGGTGGCTCGGCCGTCGGCAGCGACCGTGACCTCGTGCACCATCGCACCCGGGCGGATCTCGCAGCTCCCGTGGCTCTCGGCGCGGGCGAGGAGCTCCGCAGCACCGGTGCGGGCGCCGGCCCGGCAGCCGTAGCCGGCACACATGCCGCAGTAGCGGCAGGCCGAACGACCCTGGTACGGGCGCGAGTTGATCGCGCGGGGCGTCGGGAACGGGTGCCGGCCGAGGCGTTCGCCGGCTCGGGTCAGCTCTTCGGTCAGGGGGTGGCTGTCGAGCGGCGGCAGGGGATAGGGCGCCGAGCGTGGACCTTCGAACGGATTCGAGCCGGCGTCTCCCGCCACGCCGAGCAGCTGCTCGGCCTGGCTGTAGTAGGGCTCGAGCTCGTCGTAGCCGTAGGGCCAGTCGGCGAGCGAGGCGTAGGGACCGAAACGGCTCCGCATGCGGAAGTCGTCCGGATGGAAGCGGTAGAGATGACCGCCGTACCGCGCGGTGCCGCCGCCGACGCAGCTGCCGAGCCAGCCCAGGTCGGTGGGTTTGATCCACGGCGATCCGGCGCGCTGCAGCCAGTGCGGGTCGTCGTCGATCGAGGATTTCCAGAAATCCCGCCGCACGGTGGCGACCTCGTCGTAGGAGAAGTCTTCCGGGGTGTAGTGGGGCCCTCGCTCGAGAACCAGCACGTCGCAGCCGGCCTCGCTCAGGCGAAGGGCCAGCGGCCCACCCCCGGCACCGCTGCCGATGATCACGACGTCGCGTATCGCCTCGTTGCCCATTCGCCTCTTACCCGCGGAGCTCGCGCTGGCAGAAGCCGGAGCGCACGGCCCCGGCGTCGAGACCGAGAAAGCGCCAGCCGACGCCGCCGCGATTGCCGCCGTGGACCGGATCCCCGAGGAATCCCTCCAGGGCGAGACGGATCGACATCGGCAGGAAGAGGCGCAGGCGCCAGTCGGTATCGGTTTCCAGCGCCCGCAGCAGGGCGTCCTGGCGCCGGGGCGAGCAGGCTCCGAAGTCGAGGTCGTAGCGCGCCCGGGCCGCGGCCTGCAGATGGTCGAGCCCGTGCTCGAAGTAGGGTCGGGAAGGCTGCAGAAAGCGATCCGAGAGCGCTTTCTCGCAGGCCTCCGCAACGCCCGCCTCGACGGCTCCGGCCTCGCCGGCTCCGAGGGTGGAGCCGGAGGGCAGGATGCGCGCCACTACCGCCGCCAGGGTCTGCCGCTGCAGCTCGGTGAGGGCGGTGGGGGGCCGGGGGGCGATCGGGCTCATTGGGTGCACTCGGCGCCGCGGATCAGGATGGTGTCGTCGCAGCCCACCGAGCCGACCGTGCTGGGCAATCCTTCGAACGAGGCTCTGGAGCCGAAGGTCACCTGGACGTCGCTGAGAAAATTGCCGACGATCGTTGCGCCGCCGATTCGAAACGAGCTCTCGTCGAGAAAGATGCCGAAGGGATTGCCGGTGAGGGTCGTGCTGCCCTCGCCGTCGCCGGCCAGCTCGACGGTCGAGCCGCGCTCGGCGAAGATGCCGGCGAACCCGTTGTTCGAGAACGAGGTCGGCGGCTGGAACTCGGAGAAGGGGGAAAAGCTCGAGTTCTCGTCGACGAACATGCCGAAGAAATCATTGTTGTCGGCCTCGAGCGAGGCGCCGTAGATGAAGACGCCCAGAGACAACACGCGGATGCCGGCGACGAGATTGCCGTTGAAGGCGAGCGTGCCTTCCGGATTGGCGAAGGAGGAGGAGGTCTGCACCAGCATTCCGGTCTCGTTGCCGCTGGCCGAGAGGTTGCCGGACTTGCTGAACACGCTCGAGCCGAGGGTGATCGAGAATCCGGCCAGGCCGTTGTCGTTGCAGGCCACATCGCCTTCGAGAGTGACGACGCTGGCCCGAACGAGGATGCCGACATCGCCGACGTTGGTCACCGTGGTGTCGATGATCTCGGCCGCGGCGTTGCGCACCCGGATACCGCGGCTCGCGGTGTCGCGCACCACCATGTCCTGGATCCTGGCCGCCGAGCCATTCAGGACACCGATGCCCGCGGTGTCGACTCCCGGGGTGTCGGCCACCGTGAAACCGCGCAGCTCCACCCGGGTCGAGCCCAGGATCGTGATGCTGCCGCTGACGATCGTGCCGGGCTCGACGCCGACGATCGCCACATCGTCGCGCTCCACCACGACGAATTCCTCACACCGTCCCCGGATCCGGATCAGAAGCTTTTCCCCCCTCTTCTTCAGGGCCCTGGTGATGGTCTTGCCGGCGTCGCAATCGACGTGTACCGTCCGGACTCGAATCGATTGGTCGGCGTTCCGGCGGAGCTCGGCTCCGAGGTCTTCGTGCGCCCGGATCTCGAGCTCACCCACGGCTGTCGATGCCAGGGCGGGGGCGTCCGCAGATGCGAAGAGCAGGAGAGCGAGGATGATCGCGGTGAAAAAAGATTTTTTCATCGACTGGAGCTCCTTGAGTAGCAGTGGACTGGACAGAACCTCGCCTTGTCGGCGCAGCTCGACGGTTGGATCGGGATGCAGCTTGCATCGATCGAAGAAAACAAACCCCTCGGCGTCGAAATAATCCTTCTGAGACGACGGACCCTAGTAGCCCGCCCGATACCGAGCTCGCGAAGAGACGCTCACGATCCCGTGTTCTCTGATCCCGAAGCTGTATGACAGAGTGATTCAAAAGACTTATAGCAATGAGAGAATATAAAGATGAAATGCTCTTGTCAAGCCCCAGGGAGCACATCGGGATCGATTCCGTTAAGTTCGCCGCGCAGGTGTTGTAGACCTCCGGCTCGAACGGCGTATAGGCCGAGACCTCGTCGATGACATCGCCTTCGTGAATGTCGATGGAGCCGGCATCGCGGAATCCGTCGAGTCTTGCTCGGCATAGGCTCCGCCGAAACCTCCGGAAAACGGCAGAGGAGAGCCGACTCCCTGGATGATCCCGAGATCCAGGTTGAACTCCACCAGCTGATTTTCCAGCATACCCCTCTACAGCAAGCTCGATGCCAAGGTTTCTCGGCTCCCGCCGCGCCCGGCGGCGTTGCGCCTCCTCGAGAGAGCGCCACGATCCCTGTGTCGGCGAGCCTTGCCGGCCACGACGGGCTCGCCCGGTCACGAGCAGCTCCGCGGGTCATGGTCTACTCGAAAACTCTGCGGGAAAGGCTCCCGGGGCACGGGAAGACAGCAGCGAAAGAAAGGTGGGGCTCTGGCGAGGTCGGCCCACGGGGCCAGCGGGAACGACGAAGGGTCCCGGAGAGGAATCCGCCGAGCTACGAGCGGTTGCGACCCTCGGGCTCGAGCCGCCCCAGGTGGCGTCGGAGGGCCCGCTGCGAGACCTCGAGGGCCGCTGCCACCGCCTCGAGGCTCGGGCCGACCCGTGCGCGGACCTCGTCGATCTCCTCGAGGGTCAGCTCCGAAGCCTTCCGGAGGCCGGGAATCCGATTCATCAGGTCGTAGATCGACGACCGCGGAATTCCGAGGGCGTCGGCCGTCGCCGCCGGACGAAAGGCATGGGCCCGCAGCGCCGCCACGACCTCGTCTTCCTGCAGCTCGCCGGCTCGTTTCATGGCCGGTGCCGAAAGCGAGGCAGGGGTCTGGAGGCTCGCGGTGGGGCGGATGTCGGCGTCGAGCAGGTTTTCCACCTCGTCGAACCGTGTAGCCGGATCGATGTGCCGGTTGGCGATCACCAGCTGCCTTGCGACGTTGGCCAGCTGCCGTACGTTGCCGGGCCAGGACCAGGCCGCCAGGCGAGCGACCAGCGGCGCCGGCAGCCAGGGGCGGGGCCGTGGCGCCAGGCGGTGGGCCTGGTCCACGGCGTCGAGCTCGCGGCGCAGGAAGTGGAGGAAGAGGCGCCCGAAGTCCTCCCGCCTCTGCCGAAGGGGTGGTAGACGCAACACATACCCGCCGAGGCGATGCAGGAGCGGGGCTCGGAAGCGGTCGCTCTCGATCGCCGCTTCGAGGTCGGCGTCGGTGGCCGAGAGAATGCGAACATCGGGCGTCAGGCTACGGCTCCCGCCAACGGCACGAACCTCGCCGGTTTCGAGGGTGCGCAGCAGGAGCGCCTGGACCTCCGGCGGTGTCTCGCCGACCTCGTCGAGGAAGAGGGTTCCGCCGTGGGCCTGCTCGAAATGGCCGGGACGCCGACGATCGGCGCCGGTGTAGGCGCCACGCTCGGCCCCGAAGAGCTCGGCAGCAGCGAGGCTGGGCGGCAGCGCCGCCATGTTGACCGCGACGTAGGGGTGGCTCCGCCGCGGGCCGGCGTCGTGGATGGCGCGGGCCACCAGCTCCTTGCCGGTGCCCGATTCGCCACGCAGCAGGATCGGCACCTGCAGGTCGGCGGTCTGCACGATGTCGCGTCGGATCCGGGCGATGGCCGGGCTTTCCCCGACGAGCTCGAAGCGGGGGATGTCCGAGTCGACGACGGGATCGAGCCGGTGCAGCAACAAGACGATGCGGCCTGCCAGGAGCAGCACGACACCGTCGTCGAGAGCTTCCGCAGAAACCTCGATCTCGTGCTCGACCTCGGAGCCGCCGACCCGCAGGGGTGTCCGGCTCTCCCCGCGCTCGATCTGCACACCACGGGCACCGGCAGAGCGCAGGAGGAGCGGCGTCCGGCTCAGGCGAACGTCGGCGAGGGCTCGCCCGCCGCACGAGGAGCCGGGCTGTGCGAATTCCGGGGTCTGGCGCGACAGCTCGCTCTCGCGCCCGGCGTCGAGACCCTCGAGCACGGTGCGTTCGCCGACCCGTTCGAGATCGGGGTGGTAGAGGATGGTCAGACCATGGACCCTCACCTCCGACGAGAGCCGGCTCCACTCCCCACTCTCGGCCTGGGTCGGTGCCTGAGTCTGGATGTCGTCGACGTCGGGTCGCGGATCTTTCATCGTGCCCATCTTACTTCGTCGAGCTTCGTCGATCTTTGCCGATCTTCGCCGAGCCCTACGTCGATCTTTGCCGAGTCGACCCCTGCACAGCACCGGGCAGCACCGAGCTCGGAGTCGGCGCCGAGGATCCGCGTTGGTATGGTGCTTGCTGATGCCTGGGACCGAGTAGCCAGCAGCCGTGTCGGCCGAGCCATGTCGAGAGAGTCGAGGTGGCTCTCGAGAAGAGCCTCGACCGTGCCTTCGAAATCAAGGAGATTGGAATGAAGCCCAAGAACAAGATCTTTCGTGTCGAGCTCGGAATCAACCTGCATGCGGCGCCGGTTCCGCAGACCAATCCGAACATGCGGATCTTTCCCCTGCAGAATGCCCTGATCGACGTTACCGACGGCGACCATCGGGCCAGACCCGCATGGTATGCCCACCTGGGAATCGGTGACACGATTTCCTTTCGGGTGGTGGACATCAGCAACCTGCGGCTGCCGGAGCACGAGACGGAGTATCCGGCGATTGCCCTCGCCGAGTTCTATTTCAACAATCCCGTGACCGGCAGACCTGCCGATCCGTTCACCCGGCGGGTCATCGACTGGCGTTTCGCGGATCGCAGCCAGTGCGTGAGCCCTCCCTATTGCCTGGACGAGTCCGTCACGCTACCGGCCTGGGATCTGATCGGGTATGACGCGGCGGGCGAGCCGATCGAGACGTTGCGATTCGCAGACTTCGAGGAGGTGGTGGAGGGTAGAGGGTTCCGCGCGTTCGAGCTCACGGTTGCGATCAAGACGGTGCAAGACGGGTGGATCAACCACTATGTCTTCGACCCGGAGATGATCGTCAGCGAGACCGACAACGAAGGCCCCGGCGGTGGCAGCGAGGAGCACTGAAGGAGGCCGGGGACCGGCCGAGGCTCACGACCCTCGTTCGAGATCCGCCAGGAGGTGGTGAAAGCGGGGGTCGGCCCGCAGGTCGACGAGGTCCGGCTCGTATTGCACCTCGGAGAACGAAAACCCCGCTCGCATAGCCTCGGAGAGGGTGGCCAGCGCCCTCTCGCGTTCCCCGCCGAGCTCTTCGGCCATCGCCAGGCGAAAGAGGGAGTAGAGGTCGCCACCGGTCCCCGTGCGGCGCACGAAGTCGATGTCCTCTCGGGCCGATTCGAGCTCGCCGGAACGCGCGAGGGCGAGGGCTCGGCGGCTGCGCAGGCGCACGTCCGCGGGCCGCGACTCGATCAGGTCGTCGAGCATCTGGATCGCCCGGCGATAGCTGCGCTCGGCCGCGGCCGAGCGCCCCGGCAGCTGGCGCTCGGCGTCGGCCAGGTTGAGCCAGAAGATGAAACGATTCGAGGCGCCGTCCATCGCCAGGGCTTTCTCGAAGACGGCCGCGGCCTGGGAGTAGAGGCCACGGCTGAACAGCACGGTACCGAGATTCGAAAAGAGCGAGGCGTCGGGACGGATCTTGAGGGCGAGCTGCAGCTTGGCGGCCGCCTCTTCCAGGCGTCCCTGCGCGTGGTAGATGGCGGCCAGGTTGCGCAGGGCGTGCAGGTTGTCGGGGGCGAAGGAGAGGGTGTCGAGGAACGCCTGCTCGGCCTTGTCGTAGCGGCCGAGATCGTAGAGCAGGGCGCCGAGGGCATTGAGGTAGAGCGGCCGGGGTCGCAGCTCACCGGCCCGGCGGTAGTGGCGCAGCGCGTCGTCGAAACGGCTGTCGGATTCGGCCAGATGGCCGAGAGCATAGTGGGCGTCGGCGTGGGTGGGCTCGAGCTCGACGGCGAGATCCAGGTTCTCGGCAGCCTCGTCGTAGCGGCCGAGGGTGGCCAGGACGAGGCCGAGGCTGATCCGTCCGTCGGCCAGGTAGGGGTTGAGATGTACGGCTTCCTGGGCCATGGCCAGGGCCTGATCCAGAAAGATCGCGTCGCCACCGGCCGACGCGTTGCGCGCCTTTTCCCAATATGCTCGGGCGAGCCCGGCATGCGCCGTGGCGGAGCCAGGATCTTCCTCGATCATCTCGCGGAAGACCGTGATCGCCCGGTCTGCGGTTCCTGGTCTTTCGAGCTGCCGCAGGTCGGCCATCGCTTCCTCGTAGCGCCCGAGGGGAGCCTCGGCGACGGGGTGGGGTGTCGAAGGCGCGGCGGCAGGCCCGGCGTCCGCGCCAGGACGCAAGACCGCCGCGATCACGATCACGGCTCCGATGGCGAGACCCGCCAGGGCGAACCACCAGGCGGGGTGACTCGCCGGCTCCGAGACCCCGAACGCGCTCTCCGAGAGGCTACCGGGCCCCGCGGGTCGGCCCGCCTCCTGCGCACCTTCCGTATCTTCGAACGCGGGTCTGGGCACCGGTTCGGTGATGGCCGCGGTCGGCGCCTCGTCGACCGTCGAGTGTGGCGGAGCGGAGGTGGAGCTCGAGCGTTCTGCGATCAGCCGATCGATCGAGCGTTCGACGTCTTCGGCACTCGTCGGGCGCAGCTCGGGAGCCTTGCGCAGCAGCTGTGCGATCAGCTCTGCCAGGCCCGCGGGCACCGCGGGTGCTAGCTCTTCGACCGGCTGCGGTTGATGGCCGATGATTCGAGCCAGGGTGTCTCCGGGTGTTGCGCCCCGGAAGGGAGAGATGCCGGTCGAGCATTCGTAGAGCAGATTTCCGAAGGCGAAGAGGTCCGACCGCGGCCCGACGCGGAGCCCACGCACCTGCTCGGGAGACATGGCTCGGCCCGTGCCGACGATCACCCCGGTCTTCGACAGATCCTGCTGGCGGGGACCGTCGCCGGTGGGGCCGACGTGTTTGGCGATGCCGAAGTCGAGGATCTTGACCCGATCGTCGGGCAAGATCATGACGTTCTCGGTCTTCAGGTCCCGGTGAATGATCCCTTGGGCGTGTGCCGCCGCCAGGCCGCGGGCGATCTGTTTCGCGTAGCCCAGCGTGGTGTCGGCATCGAGAGGTCCGGCGGCTAGCAAGCTGGAGAGGGGATTGCCGCGGAGCCGCTCCATCACGATCCAATCGCCGGTCTCGTCCTCGATCAGATCGAAGATCTGCACGATCGACGGATGGTCGAGCCGGGCCGTGGTCCGCGCTTCCCGCAGCAGCCGAGCCCGCTGCTTCGGATGGTCGTGTCCACGCAGCAGGCGCTTGACCGCAACCTTTCGCTCGAGGCGGTGGTCATAGGCCTCGTAGACGATCCCCATCCCGCCCCGGCCGAGAGGTTTCTCGAGCCGATACGGGCCGAGCTCGTGAGGCAGGGGTAGAGGCTCGTCAGGGTATGTCATATGAGGTCGGCACAGAAATCGATTCCCGATCTCGCTCTCACGCTTTGCGAGCCTTGTTCTTGCCCGATCGATGCTGCATCCGCAGTCTATCTCTTCCTGCCCCTGCGAGGACGGGCCGCCGATGTCGGTGGAGTGCTACGGGCCACGGAGACTCGATCGGGTCGGGTCGAGGAGTCCCGGAACCCTCGAGGCCGGGGTTGGTCAGGGCACGGGTAGGTTCCGAACCTGCCCGTGAGCGTCGCTGCAGCTCGTTCCTGCAGCCTTCTCGGAACGAAGCCCGAGGCGAAGCGGTGGATCGATGCACTCTCCGCGAGGGGAGGCACACTTCGGGATGGGTGGGTGTGGTTGACAGGACGGAACGATCCCCTTAGTTTTCCATCATGAAAACCAGAGCTCTCCTGCTCCTTCCGGTTCTCGCTTTCTGTTCCTTCCTGGAGCTCGCCGCGCCGGCCGCGGCGGAGCCCGTCCACGTGGTGCTGGTGGTGATCGACACCCTGCGGGCGGACCACGTCTCCGCGTACGGCTACGAGCGCGAGACCACGCCCAACCTCGACCGGCTGGCGAGCGGCGGGGTGCTCTACGAAGACGCCATCTCCTCGGCCCCCTGGACCCTGCCGGCCCATGCCTCGCTCTTTACCGGTCTCTACGTGCGGGACCACGGCACCACCAACCGCAACTGGACCCTCGATCCGTCGCACGAGACCCTCGCCCAGCGTCTGCGGCGCGCCGGGTACCACACGGCGGGTTATTCGAACAATGTGTGGCTGAACGACGTGAGTGGCCTCAAGCGGGGTTTCCAGGTCTTCGAGGAGATGTGGCGGCAGCAGCACACCCGATCGGAGGGCATCTCCGTCGACCGGCCGGCGACCGACATGGGCGGCGTGCGGACCACCGAACGCATTTTCGGATGGATCGACGGCCTGCCCGACGACGATCGCCCGTTCTTCACCTTCGTCAACTACTTCGAGCCCCACCTGCCCTACCGTCCGACCCGCCCCTACGACGACGACTTCCTGCCCGAAGGCGCCTCGAAGCCGGTCGTCGAGCGCCTGCGCTCCTTCTACTCCCCGCGGGAGTTCGGCTACATCCTGCAGCTGCCGTGGATGCGCGTGCCCGACGCCGAGCTGGAGATCCTGGAGGCTCTCTACGACGGCGAGATCGCTTATATCGACTCCATCATCGGCCGCCTGGTGAAGGGCCTCGAAGAACGCGGGTTGATGGAGAAGACCGTGCTCGTGATCACCTCCGACCACGGCGAGCACTTCGGCGAGAACCACATGCTGGAGCACAAGTTCTCGGTTTTCGAGCCGTTGATCAAGGTCCCGCTCATCCTCTATGCCCCCGGCCGCCTGCCCGCCGGGCTGCGCATTGCGGAGCCGGTGCAGGTGCACGACGTCTTCGGCACCCTGCTCGAGCTCGCCGGCCTCGACGTCGGCGATGCCCGCCGGCTGCCTCTCGAAGGCGGCAAGGGCTCGGAATACACCTTCTCCCAACTGGACTACCCGGAGGCCTTTCTCAAGGCCCTCAGCGCCAAGATTCCCGGCCAGGACGGCGGCTCCTTCGCCCGTGCCCTCGATACCGTGCGCGACCGCAAACACAAGCTCATCCGCGGCTCCGACGGTCGCTACGAGCTCTACGACCTCACCGTCGATCCGTACGAGAGCAAGGATCTCGCGGCCGAGCGGCCCGAGGTGGTGAAGAAGCTGCGAGCGGTGCTCGAGGCTTTCGACCGCGGCGAGGTGCCCTGACCCGAGCCCCGGCAGGTCGAGCGAGGTGAGCTCTACGGAGAGACGGAGGACCAGGCCTCCGTGCCGGCGGATTCGAAGCCGTCGGCGAAAATCAAGGCGTTGCAGTCCTCGGGCAGGCTGAAGTCCTCGCTCTCGTCGCCGGTGCCGGACGTGCCGGAGTCCGCCTCGGCTCCCAGACCCCTCTTGGCGAACGCGCGCCAGATCTCACATCGATTCTCGCCTCCGTTGTGGATCTGGTCGGCGATGAGGATGGCGTCGCGGGCTCCGACGAAGGTCGGATTGCAGGGCTGGAGCTTGAGGCCGTCGATCATCAGCTGCAGGGTGAGGTTGTTGCCACCCGAGCCGTTCACGAAGTCGGGATCGAAGCCATGCTCGAGCACCATCTCCCAGTACACTTCCCACAGCAGGCTCGCCCACACCTGCCCGACTCCGTGTGGCACGTTGGCTGTCGCCACGTCGCCGAAGGTCAGCGGGTTGAGAGCCAGATCGGTGGTGTAGGGAAACGTCCGAACGCCCGGTCCGTCGGGATCTTGAAAGATCAGATAGGTTCCGATACCCCGTGGCAGGGTGGGGGTGTCGGTGGCCTTGGCCGTAAGCGCCAGGGTCCAGAAATCGCTCCAGCCTTCACCGCCTTGTTCGTCATTGGCCAGGCAGCTCACGGTGGTGGGGCCACCGGTGAGCCGGTTGGAGACTCCGTGGCCGTACTCGTGGGCGATGATGCCGTTGTCGAGGGCACCATCGCGGAGGATCGAAGGCTGCAACAAGGTGGCGTTCACTCCGGGTAGATTCGCCTGGATCAGCTCGCCGTCGGACTGCCCGATGAAGACGGAAGAGATGGAGACCAGGTCACCCACCGATCCCGCCCCCATGTCGAGAACGCCGTCTCCTTGATTGTTGACCACGACCGCAGCCGCGGCTCCGGCTTCCTCGGCGTGAAGTACCTTCACGCTGAAGTCGCAGGCGCCGCGATCGATCACCGCGATCCTGCCGGGCGTGAATCCGACCAGGGGCTGGCAAGCGTCGCTCACCGAGCCGCTGCCGCCTTCGTCGTCCGCGTCCTCCACCAACTCCAGGTCGCCGGTGACTCCGATCGCGTCGAGCGCCGCGCCGAACGATGCGCTCCCGGCGGTGTATTCCCCCATGATCGAGCCCGGGGAGTTGACCGCGAGGACCGGCTGGGGAGTCCAGAGAAACATCTGCATGCGGGGTGATATGCCGTCGGGCGGGGTGGAGAAGTTGGCGCCGTTGGTGCCGGCCCCGTCTTGCGCATCGGCCAACACCGGGTCGTTGCCGTTCCCTCCGTTGCCGTAGTTGTCGAACTGGAAGTTGCCGGCTCCCTCGTCGAAGCCGTACCGCCACATCAGGTCGTGAAGGTAGTTGTTCCAGAAGAACAGGTTGGTGACGCCGGCTTCGAGATTCTGCCCTTCGTCGGGCTGCAGCTCGGGATCGAAAGCAAAGCGGAAGTCCAGGGGAGAGCCGGGGCCTCCGTCCGGTCGGGTGCCGCCCGTGTTGTTGGCGTCCACGTCTTCCTGAGCGAAGACATTGTTGCCCCGGGGGTCGGTGAAGTCCGGGTCCACGTCACCATCGGTGTCGTGCCAGCCGAACGGCGACGCGGCGCCATCGGCGGGCCCCAC
>CAZMEL010000221.1:0-13525 GCA_964565225.1 uncultured Thermoanaerobaculia bacterium | reverse complement strand
GTCCTGGGAATGGACATCAGCCCGAGGGTGATCTCCCGGGCTCGCTCGGGGCGGTTTCCCGACCGCCGGGTGCGGCGGATCTCCGCGAAGCGGCTTCGGCGTTTCTTTCGTCGTCCCCTGCGGCCCGCGGCGGGCTTCGAGGGCTGGGAGGTGACTCCGGAGCTGCAGTCGGTCACGCGGTTCGAGGTGGGGAACCTGATCGATGAAACGTCTTGGACGGCCTGGGGGCAAGACGTCATCTTCTGCCAGAACCTGTTGATCTACTTGCGCGCAGAGCAGCGGCTCTCCGCGATCGAGAATCTCGCCGAGCGTCTCGCCCCGGGCGGAATTCTCTTCCTGGCTCCGGGGGAGCTGGTCGGCCGAGCACCGCAGGGGCTTCGCTCGGCGGATCTCCCCGCCTGCACCGCATTCATCCGCGAGCCGATTCGCGATACCCGGCCTCGCGAAAAGGAGCTCTGACGATGCCCCGATCGATCGATCCCGAAGTCCTGCGCGGCTTCGTCGAAGAGGCTCGAGGATACCTGCCCCGGATCCGTGAGGCGGTGGACCGGGTCGAAGCCGATACGTCGGACCTGGAGGCCCTGGAAGAGATCCACCGGCTGTGCCACAGCATCAAGGGCGCCGCCAGCATGGTCGGCCTTTCGAGCCTCGGGCACATGGCTTTTTTTCTCGAAGAGATCAGCGAGGAAATCGGCGCAGCGCAGGTGGAGGTCGATCGAGACCTTCTGCAGGCGATCCGCGTCTCCCTCGACGAAATCGAAGGGTATTTGAGCGACACGTCGAAGGGCACCCTCGAAGAGAGAGCTCGCCTTTCGGTGGTGGTACGGGCTTTTCGCCGGTACCGAGGGGCGGACGAGGCGGGCGACGAAGAAGCGATCGCGACCCTGTTGCCCGAGCCTTCGGGGTCGATCCTCGGTGCTGAGCCCGAGACGGAAGAGCAGGTCGAGATTTCCGATCCGTTTCCGAGGTTCGGGCCCTCGCACCCCGGACCGGAGCCCGAGAGTTTGGGGCAAGATACGGAAGACGGCCCGGAGACAGAAGACCAACAGGTCAGCCCGGAGCTTCTCGGGACCTTTCTCGAAGAGGCGGCGGACCACCTGGCGACGATCGGCACAGAGCTTCGGGGCCTGAGCGAAGCAGGAGCTTCCGGCGATCTGCACTCGGTGCGCCGCTCGGTGCACACTCTGAAGGGCGCTGCCGGAATCATCGGTCTGCACCGGGTGGGAAATCTGGCCCACCGCATGGAAGATCTGCTCGACGCCGTGGTCGAAGGGCGGAGAGAAGCCGAGCCTGCGGTGATCGAGCTGCTGCTGGCGACCACCGATCTCTTCGACGAGATGGTCGAGGCCGGAGATCCTCGAATCTTTCGAGCCGGTCGCCTCGCCCCCGTGTACGAGCGATATGCCGAGATCCTCGGCGGTCGCGGCGAGCCGGCCGCGGACCTGGCGCCCCTCGAAGCTCCGCCGGAGATCGATCTCGAAGAGGCAATCGCCGGTTTCGTGGAGCTGTCGACCGAGGACGCTGCGCCGGAGGCCTCTCGAGCAGAGACCCCGTCCGAGCCGAGCAGGAGCGGCAGCTCTCAGGTGGTTCGAGTGCCGATCGAAAAGCTCGACATGCTGGTGCGTCTGGTCAGCGAGCTGGTGGTCAGCCGCACGGCCTTCGAAGAACACTTCCTGGAGCTTCGCGGGCAGCTCACCGAGCTCGAACGGGCCGGTGATCGCGTGCGTTCCATCGCCGGTCGCCTGGAAGGAGAGTACGAGGTTCTGGCCCTGGCGGGTGCGGCCGGCGGCTCCTTCCCGGCGGTGGCGGTCGGCGGCTCCGCAGCTCCTCTGCACCTCGTGCCGGCCGGTGAAGGGCCGGGAGACGAAACCTTCGACGAGCTGGAGCTCGATCGCTATACCGAGTTCCATCTCCTCTCCCGTGGTCTCAGCGAGACCGCCAGCGATTTCGGCTCGTTGCGTTCGCAGCTCTCGGGTACGGTGTCGGACTTCGAGGGGTACCTGAATCGCTCTCGCCGGCTGACCAGCGAGGTGCAGGATCGGCTGATGCGGCTGCGCATGGTGCCGCTCGCCCAGCTGGCGAGCCGTCTGCATCGGATCGTCCGGGTCACGGCGCGCAAGTCGGAGAAGAGAGCGAGCCTGGTGATCGAAGGGCAGGCCACGGAGCTCGACAAGACGGTGCTCGAGGCGATCGCCGATCCGCTTCTCCACCTGTTGCGCAACGCCGTCGATCACGGCATCGAGCCACCCGCCGTGCGCGAGGCCCGGGGCAAGGATCCGGCAGGTGTCGTGCGGCTGCGGGCGCGGCAGGAAGGCCCGTACATCGTTCTCGACGTGGCCGACGACGGGGGCGGGATCGACTTCGAGGCCTTGCGCCAGGCGGCTGTATCCGCTGGCCTGGTGGCCGCGGGGGAGGCGCGTCGGATCGGCGACGAAGCCCTCCGAGACCTGATCTTCTCCCCCGGGCTCAGCACGGCACCGCGCCTCACCGAGGTGTCGGGCCGGGGAATCGGGCTCGACGTCGTGCGCTCGAGCGTGGCCCGGCTCAAGGGTACCGTCGAGGTCGATGCCGAGCCCGGCGCCGGCACCCGGTTCCGGATTCGTCTACCGCTGACCCTGGCTCTCACCCGAGTGCTGCTGGTGCAGGCGGGAACCGAGACCTTCGCCCTGCCGCTCTCCGCCGTGCGCCAGATTTTTCGCCTGCGGAGCGAAGAGCTGGAGACGGTCGGAGACAACGTCGTGCTGCATCGCAACCGTGAGACGTATCCCCTGGTCGAGCTCGGTGAGGCTACCGGGGCCGCCAGTGCCGCCACGTCCGAGGAAGGCGCTCCGACCTTGGTGCTCGACGTCGGGAGCCACCGCTTCGCCCTGTGTGTCGATCGCATCGTCGAGGCCCGCGAGGTGGTGGTCAAGACCCTCGGTCCCCTGCTGGTGCGGGCGCCCGGAGTGAGCGGTGCCACTCTGCTGGGAGATGGTCGGGTGGTCTTGATCCTCGATCCGGTCGCCCTCTCGCCGGAGACCGGTGCTCCGAGCATCTCCCTCGGTGCCTCTGCCGCACCAACGCCGCGAGAGGAGGCACGGACCCTTCGCGTGATGGTGGCCGAAGATTCGGTGAGTGTCCGCAAGGTCGTGGCGCATCTCCTGGAGTCGGCGGGCTGGGAGGCGATCACGGCCCACGACGGCCTCGAAGCGCTCGAGCTCCTCCAGGGTCTGGCGCAGCCTCCGGATGTGCTCCTGCTGGATATCGAAATGCCGAAGATGGATGGCTTCGAGCTGCTCTCGGCTCTCCGTGGCCAGCCTACCTGGCGCCATCTCCCGGTGGTGATGTTGACCTCCCGGGCCGGCAGCAAACATCGCCAACGGGCGTTCGAGCTCGGGGCCGACGAATACCTGGTGAAGCCGTACCAGGACGAAACCCTGCTGGCCGTGATCCGGCGTCTGGCGCGACAGGCCCGAGATCGCGACGAGGGCCGATGAAGAGCGCGGGTCGATGAAGGCCGTTCGGGTCGTGATCGCCGACGATTCCCCATTCCTGGTGCGACTCCTGACGTCGTACCTCGAAGCCTCCGGGGAAATGGAGGTCGTCGGTACGGCGGGCGACGGGCGTTCGGCCGTCGAGGCCGTGTCGACCCTGCGCCCCGACGCTCTGACCCTCGATCTCGACATGCCGGGGGTGGGTGGGCTCGAAGCCCTGCGCGAGATCATGCGCCGCTGTCCGACGCCCTGTGTCTTGATCAGCGGGGTCAGCGGCCGAGCGGCCACCCAGACTCTGCAGGGCCTGGACGATGGGGCGGTGGACTTCGTGCTCAAGTACCAGCCGGGCGTGTCGCTCGATCCGGAAGCGTTGCGGGCGGAGATCGTCGCGAAGGTGCTCGCTGCCGCGAAGGTCCAGGTGATCCGCAGCCTGCCCTCGAACGGTCGGCGGCAGCTGGGTCCCTTTCCCCTCGTCGAGGCCCCTTCGCCGATGCCCGTTCCGGCAGCGGCCAACCTCGACGTCGTGGTGATCGGCGCCTCCACCGGAGGGCCGGTGGCGATCCGCGAGCTCCTCTCGCACCTGCCCGAAGATTTTTGTTCCGCCATCGTGATCGTGCAGCACCTGCCGCCATCCTTCACCGCGGTGTTGGCGAACCAGCTGGGCCGCCAATGCTCGCTCGAAGTGCGTGAGGCCGACCATGGCGATCGGCTCGCGCCGGGCAAGGTCTTCGTGGCGCCGGGAGGGCGACATCTCCTCTTCGGCTCGGATGGCAGCCTGCGCCTGACCCGTGGCGTGCCGATTCACGGACACCAGCCCGCCATCGATGTGGTCATGCAGTCCGCGGCCCAGGTCTTCACCAGCCGTACCACCGGTATCCTGCTCACCGGAATGGGTGACGATGGAGTCGAAGGCCTGTGGTCGATTCGTCGGGCCGGAGGACGCACGTTTGCCCAGGACGAAGCCACTTGTGTGATCTACGGAATGCCTCGGCGTGCCGTCGAACGGGGCGCCGTGATGACGCAGGCTGCGGTGGCGGAGATCGCGCGGTCCCTCGTCCACCAGAGGCAGAATATGGGGAAGGTTGCTTCATGAGCTCCGACATCGCCACCGTGAGCACCGAGAGCCCGAGCCCCCACGTCCCGACATCCGAGGCAGAGCGGAGCGGTATCTTGCCGTGTCGTCTGGCCGGCCGGATCTTCGGTCTCGATCTCGCTGCCGTGCGTACCATTCAAGGCTGTGAGCGCCTGCAGATCAACCCCGTGGGCGAGAGCCCGACCGGGTGGCTGCTGGGAGACGACGAGCTCGCCGTCTATGACCTCGGCGCCGAGCTGGGCCTGGCCCATCGCGCCGTCGGCGGGCGCGTGGTCGTCATGGACTTCCATGGCACTCGCCAAGGGCTGCTCACCGATCGGGTTCTGCAGGCGGTGGCGATCGAGCCCGATGACGTCGAGCCGTTGCCGCCCCTGGTCGGCTCGGCCAGCCGGCGCCTGGTCTCGGGAGTGGCGATGAGCGGTGAAGAGCCGATGATCCTCCTGCGGACCGACGGCATTCTGGACGCCGAAGATCCGCCCGAACCCTCCGGCTCGCAGTCCGAGCCGCGTGCGACCCGGGCCGAGCCCGGTTCCGCCACCGGCGACGAACGATTGATGGTCTTCACCACCTCGCGAGGCCGGACGGTCGAGCGGAAATATCGCTTCGGCCTCAGTTTGCGACAGGTGGTGGAGATCACGGAGCTCGGCTCTCTCTATCCGATTCCCAGAGCTCCAGGGCACATCCGAGGCCTGGTGGCCTGGCGAGAGCAACCCCTGGTCGTCTTCGACCTCGACCGCCGTCTCGGTCTCAGCGGCCCGTACCTGGGGCGCGAAGAGCGTCTCCTGGTGGCCCGTACCGCCGGCGGTCATCTCCTCGGTCTGCCCACGAGTCCGCAGATCCAGATCCGCTCCCTACCCATTCCCGACCACACCCCCGACTCCGAATCCCGCTTTGCCGCCCCCGTGCTCGCTGCCTATGAGAACGAAGAGTCTCGGTTGATCATCCCCGATCTCGACCAGCTCAGTACCTGAGGTAGCCGCTGGAGTCGTCGGGAGTCGGAGCCAGCGGCTCGGGTAGGAGGCATTGCCGCAGTCGGCAGGCTGTGTGGCCCCCTGGGGGCATGAACAACGCTGTCGAGCCAGCTGGCCTCGTCGGGTTGGAGGCCTCAGAATCCTCCTTCTGCCTCGCGGGCTTTTTGCATCGGGTTTTTCTCCAGAGTTTCTTTGAAGAGCTGGAAGCGAGACTTGATCGGTCGGGTGGGGTAGTAGTTGTTGCTGCGGTCCGTGTCGGCGGTTTCCAGGTGCGGGTCGAGGACGATAGAGGTGATCTCCTGCCGGCTGAGCAGGAGCTTGGAAACCTTTTTCGGATGCCTCCGCCAGATCTCCGCGGGAATCCGTAGCTCTTCTTCGCTACCGTCGGCATAGGTGATCAGCAAGATCACGGGCATGACCAGACCGCCGTGGCTCTCGAGGTCGAGCACGTAGAAAAACCGCTCGGTTCGCAGCAGGTCGGCTTCGTGGTCCTCGAGCTCGAGGAGCAGCTCGAAAAAGGCTTGTTTGTCCTGGGCGGTGATGTCGAGGTCGTCGAAGGTGTTGTAGAAATCCTTGAGCTCGGGGTAGAGGTCCACCCGCTTGGGAAGCTCGGCGTTGCGCTGCTGCGAAAGGGTCGGCGGCTCCGCGTCGCGTTCGGCTCGGCGCAGGGGTTTGTCGATCTCGGGGTCGCGGGTCTCCAGGGTGTAGAGATGCAGCGCAGCGATGCCGAGGTCGGTGGTGTCGGTGGAGTAGAACCAGCCTCTCCAGAACCAGTCGAGGTCGATCCCCGAGGCGTCTTCCATGGTGCGAAAGAAGTCGGCGGGCATGGGGCGTTTGAAGCGCCAGCGGCGTGCGTATTCGCGGAAGGCGAAGTCGAAGAGCTCGCGGCCGAGCACGGTTTCCCGAAGGATGTTGAGCGCGGTGGCAGGTTTGCCGTAGGCGTTGTTGCCGAGCTGGAGAATCGACTCCGAGTTGGTCATGATCGGTACCGCCGTGTCGCCACTCATATATTCCACGATTCGCTCGGGCTCTCCCCGGCGGGAGGGGTAGCCTTCTTCCCATTCCTGCTCGGCGAGGAACTGGAGGAAGGAATTGAGGCCCTCGTCCATCCAGGTCCACTGGCGTTCGTCGGAGTTGACGATCATCGGGAAATAGTTGTGGCCGACCTCGTGGATGATCACCGAGATCAGCGCGTATTTCGATCGCTCCCAGACCTCGTCTTCCACCACCTCGCCCCAGTAGGTGCCGTCGGGCTCGGGGCGGGGGCCGTTGAAGCAGATCATCGGATACTCCATGCCGCCCACCGGGCCGTTCACCGAGATGGCCACGGGGTAGGGATAGGGGAAGGTGTAGCGCGAGTAGACGTCGAGGGTGTGTACGATCGCGTGGGTGGAGTAGCGGCTCCACAGAGGCTCGGCCTCGTTGGGGTAGAGGGACATGGCCATCACGTGTTGATCGCCCATCCGGTGGCCCATGGCGTCCCAGATGAACTTCCGTGACGAGGCGAACGCGAAGTCGCGCACCTGCTCGGCCTCGAAGATCCAGGTTTTCTTGTCCCTGGAGCGGCCCTTCTCCGCCCGGCGCGCCTCCTTGGGGGTGACGATGAAGACCGGCTCCGCGGCAGCTCGAGCCTCGGCCAGCCGGCGGCGTTGTTTCTCGCTCAGCACCTCTTCGGGATTCCGCAGCTCGCCAGTGGCAGCGACCACGTGATCGCCGGGCACTGTGATCCGCACCCGGTAGTTGCCCAGCTCGAGGGTGAACTCGCCGGAGCCGAGGAACTGTTTGTGTTGCCAGCCGGTGACGTCGTTGTAGGAAACGACCCGGGGAAACCACTGCGCGATCTCGTAGATGGCGTTACCGTCTTCCTCGAAGAGCTCGTAGCCGCCGCGGGAGTCGAAGATCGTGGCGTCGGGAATGTTGAACCACCAGGCGACGGAGAAGCGCAGGGTCTCGCCGCTGCCGAGGGGAGCCGGCAGGTCGATGCGCAACATGGTGTCGACCACGGTATGGGGTAGGGCGGATCCGGCCTCGTCTTCGATGGCGGTGATGTGGAAGCCACCGTCGAAGGCTTCGAGGGTCAGAAGCTCGCGCAGGGTGTTGTAGGGGAACTCCTCGAAGTCGGGAGCCTCGGCCGTGCGGGCGGCGGCGGATTCGGCGCGGAAGAGGTTTTGCTCCAGCTGCAGCCAGAGGTAGGTGAGGGAATCGGGCGAGTGGTTGGTGTAGGTGATGGTCTCGCGAGCGGTGATTCGCCGCAGCTCGTCGTCGAGCTCGAGCTCGATCTCGTAGTCTGCCCGCTGCTGCCAGTACCCGTGCCCCGGCGCTCCCGAGGCGGTGCGGTAGGCGTTCGGGGTTGGCAGGATCTCTTCCAGCTGACGGAATTTGTCGTCCCAGGGATCGGCTGCGATGGCGAGAACCGAGCCGAAGAGGAGCAGGACGAGGAAACCCGAGAGGCGAAGAGAGAGACGACGACGGATGGCGGGTTGCATGGTTACCTTTCACGAGACAGGACACGAAGAGCTGAAGGCGCCGAAGGACTCCGCGGACCTGGGGGCCCAAGGGTCTGGGCTCTGGCGGGAGAGCGAGCAATGCCGCATTCTACTCCGCGAGTGTTTATAATGCGCCCGCGGCTGCGCCTTC
Organism: uncultured Thermoanaerobaculia bacterium; assembly: GCA_964565225.1. Classification (GTDB taxonomy): domain Bacteria; phylum Acidobacteriota; class Thermoanaerobaculia; order Multivoradales; family J023; genus CAZMEL01. The sequence continues at coordinate 5,351 of CAZMEL010000221.1, read as the reverse complement.
CGAGCCCACCACCGAGAACCAGAATCCATGCAACGTCTCGTCATCGGAACCGCCGGGCATATCGACCACGGCAAGACCAGTCTTCTGCTCGCGCTCACCGGTATCGACTGTGATCGCTGGAGCGAGGAGAAGGCGCGCGGCATCACCATCGACCTGGGATTCGCTCACCTGGCTCGGGACGACCTGCAGCTGAGCTTCGTCGATGTGCCGGGGCACGAGCGGTTCCTGCACAACGCGCTCGCAGGCCTCGGCGGCATCCGGGTGGTCCTGTTGGTGATCGCTGCCGACGAAGGAGTCAAGCCGCAGACCGAGGAGCACCTGGCCATCTGCTCGCTGCTGGCGATTCCCCATGCCGTGGTGGCGATGACCAAGAGCGACCTGGTGGACCGGGAGCTGCTCGAGCTGGCGCAGCTCGAGGTCGAGGAGCTGCTCGAGGGCACTGCCTTTGCCGGGGCTCCGGTCCTACCGGTGTCGAGCACCACCCGTGAGGGGATTCCCGAGCTCGAAGAGTGCCTGGTGACCCTGGCCCGCGAGGTTGCGGAAGAGCCTGCGGAAGGCCAGCTGCTGCGGCTGCCGATCGACCGCGCGTTCCAGCTCAAGGGGTTGGGGGCCGTGGTCACCGGAACCCTGATCAGCGGCGAGGTCTCCCAGGGCTCGGAGGGCCGGGTGCTTCCGGGCGATACCGTGGCCCGGGTGCGCAGCGTGCAGGTCCACGGGGAAGGCCGAGACCATGCATTGGCCGGGGAGCGCACGGCGTTGCAGCTCACGGGCATCGACCTCGCCGAGCTGGAGCGCGGCTCTCAGCTGGTGTCGGGCGAAGGGTTCGCCGCCACCAAGACTCTCTGCGCCCGCTTCACCCTCCTGCCCGAGGCGCCCGAGCCCCTCACCACCTTCGTACCGATTCGTTTCCATCTCTATTCGAGCGAGGTTCTCGGCAAGCTCCGGCCTCTCGGCGGACAGCCCCTGGAGCCCGGGGCCACCGGCTGGGTCGAGATCCGGCTGGGCAAACCGGTAGTGGCGGTGCGTGGCGACCGTTTCATCGTCCGTCGCCCGTCGCCGGCCACGACCCTGGGCGGTGGCCTGATCTACGACTCCCACTGGCGTCGCCGCCGCGGAGCCGGGCTCGAAGCGGCCCTGGCGGCGGTGGCAGACGATACCGCCGCCCTCGACCTGTGGACCTCGGAAACGGGAGAGAGGGGGCTGACCGCGGCCGAGCTGGCGCCGCGCCTGGGCCTCCCGGTGGCCGAGGTGGCCGCGCGGCTGGAAGAGCGTGTGAAGGCCGGGCGGCTGCTGGCGGTGGACTCGGGCCGCGGCCGCCGCTGGATCGCGCCTGCCGCGTGTCGCCGGGTGATGGAGAAGGCCCGCCGGATCCTCGGAGAGTTCTTTCGCGACGACCGGCTGGCACGGGGGATGTCGAAGGCCCAGCTGCTCGGCCAGGTATTGCCCAAGCGAGCCGCGGACCTTGCCTCCGTCTATCTACGCTGGCTGGAAGGGGAGAAGATTCTCGAGGTCGATGGGGATCTGGTCAATTTGCCCGGGCGCCGGGCGACTCTCAGCGGCGAGGAGTCGAAGCTCTCCCAGAGATTCCTGGAGCGCATGGAGTCCGAAGGGCTCACTCCGATCTCCCCTGCCGAAATCGGCCGCGAGCTCGGGGCCAAACCGCAGATCCTCGAAGGTGTCCAGCGGTTTCTGGTCGAGCAGGGCAAGCTCGTGCGGCTGCCGTCGGGCCTGATCCTGTCGGCCGCGGCCATCGGCCAGCTGAAGGAGGGCCTGGCCGGAGCCGGCTGGTCGGAGTTCTCGGTGGCCGAGTTCAAGGATCGCTTCGGCCTCAGCCGGAAGTGGGCGATTCCACTCCTCGAGCACCTCGACTCTTCGGGTTTCACCCGCCGGGTCGGTGACAAACGACAGATCGTGCAACGCCGGTTTCCTGAGGAGACAAAATGATGGCCGACCGACCTTCGATCGCGGTGCTCGGAGCCTCGGCGAACCGCAGCAAGTATGGGAACAAATGTGTCCGGGCCTATCTCGATGCCGGATACCGGGTCGTTCCCGTCAACCCGCGCGAAGACCGGATCGAGGGGCAGGAGGTCGTCCGGCGGCTGGCCGAGATCGAAGGGCCGCTCGATCGCATCAGCGTCTACCTACCTCCATCCCTGACCCTGGAGCTGGTGCCTGAGATCGCGGCCGCGGGAGCCGGAGCGGTCTGGCTCAATCCGGGGTCGTCCGACGATGCCGTGCGCGAAGCCCTGGAGGCTGCGGGGGTCCCGGCGGTCTACGCCTGCAGCATCGTCGATCTGGGGACCTCGCCCGCCCGGTATCCATAGATCTGACAGCGGGTGCGACAAGGCCCGGGCATTGACGATAGAATCAGGCTGGACTTCTTTCCTATTATCAGCTGCCCGGCATCTGGAGCCGGACTTGAGATGGTCGCGCTTCGCGGTGGGCTTCGTGTAGAGAGCCCGGTAGGAGCCGCTGTCGGCGGAAGGGCTCGGACCTTCGCCGGCCCGTGTAGACTTTCGGGCTCGCAGACCGGCCCGTTGTGCGAGGTCTGAACGAGTCGAGTATGGGAGCTTTCTACAACAGCATCTGTGCCCAGGGGGACTGCACCGCCGAGGTGGAGCGGACCCTGGATCGCTGGATGAGCCTGCGCGGGTTTCGCAGGTCCCAGCAGCCCATGCTCTTCGACCTCGATAGTGACCACGAACGCTGTGCGTTCCTGCTCTCGAACGACCGCTGGACAGTGCTCGTCTTCAGCAACTACGAAGAAGAGCGCCGCTTGATCCGCGAGCTCCAGGTGATTCTCGACCCGTTGCTCTACGTCTGGGTGCAGGACAGCGACGTGTGGGGGTACGACCTGTTTCGCGGACAGGGAATCGCCGGATCCTTCGTCTCCGAAGCGCAGGCGTACCAGAGCTTCCCGGACGACGGGCCGGTCGGCAGCGAAAAGCGGCCGGTGGCGTCTCCCGAGGAGACCTGCGTCTTGCTCGGCCGGGAAGACCGGGTCGCCGAGCTGCGCAAGATCCTGCGCCGGAGCGCGGCTTTCGAGGAAGAGGTCTGCCTGGAGTTCTGCCGCCTCTTCGGAGTGGAAGCGGCGATTCTCAGCTATGACGACCTGGAGCGGGGGCGTCCGGAGAGCCTGCCCGGCTGGCGTTGCGAGCAGATTCTCTATGTGCAGCGCGACGCGGCTCCCGACCCGAGGCCGGTGGCTCTGCACGAGCTGGCGCTCACTTCGCTGCAGTCCGGCATCGCCATGCTCGCCCAGCCGCCCCAGGCGGCGCTGTCGCCGGAGCTGCGGGCGGAGATGGAGGAGATGCGCCGCCGCGCCGATCAGCGCCTACGCCTGCTCCGCCCGCTCGCCCGGATTGCCGGTTGGTGGGGGCGGCGCAAAGGGCGCGCCATGCCGGTCCTCGAGGGCTCGAGAGGATCCGGAGGAAGCGATATCGGCTCCACCCGGGCCGATCCAGATGGCGGCTTCGGCCGCGTGTTGCGCAGCGAGCGTCACAGCTGTGAGATCACCCTCGCGAAAGGAGCCACCGCCCGGCGGGTCTCGGGACGCCCGGCCGCGGTCTTCGCCTTTCAGGTCGGGAGCATCGCCGTGAGCTGCACCGCCCGGCCGCCGGGCAAGGTGGCCGATATCCTTCGGCCGCCGAGCCGGGCCGAGATCCTGCGCGACGAGAAGCTCTCGGTGGGCCGACTGCAGGCCCGGGCCCTGCTCTTCAAGCTGCCGCCCTCGTACCTCGCCGGCTCCAAGGACCCCAGCCATCTCGGGCTGCACGTGGTCCAGACTCCGCCGGCTCTCTACGTTTTTCTTTTCCGGTACTCCAGCCAGATCGACCACGAGGCCGACCGGATCATCCGCACCACGGTGGAAAGCTTTCGCTGGAAGCCATGAGCCCGGCGTGAGGTCTCGTGCGTCCGCCGATGGCCTCGGAGACCTGCCGTTCGAGGCGGGTCTCGGCTCGCCAGTCGAGGGGCTTCAGCCCCTCGACTTCCCGAGGTCGTTGGTCCGACAGTCTTGGGTGAGTGCCGCCCCGCTCAGCGACCCTTCCACTCGGCCTGCCGTTTCGCCAGGAATGCCGACACCCCTTCGGCCTTGTCTTCGGTGGAGAAGCAGAGGCAGAAGAGGTCGCGCTCGTAGAGAATTCCCTCTTCGATGCTCATCCGCTCGCTGGCACGCATGGCTTCTTTGGCGACGCGGGCGGTCAGTGGGCTCTTGCTGGCGATCTTGCTCGCCAGCTCGAGGGTGGCCTGGCGCAGCTCGTCGTGGGGGACGACCTGGTCGACCAGGCCGATCCGCAGGGCTTCCTCGGCGCCGATCATGTCGCCGGTGAGGATCAGGCGCATGGCATTGCCCATGCCCACCAGCCGCGGTAGACGCTGGGTGCCTCCGCCGCCGGGGATCAGGCCGAGGTTGATCTCGGGCTGGCCGAGCCGGGCCTTGTCGGAAGCGATCCGGATGTCGCACGACATCGAGAGCTCACAGCCGCCGCCGAGGCAGAAGCCATTGATCATGGCGATCACCGGCTTGGGGAAGTTGGCCATGACGTCGAAGACCCGGGGAAAACGCATCGCCTCGCGTTGGTCGAACGGCGAGCGGCCGTCGAACTCTTTGATGTCGGCGCCGGCGATGAAGAATTTGTCGCCCGAGCCGGTGATGACCACGGCGCCGATGTCGTCGTCCTTCTCGATCGCCTCCAGGTGCTCCAGGCTCTCCTGGCGCACCTGCTCGTTGAGGGCGTTGGCCTTGTCGGGACGGTTGATGGTGAGAATGGCGACGCGGCCTTCACGACGCAGGAGAACGGCAGGTTCCATGATCTAGCTCCTCAATAGGGAAAGCGGTGGGCTTTCCCGTCGGTTTCGGGGGTATGGGTGGCCGGGTCACCGGTGCCTCCAGCGCGGAGGACGTTTCTCGAGGAAGGCGCGGGCTCCTTCTTCGACATCGTGGGTCACGGCCAGCTCTTGCAGGTAGATCGATTCGGAGGCGACGAGCGCCCGCTCGAAGGTCTCGCCGAGGGTGGCGCGGATGGATTTCTTCGCCAGCTCCTGGGCGATGGCGCTCTGCGCCGTAATCTCGTCGCTCCAGCGCGTGAGGGCTGCCTCGAGCTCTCCGGGCGGGGCGAGGCGGGTGACGAAACCCCAGGCCTCGGCACGGACGGCGTCGATCCGGCGTCCGGTGGTGACCAGGTCGAGGGTGCGGCCGGGGCCCAGACGGTGCGGATAGAGAGCCGTGGCGATCGGCGGGTAGCAACCGACCTGGATCTCCGGCTGCCCGAACTGGCTGTTCTCCGTCGCCAGCACGAGGTCGCAGATCGCGGCCAGCTCCATGCCTCCGCCGAGGAAGTAGCCATCGA
>CAZMEL010000220.1:0-13583 GCA_964565225.1 uncultured Thermoanaerobaculia bacterium | reverse complement strand
GGTCTCGAAGGGTCGCGTCCGCTGTCGCGGCTCCGAAGCCTCTTGCGGCGCTGTGACCAGTCGGTTGCTTCGGCGCTCTCTTCGTCGACCCGCTCGACCTGGCTCCAGGAACACCCACTCTTCATGGACCGGAGATCGGTTTCGACAGAGTAGAAGCAGCTGAGGATCGAATAAGGGGAACGAGAATGGGAAGACTGGCTCCGCTCCGGCGAATGATCGAGATCTCCGCCCGCACCGGCTGGTTCGCCTGCCGGCTCGGCGTGCGACTCGGCTGGCACCGCCTCTCCCCGCGCGGTCGCGCCGCCGGCATGCTCCTCGGCGAAGAGCTGCGCACCCTCTTCGAGAGCCTCGGCCCCACCTTCGTCAAGATCGGCCAGATCCTCAGCTCCCGGCCCGATCTCGTCTCCTACCCGGTCACCGTTCCCCTCGCCTCGCTGCAAGACTCGGTCGCCCCGCTGCCCGCGGCGGAGGTTCCGGCCCTGCTCGATCGTGCCTTCGGCCGAAACCACCATGAGATCTTCGCCGAGATCGATCTCGAGCCCCTGGCCAGCGCCAGCATCGCCCAGGTGCATCGCGGTCGTCTACACGACGGCCAAAAGGTCGCGGTGAAGCTGCGCCGCCCCGGCATCGAGCGCCAGGTCGACGAAGACTTCCGGCTCCTACATGCCGGCGCGGCCCTGCTCGCCCGCCTGCCTCCCATGCGGGTGATGCCCATGCGCGAGATGGTGGAAGAGCTCGAAACTCCCATTCGCCAGCAGCTCGACTTCGGCCGCGAGCTGGCCAGCCTCGAGCGCCTGCGGGCCGACTTCCGGCACACCGAGCATCTGGCGTTTCCCGAGCCCTTTCCCGAGCTCTGCACCGGCTCCGCCCTCACCCTCGGCCTGCTCGAAGATCTGCACAAGGTCACGTCCGAGCGGTTCACGGCCGAGGAACGCAAGACCGCGGCCCTCGCCGGGCTGCGCGCCCTCTACCGGATGATCTTCGTCAACGGCTTCGTACATGCCGACATGCACCCCGGCAATGTCTTCCTGCGGCAATGGGGCGAGATGGTGATTCTCGACACCGGCCTCATGGCCGAGCTCGACGAGAAGAACCTGCAGGACTTCGTCGATTTCTTCTTCGGCCTGGTGAACAACCAGGGCGAGATCTGTGCCCGGATCGTGTACGAAAACGCGCTCTACCGCACCGCCCGCTGTGATCGCGCCGCCTTCGAGGCGGCCATCGTCGAGCTGGTCGCGCGGCACTCGACGTTGAAATCCCACGAGTTCGAAGTAACATTGTTCGTCTATCAACTGATCGAGACGCAGCGGAAGCACGGGATTCGCGGGTCCACGAAGTTCATCATGACCGTGTTGTCGATGGTGGTCTTCGACGGCATCTGCAAGCAGCTCTACCCCGACTGCGACTTCCAGCGCGAGGCTCGGCCCTATCTGATCCGGGGACGTTATCGGCATCACCAGAAACTGGCGGTCGCCGTTTGACCACCAGTCCGAAAAGCGACACCACCCGTCGAGAGCGAAGTAGAAGGAGGTTCTCGTGAGCAACCGTGAGGAGCATGCCCGCAAGATCGCCGAAGCCGAAGCCGCCGTGATGCAGGCGCGAGCCCGGCTCGCCGAGGTACGGCGGCAGGCACCCGCCGAGCCTTTCGCAGACCACGAGCTCAAGGATTGGAGCGGCAACGGCGTCCGCCTCTCGGAGCTCTTCGGCAACAGCGACGAGTTGATCGTCATCCACAACATGGGCATTCGCTGCAGCTACTGTACCCTCTGGGCCGACGGCTTCAACGGCGTACGCGAGCACCTCGAGAGCCGAGCCGGCTTCGTGGTCGTCTCGCCCGACAGCCCCGAGGTCCAGCAGAAGATCGCCGCCGAACGCGGCTGGACCTTCCGCATGGCCTCCGCCGAAGGCTCCGACTTCAACCGCGCCGCCCACGCCGAAGACCCGGACGGCGACCCCATGCCCGCCGTCTCCACCTTCCGCAAAGACCCCAGCGGCCAGATCTTCCGCGTCGCCCGCGCCGAAATCGAGCCCGGCGACCCCTTCTGCGGCGTCTGGCACCTCCTCGACCTCCTGCCCGAAGGCCCCAACGGCTGGGAGCCGAAAATGACCTACGGCTGATCGCCGCCTGGCCGTCAGCCTCGGTTCTGCCGGATCCAGATTCCTACCGCAAAGCCAAAACGCCCAGTGTCCCCTCGGACCTGGGCGTTTTGCCTTATAAAACGAAAATTGTCCTTTTTCTAGGCCAGATGAGTTGCAAAAACATCGTTTTTCGTCTATTCTTGCCGAAGTTGAAGCAGAAGGCTCGATCCCCGTCCGTTCGAAGGAGGTGTCTCATGTGGAGGCTCTGTCGGTTCCTGGTCTGTATGTCGGCTCTCGGAATGGTGGAAAACGTGGCCGCACAGGAAGAGATGCTCACACCCGCCGACACAACATCGGCAAATGCCCTCACCATCGAAGAAATGGGCGATTCGATCCAGACAGAGAAAGGGCTACGGCCTCGCTACTTTGTGGTCGACTCGTTCTTCTACTGGTGCTCCGATCTCGACAAGATGGGAGGAAGGTGGTTCGAATTCAACCTGGGTCGCAAGCTCGGTCTCGAGAGAGGCTCGAAAGCAGAAGAGGCTCTGATCTCCGCTTGCCATGAAGCCCAGGGGATCACAGCCGGGGTCTGGGATGCCGGGAAGTATGTGAAGGATCCGGACTACGAAGAAAAACAATGGGAGTTCACCCGTAGCAAGGTCGAGCGCCTTGCGGTTTTCTATCGCAAGTTTCTAGGTGAGATGGTGGCACATGGTTTGCCCCTGGAGACTCTGGAGTGGCACTTTCAGACCATCGACGCGCCGGGGTCTTCCTTGAGGGTCGATGCCAACTCGAGCGACGCAAGAATCGAATTCTTGACCCAGGTGATCGAAGAGTTCGATCATGCGTTTCGTAGCGCCGAGGGGCAGGGATCATGAAGAACAGAATACTTGCTCTCTTTCTTGTCACCTTCCTCTGCGCCTCTGGAGCCTGGGCCGAGACGGTTCTGAGGGTCGAGAGCCGTGTCTTCGTGGTGCCAGATTTTAGTGGCCCGAATGGGCCTGGCCAGGGCGGAACCCGTGATGTGCAGGCTCAAGCCAAGGTTCGGCTCGAAATCGCTGCCCTCGATTCGAGCGATGTTGGAAAAGAAGTCGTGGCCCAGGCGTTCTTGTTCGAATACTACTCCTTGACTCCCTGCGGCGGTCCTCTGGCGATCATCGAGCAGTGTACGAGCCGCTTTCCTGCTGGAGGCGCTGGCCAGGTCCAGGCTTGCCTGGCTCCTCAGTTCGGGCTCTCGATCCGTTCGTGCGACGACTCCTGGAAAGGCTTCGGAGTAGGAAATATCGGGGCAGGCCCGGGCAATGGAGAGTTCGACGAAACTCTCTGCGCGACCCAGCTCTGTATCGACTGTATCTGAGCAGCAGATCGAACCCGTTCCTCGACCTCCTGCCCGAAGGCCCCAACGGCTGGGAGCCGAAAATGAGCTACGGCTGATCGTCGGCCGGCCGCTCGATTTCCAGCTCTTTCCACAGGAAATCGAAGCTCACGGCCTCCCGGCCCATGGACTGGGATTCCTTCTTCTCCTGCCGCTCATAGGAGCGGATCACCTCGATCACGCTGCGGCGTCCCTCCGGGGTTTCGATCGCCTGGCGGGGGGTCGAGTTTCCGAGGGCGGGCATGGGTTGGTCGGCCCAGTCGGCGTAGATCTTCTCGTAGACGGTCTGGAAGGTTCCGGCCGGCAGCTCGGAAGGGTCGGGGCCGAAGCTCGGGGGACCGGCTTCGGGCGGTCCGTCGTGGCGTTGGTCCCAGAGGCTGGCGGGGTCGGTGAGCTCTCGGGTGATCCAGGAGATGGAGCTGCCGGCGATCTCTTCGAGCCAGGCTCGGCCGTCGTCGGCCATCGAGAGGGTGCGGGAGAAAACCTCGAGCTGGCCCGGGCGGCCGAGGCTGAGAGACTGCAGGGGGCGCAAGGTGTCGCCTTCCCCTTCCAGGCGGTTCCAGTCCATCTCGCGATTGCCTTCCACCTCGGGGCTGGCCGACAAGGCGGCGTCCAGCTTCTCCAGATCTTCGATCTTGTAGTGATCGGTGACCAGGGCAAGAGGCTCTCCCGACGAGGCGTCGACGATCTCGGGCGGCGGTGCGGTGAGAAAGCGGAGCCAGTGGGCGGTGATGATCTCGCCGCGGAGAGCGCGGGCGAGCTCGGCGTCGTCGGCGGCGTCGAGCTCGATTCGCAGCTCTTCGATCAGGGGAGGCACTCTCGGCTCGGGAAAGGGGTACAGCGAGCCGCTGAGCCGGAAGGGCGGACCGGGGATCAACCGAAAGCCGATCACCGAGCCTTCCTTGGCGCCTCGAGAAGCCTGTCGATCCACTACCCATTGAACGGGTTCCGATTCGTCGACAAGATCCTGGACGTAGAAACCCTCATCTGGAACACATTCCACGATTTCGTAGAGACTGAGCGAAGCCTTGCCCATTTTCTCGAGGTAGGTCCGCTGCCTGGCGTCGAGCAGAAGCCCGCCGAATCCCAGGACCAGATCCATGCAGCGCGCGGGCCCTCCGGGCAGCTCGAGACTACCCTCGGTCAGCAGCCGCTCGCGAATGTTGATGTCGATCATGGTGAGCAGGTCTTCGGGCATGTCGCCGAGCGCGGCGAACTCTTCTTCGTCGAGAACGCCCAGGAGCTCCCCCTTGAAAGCGTCGAGCATGGCCTCGCCATACCGCTGGTCGAGCCAGTCCAGGGCAACCCCGGCGGCCTTGGCCTCGGATTGGTTTCCCGACTCCTGCTCGGAGCCCTTCCGCAGGCAGCACTGTTTGTACTTCTTGCCACTGCCACACGGGCAGGGTGCATTGCGTCCGATCTTGGCCATTCTCGGGCTCCGGGCGATTCGAAGGGGTGGCGTTTCATGTCCCGTCAGGGAGTTTCCGATGGTATGGGAGGAACGGCTCTACGTCGAGCCCGGCTTGGTGGGCCTGGGGCTCGGTCCTCGTTGGCCTGGGGCTCGGTCCTCGTCGCTTCGCTCCTCGTCCGCAGCCCCAGGCTTTATTTTGTCGTCCCTTCGGGGCTTGGGTTCTTGGCGTCTCGGGGTTGTCGATCCTGGCAGGTCGGTGGATCCGGAAGGGCCCTGAAGGGGCCCAAGGATGCAGCCCGGGGCTGGCGACGGAGCGCGGAGCGCGTAGGAGATGAGCCCCGGCGGGTCCTCGCGGTGCCCCGGGTCATTTGGTTACCGACCCACCACCCGCAAGGGCAGAGCCCCCAGAGGACGCAGCGTCAGCGAGGCTTCGGCCTCGATGGTGGCTCCGGCTCGGGGCTCGAGGCGGAAGCGCTGGGCCAGGCCAGCGAGGGTGAGGACGGCTTCGAGGGTGGAGAAGCGGCTGCCGAGGCAGGAGCGGGAGCCGGCGCCGAAGGGAAGGAAGGCCCCGGGGGGTGGGCGGTCCTCGGCGAGGAAACGGTCGGGGTCGAAGGTGTCGGGATCGCTCCAGAGCTCGGGGTGCCGGTGCAGGGTGTAGGCGCAGAGCAGGACGTCGGAGCGGCCGGGTATGTGGAAGCCGCCGATCTCGTCGTCGTCGACGGAGCGGCGTGGAATCATCCACACCGGTGGATACAGGCGGATCGTTTCGTCGAAAACGGCCTTGGTGAATCGAAGATGTGGGAAGTCGGCCATTTCCGGGGTGCGGCCCCCGAGCACCGACTCGACCTCCTCGTGCAGACGCTCCTGGATCTCGGGATGCCGAGAGAGGAGGTGGCAGGCCCAGGCGAGGGCTGCGGCGGTGGTTTCGTGGCCCGCGAGCAGGAAGGTGAGGATCTCGTCGCGAATCTGCCGGGCGTCGAGGCCCTGCTCAGGATCGAGCAAAATGCTCAGCAGGTCGTCCTCGTCCTCTGGCGCGTGAGCGCGGGCCTCCACCACCGACTCCACCAGCCGCTCCAGGCGGCCCAGCGCCCGCCGGGCCCGACGATTGGCGCTGGTGGGCCACCAGGTGGGGGTGGCGAAGAGGGCGGTCATGCGCTCCATGGCCCAGCGGGTGAGGACCGTCAGATCCTGGTGGATCTCGTGGGCGTGGGAGACCAGGTCGCCACGCAGCAGGGTCGATTCGAGCACGTCGAGGGCGAGGGTCACCATCTCGAGGGCGAAGTCGACGGGCTCACCCTCGCGGCTCGGCCGGTCCCAGCTGTCGAGCCGTCGCTGTACGGCCGCGGACATCTCGTTGCCGATGGCCTTGAGCCTCGGCCCGCTGAAGGCCGCCTGCAGACGGCGTCTCTGGGTGGCGGCGAGCTCTCCCTCGCTGGTGAGCAGACCTTCTCCGAGGAGCGGACGAGCCTCCACCAGGCCCACACCCTTGGTGTAGTTGCCGGGATTGTCGCAGAGCACCTGGCGGAAATGATCGGGGTGGCTGAGCAGGAAGAGACGCTTGGGCCCCATGCGGAACCCCACCAGGTCGCCGTGCTCGTGGAGGGCGCGGCGCACGAAACGCAGGCGGTCGGTCCGGACCTCGAGCAGGCTACCGAGAAGGTGCCGGCCCCGGGGGCCGGGAGGATGCCGCTTCCCTTGCCGGGCGAGGTCCGGCCTCGGCAGGGCGCCCGGCGTCGCGAGCGGGGTCTTGGGAAGGTTCTGCATCGGCGATCGACTCGTGATCAGCTCCCATTCTCCGGCGTGGAGGTCACCGGAGCGTCTCCGAGCCGCCCGGGGTCCGTCGCGAAGCCGGCTCGCCGGGCCGCAAGGGAGAGGCAGTGGTCCAGGCGGCGGTATCTCCCGACTCGAACCCGTCGGCGAAGATGTCGGGCGAGAACGGATGGCAGACGAAGCCGTTGTTGCCCAGCACGTAGATGTCGTCGAGCGCCCACCACCACTCGAAACGGGCGTTGTAGTAGTGGAAACGGAGCTGCAGGTCGGTCTGGCCCTGGGCCCAGGGGGTGAGATCGAACGACTCGGTGCCTTCGATGCGCTCGCCGGAGAAGTTCACGAGCTCGACCCACTCACCGTCGGTGGCGGTGGAGCGGATGTCGATATCACCTTGCTCGTCGAGCCCGAGAGGATACCAGTTGAACTGGTGGGCGAGCTGGAGGCGGATCCCCGCGAAACCCGAGACATCGATGACGGGGGAAAGGAGCTGCTCGTCCATGATCTCGCCGATGCCCAGCTCGTCGGAATCGGCGAGGGCAAAGGGGTCGAGCAGGGGCACGAGCCGCTCGGCGGGGTTCTCGGTGGTCCAGGTGGCGACGGGGCCGGAGCCCGTTCCGCCGTCGATCACGGTCCATCCGGCTTCGAAGCCGGCGAGGAAGTCGTCGAAGAAGAGGGTGGTCTCCACCAGCTCGCCCACCGTGCGGTCCACGATCCCCGGAGCGTCGGGAAAACCGCCACCGTTCGTGGCTTCGACCTCCACCAGGTCGAGGCGAACGAGGCCGCCGCAGGGGGTCGTGTCGGAGGCGAAGAAGCGGAGCGGAGAGGCCGCCGCACTCGCCTGGCCGGCGGAGATGTCGCCGATGAAGATCTCGGTATCGAGCAGGGTGATGCCCGGCGTGGTTTCGGGATCGAGGCGTAGCTCCGCGGTCACCCCGAAGGCCGTGCTGTTGCAGGACGTGTTGCGGATCCGAGGGCGGAGCTGCCAGGTCTCGCCCGCGTCGATCACACCGTCGCCGTTGCCCAGCAATTCCCGCACGTCTTCGACCCCGCCCCCGGCGAGAGTGAGGTCTTCGGTGCAGAGGAACTCTTCGATGTGGGGCAGGATCTCGGTCATCGCGGTGCCACGGTTGCCTTCGGGGCCGTCGCAGCCGCCGCAGTGGTGCAGACCCACGAGCTTGCCATCGGCCTCGCGGAAGATCGGCGAGCCCGAGCTGCCGATCTCGGTGTCGAGGGTGCCGAAATAACGCAGCACGATGTCGTCGATCACCACGTCCGGGCCGTTGCCGTGGGTGATCTCCTTGGGCCGGCTGCGTGGGTGCTGCACGATGTACAGTGCTTCGCCGTCGCTCAGGGGTGTCGCATCGGTCACGGCCATGGCGAACTCGGATGTGGGGTCGCCCTGCACGGTCGCCAGGGTGAAGTCGAGCGTGGTGGGTGTGGCTTCACACGACGCGAAGGTCGAGGTGGCGACCACCTCGCCGCAGCGGAAGCTCCGCCACTCGGTGGTCGGGGCTCCGGCTCCGCAGACCTCGCGGTGGAAACCGAAGACGATCTCGGCGCCGTCGCATTGCGCCTGATTCTCGATGCAGTGGGCGTTGGTCAACACGTGCCCCGGACCCGAGACATTCGAGCCGGTGCAGAAGACGGCGCCGTTGGGGCTGCCGTCGATGGTCATGATCCCCACGGTGGCCTGGATGTTCTTCCACTTGGGCTCGTCCGCCTGGTAGCAGATCACGTCCTCGAAATCGGGAGCCGAGCAGACGGTTTTCTCCGCCGGTCCCGATGCGTCGAAGGCGTCGGGCTCTCCGGCCAGCAGCCGGTCGATCCGGAAGGGAGGCCGGGAGTACGGACGGAGGGCTTCGAGCTCCAGTCCGAGCCGGGGGCCGAAGGCGGAAAGGGTCCAGAAGCTACCGGTTCGGTGTGGGCCGCGGCCGGTGATCTCTTCGAGGATCCGGCCTCTGCCGTCGCGAATCCGGAGCACGTCTCCAGCCCGGAGATCGACCTCTGCCAGGTGGGCCTTGAGGAAGCTCGCTCCGGGAATCTCGAAGCTGTGGCTCCAGGCCACCCGGCCGCGGCCAAGCCGTAGCTGGCTCGGGGTCGGCTCGAGGTCTACCGCAAGGAAGCTCCCGATCCGGGCTCGGGAAGGCTCCGGAAGCTCCTTGCCGGGGTCCGCCCGGACGCTGGCCGCCAGGCAACAGAGAAGCCCGAGACAGAGAATCCGCAGGGTTTCGGGGTGAGGGGCCGGGTTTCGTGGGGGGTTCACCTCGAAGGCCTTATTTCGCCCGCTCGTAGGTCACGGGAACGGAGTAGGCGTCGGCTCCCTTTTCACGAAAAGTCCACTCGGTGGTGAGGTGGTCGGCGTCGACCATGTGGATGGTGGCCTTGTACATGTGGCCGGCGTTGGGATCGGAGAGATTCGTGGCGTCGAAGAGCTCGAATTTCAGCACGTCGGGATCGGTGCCCGAGAGATCGGCCCGCATCCGCGGCTGATTGTTCGACACGCAGTAGTGGGTGAGCATGAGGTCGTCGCCGTCGAGGTGGTACAGGGTGTACATCTGGTTCTCGGGTTTGTCGTGGCCGAGGCCGTCCATGGCGTAGCTCTCCATCACGGTGTGTCCACCGGCGATGAGCGACACCTCGAGGGTGGCGGCGCGGTCGTCGGCGGTGACACCTTTCCAGGTGCCGGCCAGCGACTTCAGGCGGGCAAAGGCGGCAGCGGCGGGAGAGATCGCCTCCTGGACCACCGGCTCGGCCGAGGCGTCGTCGGCTCCGAGCGCCGGCAAGGCCACGAAGAGGAGGCAGAGGGCGAGAAGGGTGGCTTGGGTTCGCAAGGTCATCGGTTCATCTCCTCGTTGGGGTTGGTTCGGAATTCTCGGGAGCGGCTCGGAGCGCCTCGGCGGCTGCCGGGAGATCCAGGCCTTGCAGAGAGTCGGCGAAGAGCTCGAGCAGGCTCCGGCCTTCGAGCCGGGTGACGAAGAGGTTTCGCGGGGGAGGCTCGGGAAGGAGCCAGTACGCATAGCGCAGCTGGCTCGAACGACGGGTTTCGAGATCCTCCATGGCGGCTTCGGTCGGCAGGAAGAGGGGGCCGAGAGAGGTCGAGGCGTGGGTTTCGTAGGTTTTGGCTCGCTGGCCGGCGGCGTCGAGATACTCCACCGCGAGCACCAGGAGCCTCTCCGGATCGAGGGTGAGGCGCATCTGTCGGTAGCCGAGGTCGGCGGCGAGCTCGGCCGTCTTGGGGGTGGCGAGCAGGTGTCGGGTCGCACCCGCCCCAGGGGGCTCGGCGAAGTGGAATTCGTATTTGTCGGTCGAGAAGAACCCCCGGGCGTCTTCGTAGGTCAGGCAGGTTCCGGCGACCAGCCGCCGCAGGGAGCTGCGGGGCAGCTGCTTGAAGCGATGGAAGGAACGCATGTGGTACCACATGGTGTCTTCCTGGTTCTGCCAGCGGTCCTCGAGCAAGAGGCCGGTGCCGCGCAACATCTGGGGCCCGCTGAAGACGAAGAGCATGGAGGTTTCGATCTCGCCACCGTCGACCACGCCCCAGATCTCCACCGAATCGGGCTGGCCGATATTCGGGCTCGGGCGCCGGGTGTCGATCTGCAGCCGCACCAGTCTGGGCATCTGGCGAAAGGTGCTCTCCAGCTCCTGCATCCAGCTCAGGGCTTCGGGATCGCTCGGTGGCGGCGGTTTCCATTCGGAAGATTCCGCGGCCGAAGCGGGGGGATCCTGCGGCGGCTCGGAAGCCGAATCGACCGCGGGCTGCGGAGCTCGCAGCGCGGCGCCGACGAGGGCCAGAACCCCGAGGCCCGCCAGCACGAAGAGGCGGAGCTTCATCCTTCACCCCTGGCGGACGAGAAGGCGAGGGAAGCCAGCGGCTGTGCCGTGCCCTGTTTCTGGCGCCGCAGGAGCCCGGGCATCAGCAAGAGGGTCATGGCGTAGGAGGTGGCGAGGGCGGCGGCCAGCAACAAGCCGAGGGTGTGGTTGGGGCGCAGACCGGAGAAGGCCAACACCGAGAATCCCACCGTCGAGACCAGGGCGTTGGCACGAATCGCCCGCCCCGTGGTGGCGAAAGTCTGGTGCAGCGCGGGCTCGACCCCGAGCCCCTCGCGCCGCAGATGACGGTAGCGGTAGAGAACATGACAGCCGAAATCGACCCCGACACCCATCACCAGGCCGGCGAACATGCTGGTGGCGATACCGAGGGGGATCCCCAGAAAAGCCATGGCCCCGAAGACCATCACGGTCGAAGCGGTCACCGGGGCCAGCACCGTGCAGGTCGCCGTCGGGGAACGGAAGAAGAGAAGAGCCAGGAGCGCGACGGCACCGAAGGCGAGACCGAGGGATCGCAGCTGGTTGGAGACGATGGATCCCACCATCTCGATTCCCACCGGCAGGTCGCCGCTGAAATGGGCACGGATCGAGCCGTCCCGAGGCAGCTCCTCGGCGAGGATCTCCCGGAGCCTCTGCATGAGGGCGAGGTCTCGCGAGTAGTCTTCCGAACGCAAGAAGAGCTGGATCCGGACGGAAGAGGCGTCGGGAGTGAGGGTGCTCGGGAGCTCGTACGGGTCCTCGCTCATTTGCGCCAATGCGAGGAAATCCTGCAGCCGCACCGGCGGCAGCTCCTGCGGGGCACGCGGCTCGTCGCTCGCTCGGGCGATGATCTCGAGCGGCAGCAGATAGCCGACCACGCCCTGCACTTCCGGAAGTCGGGATGCACGCTCGGTCAGCCGATGTACGAGGCCGACCCCAGCGGGCCGAGAAAACGTCCCGGAAGACGCCTCGAGCACCAGGTCGAAACGGTGGCTGCCCCAGAAGCTGTCGTTGAAGAGCTCATGGGTGGTTACGGTCGCCGAGTCTTCGGCGAAATTGGAAATCCAGTTGTCTTCCACCCGCAGCTGGGAGATTCCCACCAGGCCGACGAGAACGAACAGGGCTCCGATCCGGAGCCCGCGCGACCCGAGGCGCAGGGCGCGTTCTTCCCAGGAGGGCAGAGGTGGGAGCTCGGCTCTGCGGTCTGCTCTCGCCGCCAGCCAGCGACGAGGCACGGTCACCAGGAGCGCGGGCGTCGCGGTGAAGGTCAACCCCATGGCCAGGAGGATTCCGAACGAGCTGAGCAGGCCGAAGTGGCGCAGCGGTGCGAGGGTGGTGAAGGCGAAGGCCAGGAAACCGGTGGCGGTGGTCACCGAGGTGGCGACGATCGGCCCTTCGAGCTCCCGCAGGGCGCCGCGTACCGCCTCGGCCCTGGGATCGGACGGTCTTCCGGGCTCCGTGGAGAGAGACTCGTAGTGGCGGCGGAAGCTGTCGACGAGGTGGATCTCGTCGGTGAGGGTGATCGCCATCAGGATCACCGGCAGCAACGTGGTGACCAGGGTGAGGGGAATGCCGAGCAGCGCCATGGCACCGTGGGTCCAGAGCAGCACCACGGGCACGGCGGTCATCGGGATCAGCACTCCGGCGAGAGAGCCGGTGAGCCACCACAGGAGCAGTGACATCACCACGACCATGATCGGCACCAGGCGCCCGAGGTCGTCGAGGATCTTGTCTCCGAGGGTCGACTCGATCAGCAGCGGGCCGGTGAGGAGCAGCTCGAACGGAGTGTCGCCGTAGCTGGACAGGAGCTCGCCTACGGCGGTGAGGAGCGCTTCCCGACCGTGGGTTTCGTCGCGGGGCACGTAGAGTGCCGCCACCCGGCCGTCGGGGGAGAGCAGGGTGCCGTCGGTGAGGGGGTGTGCCCGCAGGCGCGACACGAGCTGCCGCCAATCGCCGGGATCGTCGGAGAGGGAGTCGAGATACGGGGCGACGGAGATCGCATCGGATGAAATCCGAAGCTCTTCGAGGCTGGCGAGGGAGCGGACGCCGGAGGAACGAACCGGGGCCAGCCGACGCAGATCACCATCGAGCCGACGGAGGAGCTCGAAGCCCGGAGGGCTGGCCACTTCGGGGCCTTCGGGGCGTGCCACCACCAGAACGAGCAGCGACTCCGGCTCGTGGAAGGTCATCCGATCGGTCGTGGTGCGGCGGACGGTCTCGTTGCCGGAAGGGTAGAGGGCCGCGCCGTCGGTGCGGAGCTCGAGCCTCGGGATGGCCAGGGCGAATCCCGCGGTGACGAGGGCAATCCCCAGGAGCCAGGCCCGTGGAGAGGCCAGGGCGGAGTCGCCGAGTCGGAGCAGAGGGCTCAAGGTCGCGTCGGCCTCGCTTTCGGAGGAAAAACGAAGAGGGGCCGAGGGCCGAAATGGCCGCCAGCCCCTCGTCGGGTCCGTCCCCGGGATTCTGACAGAAGTCCCGGTACGGATTTCGGGTCAGATCGCCTGCGGCTTCGCCAGGCGGGTATCCCGGGCTGCGCTGTCGGCGTCGAAGGTCACGACCGTCTCGCCAGCGCTGTCGTTGCACTCCTTGGGCACGAAACGGACCTGGCCATACTCGGGGTGGTCGAATTCGATCCGGTACGACTCGAACCCGTAGAGGGTCGGGCTGGTGCGACGGTTGCCGGACGGCGGCACCTCGAAGAATCCCTCTTCGACCGGATTTCCTTCGGGGTTCGTGGGGCCCTCGGTGCCGAAGATGGTGGAGCTGAAGGAAACGCTGAAGTCGAACTTCGCCGGATAGTCGCTGTTCTTCTGCTGCGCCGTGATGGAGCTGAAGTCCTGCTCGATTCCTTCGGTCAGGCGATAGGTGATCATGGTGTCGAGAGCGTTGCTCCAGGCGAATGCCTCCCACTCCTTGACCAGGAAATCGATCTGTCGGACACCATCGCGGTTGGTGTAGGGATCGCCGCGCTCGACCAGCATACGGCCCTCGAACTTGAGCGTTTCGAGCAGCTCACCATCGGAGCCGTCGTCGGCGATGGCGTGGACCGCCACCTGCAGCTCGTGATGAATCAGGTCGATGCCGGCGGCGGGGAAGTATTTCCCGTCCCGCTCCCCGGCGGCCTGGATGGCCATGGTGGTGGCC
>CAZMEL010000219.1:0-13640 GCA_964565225.1 uncultured Thermoanaerobaculia bacterium | reverse complement strand
TCACCGATGTGCACGAGCCCTGGCAGTGTGAGCCCGTGGCCGAGGTCTGTGACATCCTGCAGATTCCGGCCTTCCTCAGCCGCCAGACCGACCTCATCGCCGCCGCCGCCGACACCGGCCGGGCGGTGAATCTCAAGAAGGGCCAGTTCCTCGCGCCCGACGACGTGCCCCGCGCCGTCGACAAGGCGCGGGAGCGCGGCAACGAGCGGGTGTTCGTCACCGAGCGCGGCTACACCTTCGGCTACAACAACCTGGTGGTCGACATGCGCGGCTTCGCCATGATGCAGCAGCACGGCCTGCGGGTGGTCTTCGACATCACCCACTCCCTGCAGCTGCCGGGGGGCGGCGCCCAGACCGGAGGTGCCAGGCAATACGCCGAGCCCCTGGCCCGCGCGGCGGTGGCGGCGGGGGCCGACGGCGTCTTCCTCGAGATCCATCCGCGACCGGCCGAGGCCCTCTCCGACTCCACCACCCAGCTCGAGCCGGAACGCGCGGAGGCGCTGCTCACCTCTCTTCTCGACGTCCGACGGGCTCTTCGAGGGCAACCAGGAGACCCGAAGGCTCCTGGAGAGAGATCATGAGCCCGCGCTCGCCGCGAGAGGTCGCCCGCTGGGTGCTGGAGATCGAGGCCATGGCCATCCAGGGCCTGGTGCCCCAGCTCGACGAATCCTTCGACCGCGCGGTGGAGCTGCTGCGCTCGATCTCGGGCCGGGTGGTGTGCACGGGAATGGGCAAGAGCGGCCTGGTGTTGAAGAAGGTCGCCGCCACCCTCGCCTCTACCGGTACTCCTTCTCTCTTCCTGCATCCCGCCGAGGCGATCCACGGCGATCTCGGCATGATCATGCCGGGCGACGCGGTGCTCGCCGCCTCGTACTCCGGAACCACCGAAGAGCTGATGCGTCTCGTGGAGATCGTGAAGCGGCTGGGAGCTCCCCTGCTCTCGATCACCGGCAACGCCGAATCCCCCCTGGCTCGCCTCGCCGACGTGCACCTGCCGATCTCGATCGACAAAGAAGCCTGCCCCCTCAACCTGGCCCCCACGGCCTCGACCACCGCCACCCTGGCTCTCGCCGACGCCCTGGCCATGGCGCTGCTCGAGGCGCGAGGGTTCACCCCCGAAGACTTCGCCCAGCTCCACCCCGGTGGCCGCCTGGGCAAGAAGCTGCGGCGAGTGCACGAGCTGATGCACGGCGACCCCGGGCTTCCCCGGGTCGGGTCCGCAGATTCGATGCGCGAGGCCATCGTCCAGATGTCGGCCGGCGGCCTCGGGGTGGCGGCGGTGGTCGACCGCGACGGTCGGCTCGTGGGCTGCATCACCGATGGCGATCTGCGGCGTCTGCTCGGCACCGACGACGCCCTGCTCGACCGCCCGGTGGCCGAGTGTATGCATCCCTCGCCGCACACCATCACCCGCGATCGGCTGGCCTCGGAAGCTCTCAAAGAGCTCGAGGACCACCGCATCACCTCCCTCTTCGTCTGCGACGACGAGGGCCGGCTCGAAGGAATCGTTCACATCCACGACCTGTGGAGACTGGAGCTGTTTTGACCGAAACCGTGCGCAAGAGCACCGACGACTTCTTCGCCCGCCGCGCCGCCGGCCTCGAATGGCTGCTCTTCGATGTCGACGGAGTGCTCACCGACGGCACCCTCTACTACACCCGCCGTGGTGAAGCGGTCAAACCCTTCCACGTGAAGGACGGCCTCGGCCTGCAGCTCGCCCGCCGGGCCGGCTTGCGCCTGGGGATCCTCTCCGGCCGTCGGTCCGGGGCCGTGGAACGCCGCGCCAAAGATCTCGGTTTCGAGGTGGTTATGCTCGGCTCCAAGGACAAAGCCGCCGATTTCTCGACATTCCTCGAACGCCGACACACCACGCCCGGCCGGGTAGCCTTCGTGGGAGACGACCTGCCCGATCTGCCAGTGCTGGGCCGTTGCGCCCTCTCGTTCGCTCCCGCCGACGCCGCCGCGGAGGTTCGCGCCGCCGTGCACCGGGTGCTGGAGACCCCCGGCGGCCGGGGCGTCGCCCGGGAGATGATCGAGATCCTGCTCGAGGCCCGCGGCGAGTGGGCCGGGCTGGTGGCGACCTTCTCGTTCGACGGTTGAGCCGCACCGCTCGATGCGTTCCGCTCTTCTCCGCGGAGGCTTTGCCCTCGCCACCGGCACCCTCGGGCGCCTCTCCTGGTCCTCGGCCCAGCGCCGGGGCCGGAATCTCGGGGATCTCTTCTGGTACCTCGGCCCGAAGGATCGCAAGCGGGCCCACGAGCACCTCGGCATCGCCTTTCCCGAGCTCGAAGCCAACGCCCGCCTGCGCCTGGCCCGTTCCTGTTTCCGCCACCTGGGCACCTCCCTGGCCGAGCTCCTCCATCTCCGGGCACGGCCGCCCGCCGAGGCCGGAAAGAAGGTCGAGGTGGTGGGCTTCGAAACCATCGAGCACATTCGAACGACAGGCCAGCCGATTCTGGTGCTCACCGGCCACTGCGGCAACTGGGAGCTGATCTCCGCCGCCAACGGCACCCACGGGCTCGGTCTCGCAGCCATGGCC
Organism: uncultured Thermoanaerobaculia bacterium; assembly: GCA_964565225.1. Lineage (GTDB taxonomy): Bacteria > Acidobacteriota > Thermoanaerobaculia > Multivoradales > J023 > CAZMEL01. The sequence continues at coordinate 11,101 of CAZMEL010000219.1, read as the reverse complement.
CGCCGCAACGACGACCCACTCCTCGACCAGCAGATCGTCGCCCTGCGGGGCCACCTGGGCACCGACACCATCGCCCGGGGAGCCAGTCACTCGAGCCGCAAGCTCCTATCGACCCTGCGCCGAGGCGGCGCCCTGGCCATGCTGATCGACCAGGACATCCGCACCGACGGGGTCTGGGTACCCTTCTTCGGTCGCCTCGCCCACACGCCCCTGGCGGCTGCCCATCTCGCCCTGCGCCTCGGCGCGGCGGTGGTGCCCACCTTCGCCGAACGCCTGGAGACAGGCTCTCACCGCGTCACCTTCCATCCCCCCCTCGACCTCTCGTCCGACGCCACGGAGGCCACCGCCGAGATGACCCTCGCCATCGAGCAGCAGATCCGGCGACGCCCGGAGCAATGGGTCTGGATGCACCGGCGCTGGCGTCGACGCCCGCCCGAGGAGAGCCCGGACGCTCCATCGTCAGCTTCGTAGAGGTCTGGTTTACATCGCGTTCAGAAACACGACTTTCGGTGCCCGAGGAATCCAGAATTCCGAGCACGGAAACGGAGACTGTCCGAGCGGATGAGGGATCCATCGGCCCTGAATGCCTTTTCTCGAAAGCTGCTCGGCAGGGAAGCCCCGAGGCGAGTTTCGTAGAGACGCGCGCAGGACATCTGGATTCCTCTCGCCGAGAGCGCGCTCGCCTCCCAGGGCTGGCCAATCGCGTCGGAAAACCGAGCAGCTCAGGACTTCTCGGCCAGCTCCTGGGCCACTGGGTCGGCCTTGGGCTGGAACAGCCACGCGACCCCGATCCCGAGGAAGTAGAGCGCGATGGTCGGCAGGGCGAAGATACAGAGATTGAAGACGTCGGGGGTCGGCGTGATCAGGGCGGCGGCGACGAAGATCAAGACCACCGCGACCCGGAAGTGGCGCAGCAGAAACCGCGGAGTCACGATCCCCAACCTCGACAAGACGATGATCAGGGTCGGAAGCTCGAACATGGCCGCGAGCCCGAGGATCACCGTCATCAGGAAGCTGAGATAGCTGGTGACCGTGATCTGGGCCTCGAAGGGCTCCCCTACCCCGAGCAGGAACTCGACGGCAAAAGGAAAGGCGATGTAGTAGCCGAACGCTCCGCCGGCCAGGAACAGGGTCGAGCCGAAGAAGATGAACGGAATCGCCAGCCGTTTCTCTTTCTTGTAGAGGCCGGGAGCGATGAAACCCCAGGCCTGGTAGAGCAGGAACGGCGAGGCGATGAAAACCGCGGCGAGGGCCGCCACTTTCAAGTAGAGCAGAAAAGGATCGGTTACCCGCAGGAAGACGAGCTTCTCACCCTCCGGCAAGACCCGGTAGATCGGCCGCGCCAGGAACTCGTAGATCGGCTCGGCGAAGCCCCAACAGGCCATGAAGATCACAGCAAACACCACCACCGACCGCACCAGGCGAACCCGCAGCTCTTCGAGATGGGCCATGAGCCCCATCCGCGGCAGCTCCTCGGCCGGGCCGGCCAGGGGACGATCGGCGCTCACGCTTTGCTCGAGTCGGGGGCGAGGCTGCCGGTGGGCGTCGGGGCTGCGCCGTCGTCGGGTTCTTTCGCCGGAGGCCACTCACCTCGGGCCATCTGCCCTTCGGGCCGGCGAATCTCGGGAGCGCCGACGACCTCGTCTCCGGCCGCGGCGGTCACGGCTCCGTCGCCGCCTGTCGTCGACGCCTCCGTTGGGGATTTCTCGGGAGTTTCGGGCTCGGTATCGCTCTCGGACACCTCTGGATCGGTCAATCCCTTGGCAACACCCTTTACCTCGTCGAGGGTTTCCCGAACCATCTTTCTCGGATCGCTCTGGCGTAGCTCTTCCTCGATCAGCTCGGCGTTGATGGTGCGCCGAAGATCGTTCGAAGCCTTGCGAAACTCGGCCAGGCTCTTGCCGATCGTCCGCCCGATCTCGGGCAGCTTTCGCGGGCCGAAGATCAACAGGGCCAGGACGAAAATGAAGATCAGCTCCGGCACTCCGAGAGAACCCAACATCCGCTCATCATCGCGAGAGGGTCACCGAAAGTCAAGCCTCCACCACCCGACCCCGGAGGGCCATTCCTCCCTCTCATTCGATGGTAAGATCAAGGCTATGAGCAAACCGTGGCGCAGGTTCTCCTACTCCCTCTTTCTCTTGTCCCTCCTCTTCGGTGCGGTGGCCGGCGACAAGCTGCTCGCACTGTCCGGAGAGACGAGCGCTACCGATCTCAAGAGCTACACCGAGCTGCTGATGGTCGCCCACGACCACTACGGCACGGAAATCCCCTACCGGGACCTCGTCTACGCCTCGATCCAGGGCATGTTGCGGACCCTCGATCCGCACACCAACTTCCTGACACCCGAGGCCTACGAGAACATGCGCCAGCGGCAGGCGAGCAGCTTCTTCGGCCTGGGGATCCTGGTGAGCCGACGCAACGGGCAGCTGACCGTGATCAGCCCGATCGAGGGCACTCCGGCCTGGCGCCTCGGCATTCGTGCCGGCGACGTGATCAGCACCATCGAGGGGGAGCCTACCGACATGATGACCCTCGACGAGGCGGTCACCAAGCTCAAGGGGCCGCGGGGGACCCAGGTCCAGGTCTCGATCGTGCGCCGCGGCCTGAGCGAGCCCCTGCAGCTCGGCATCACCCGCGCCGAGATTCCCCAGAACACCGTGCGCTACGCCTACATGATGACCCCGGAAGTCGGTTATATCCGTCTCACCGACTTCTCCCGCTCCTCGAGCGGCGAGATGGACGAGGCCATCGAGAGCCTGCAGAAAGAGGGTATGCAACGCCTGGTGCTCGACCTGCGGGGCAACGGCGGCGGCCTGCTCGACCAGACCATCAAGATCTCGAACCACTTCGTGCCCGAACGTTCACCGATCGTCGAGACCCGGGGCCGGTTGTCGTCCTCCCACCAGGCCTTCGCCGCCGACGGCTCCCACGAGCCCCTGAAGATTCCGCTGGTCGTGCTCGTCGACCAGGGCACCGCTTCGGCCGCCGAGATCCTCTCCGGCGCCATCCAGGACCACGACGTCGGCCTGGTGGTGGGCACTCCCACCTGGGGCAAGGGCCTGGTGCAGACGGTCTACAACCTGAACTACGGCACCGGTCTGGCTCTGACCACGGCGAAGTACTACACCCCGGCCGGCCGCCTGATCCAGCGCGACTACTCCTCGTACTACGACTACTACACCTACTTCAATCAGCCCTCGGAAGAAGACGACGAGCCGGTCGACGACGAGCCGATCAGCATCGACCTCGAGGGGCAGGAGTTCTCCACCGACCTCGGGCGCCAGGTCTACGGTGGCGGCGGAATCACCCCCGACGTGCTCGTGGAGCTGCCCAGGGCGCCCATGAAGCTGCAGCCCCTCTACATCGAGAACGCTTTCTTCAACTTCGCGGTCGACTACCAGATCGGCCACGAGATCGAGGACCAGAGCTGGGAGCCGCCGCCGGAGATGCTGCAGGAGTTTCGCGACTGGCTGGCCCGCGAAGAGGTGGTCTCGGCCGAGGAGCTGCAGGAGATCTTCGACGACGCGGAGTCGGTCGAGCGGATCGAACGCCAGATCCACGCCGACATCTTCACCGCCGCCTTCGGCACCGAGGCCGCCCACCGCGTCCTGGCCCGGGGCGACGTGCAGATCCAGCAGGCCCTCGAGCTCCTCGAAGACGCCTCCAACCTCCTCGACCAGCGCCTGAGCCTCGCCTCCCGGGGCGAAGCCGAGCCCCTCACCCGGTCCCCCGAATTCAACACCGATCCCGAGAGCCGTTAGCGAACCTCGAGCCCTGCCACTTTCTGCGAAGCCCTCACCGGCGGCCGGTGAGGGCTTTTTGCTGATCTCGCAAGAGACCTGGGCCGGGCTGGCTACCCCTCCTCCGCCGTGTAGACGGCGACGAGGCGACGGAGCTTTTCGAGCACCTGGCGGCGGAGGGTCCGCAGCTCGGCGACGGAGCGCTGGCCGAATTCGAGCAGGAAAAAGGCTCGGGCCTGGCGCAGGAAGTGGGCCTTGCGTTCGTGGAATCGCAGGGCGACGTAGCCGCTGAGAGGGGCGAGGACGAGCAGGGCCAGCCCCGCGATGGGACCTTTCCACCACCAGGCGGCCGCCATGCCGGCAAGCCAGCTCAGGGGGTAGAAGACGAAAGAGGCCAGGAGCTTGTAGGTGGCCAGCAGGTCTTCCGACTCGACTTTCAAGTGGGCAAAACGACCGGCTAGCTCGTAGGGCAGGAAGTTGAGCACGGTTCCGATGGCCGCCAGGGGGAAACGAACCAGCAGCAGGTACAGGCTACGGAGCGCGAAGCGCAAGACTCCTTCCGACGGATACTCCGAGGCGACCTGCTCGTCTTCCAGGCGATGGGCCTGGAGCTGCTCGTCGTAGTGCTCCACCGCCTCTGCCAGCTCGGCGACCTCTTCGGGAAAGCGCTCGATGAGCGTGGCGTAGCCGTCGAGAAAACGCTGCTGCAGCTCGAAATCCTCACTCAGCGAAGCTTGCCGGGGCAGAGCGGCGGACGGACGCCGGTAGATGTCGGCGGCACGCTCGATCAGCCGTGCTTCCCGCCAGGAAGGAAAGTTCAATGTCTGGGCCATGAGGGCTCGACGCACCCGGTCGGTCAGCCGGTGAACCGCGGCCGGCCCGTCGTCCGCGTAGATCTCGATCTCCTCCGAAGCGGCGAGAGGCTCCCCGACATTGATCAAGGCACGCGAACGAAAGCGATCCTTGTCGTCGAAGACCAACCCCACCGGCACGATGGCGACCCCCAGGCCGGGATATTTCGCCTCCGCCTCCAGCACGATCCGGCTCACTCCGGTCTTCAGCTTCACCAGACCCGGTTGATTGTGGCTCGTTCCCTCGGGAAAGATGGCGATCGTGCCTCCCGTCGCCAGCACCTCGTGGCAGCGGGCGAAGGTCTCCGAATTGCGGCTGGTATCGACCCCCGGATCCTGCCGTCGGTAGACGGGAATCGCCGCCGCCAAGCGGATGAACGGGCGCAGGATCGGGGTCTTCCAGAGGGTGCTCTTGCCGAGCAGGCGTGGGGGTGGGTGCAGGAACCCCATCAGCAACGCGGGGTCGACCAGGGAGTTCACGTGGTTGGCCACGTACACGATCGGCCCCTCGGCCGGGAGCCGCCACGCTCCCGTGACCTCCACCTTGCGGAAGAAGAGCAGCATGATCCAGCGGGCGAAGCGCACGAGCACCTGCGCCACCGCGCGGGGCTCCTCGAACCTCGGCCACTCCGACATCAACGCCCCCTTCCCGAGATCATTCCGTGAGCCGACGGACCTCACCCATCATGCCGTGGCGAGGCTCCGGAGAAAACGCCCCGCCGCGTCTCGGAACTCGTCGGTCCAGACGTGACCGGCCTCGACGACACAGGTCTCGACCCGGGCGCCGAGCCGCTCCAGGGTCTCCAGGTCGCTCTGCATCTTGGCCTCGGTATACCAGCCGTCCTCGGTGCCCCGGCCGAGCAACACCGGAGGAAAGGCCGGCCAGCCCGCGGCGGCGACCTCGGGCGGCACATCGCCCGCGAGGGCGATCACGCCGTGGCAAGGAAAACCGCCGCGCAGGGCGGCCCGGTAGGTCATGGCGACCCCCTGGGAGAAACCGCTGAAGACCAAGGTCGACGACGTCTGATAGGCCCGCTTGAGCTCCCCCACCGCCGAGGCCACGTAGCCGACATTGTCGTCGATCGCCAGCTCCCGGCCCTGGCGGGTCATCCAGCAGCCCACCACGTCACCACTCTTGGTGTAGAAAGGGTGCGGTGCTTCCACCGAGGCGACGACCCACTCTTCGTGCCCGGGAATCTGCAACAGCTCGTCGAGATGGTTGCGGGCATTTTCGCCGTAGCCATGAAATCCCACCAAGAGCGGGCGCCCCGGCTCACCGGAACCGGCGGCCACCAGCTGCCGGGCATGCACCAGGGCCGGGTGGAATCTCTCTTCCACGGAACCGCTCATTCGGCAGCCTCCTCGAGACCGACCCAGCCACCGTAGAGCTCCGGGCGGCGATCCCGCCGGAAGAGACGCCGGCCGGCCGATCGTGCACACTGCTCGAGATCCAGGTCGAGAACCAGGAGATCGTCCTCCAAGGTCTTGCCCCGAGCGAGAATCCTGCCGTCGGGATCGGCCACGAAGGACTCCCCGGCAAAGGTGAGCTTTTCTTCGACCCCGACCCGATTGCACAGAGCGGCGAAATAGCCGTTCTGGAAGGCGGCGGTGCGGACCTCGGCTTCGAAGAGGCCCTCCGGCCATTCGCCCAGGGCACCCGCCTGGGGAATCACCACCAGATCGGCACCGCCCAGGGCCAGGGCCCGCATATATTCCGGGTAGTGGCGGTCGTAGCAGATCGCCACGCCGATCGTGCCAGCGGCGGTCTGATAGACCGGGGCGCCGGTGTCACCCGGGTGGTAGTAGTCCTGCTCGTGGAATCCCTCGTAGTCGGTGATGTGGATCATGCGGGTCACGCCGAGGAGCGAGCCGTCGGCGTCGATCACCGGCGAGCTGTCGAAAGTGCGGCCCGCCTCGTCGATCTCGTAGAGATTGAACACCGTCACCAGGCCGTGCTCTCGGGCCTTGCCCGCCAGGCGTTCGACGGTGGGGCCGGGCACCGGCTCGGCCAGGTCCAGAGGAACCACCGGGCAGGTCGCCTTGCGGCTCTGGGGAAAGAAACGGTCGAGCACGATCTCGGGAAAGGCGATCAACTCGGCGCCGGCCTCGGCGGCGAGGTCCATGGCCTCGAGGCAGCGTTCGAGGTTGCGTTCCCGATCCGTGGAGGAGCTGACCTGTGCCAGGGCGAGCCGCATCGAATCAGTTCCTACGCAGAGGTGCGGTCAGCTCTCGCACCCGATCTTCGACCGCCTGCACCAGGTCGGGCTGGCCGGCCTTCTCTTCCACCAGCTGCACCAGGGCGCTGCCCACGACCACGCCATCCGCCACTCCGGCCAGGGCCTTCACCTGCTCCGCCGTAGAGACACCGAAACCCACCGCCAGCGGGAGGTCGATCTTCCGGCGCAGCCTCTTGGTCTCGCGCAGCAGCTCCGGGCGCAGCTCGTTCCGCGCGCCGGTGACCCCGGTGCGAGAGACGTAGTACACGAAGCCGGAGGACATCTTCGCCACCTTCTGGATCCGATCGCGGGTGCTGGTGGGCGCGAGAAGGAAAATGGTGTCGAGGCCGTGGCGGTCCAGGGTCTGGACGAAATCTCCCCCCTCGTCGGGCGGTAGATCGACACAGAGCACACCATCGACCCCGGAAGCGGCCGCCTGCTCGGCGAAATCCTCGATCCCCCGCGCGTAGATGGGGTTGAAGTAGGTGAAGAGGACGATCGGGACCCCGAGCCGATCCCGCTGACGGGCGACCATGCGCAGGATCCCCGGAAGGTTCACCCCACCCTGGAGGGCGCGGTGTGAGGACCGTTGGATCGTCGGCCCGTCGGCGATCGGATCGCTGAAGGGCACCCCGAGCTCGATCAGGTCCGCGCCCCCGGCCACCAGCGCCTGGAGGAGCCGCCCGGTGGTCTCGAGATCGGGATCTCCGGCGGTGAGAAACGGAATGAACGCCGCTCGCTTCGCCTGCCGACACTCGGCAAACACTTGCCGGATCGTGCTCATCAGAACGTCTCCTCGTCCTCGGAAGGCCCGGACCACTTGTGGACCGCCGGGTGCACGGCCACCCGCTCCACGTCGCGATCCTCCGTCGCCACCCTCTCGGCGGCCTGCTCGGCCTTGTACCGCAGCACCGAGTCGAGATCCTTGTCACCCCGGCCCGAGAGGTTGATCAAGAGCACTCCCCGCCGCGAGAGATGAGGTGCCATCTTGAGGGCGTGAGCCACGGCGTGGGCACTTTCGAGGGCCGGCATGATGCCCTCGAGCTGACACAGGATGTCGAACGCCGCGATGGCCTCAGCGTCCGTGGCGCTGGTGTATTCGATCCGCCCCATGTCGTGGAGCAGCGCGTGCTCGGGACCGACGGCCGGGTAGTCGAGGCCGGCGGATACCGAGTGAGTGCTGGCGATCTGCCCCTCCGAATCTTGCAGCACGAAGGTCCGCATACCGTGCAGAACTCCGAGCACTCCGCCGGAGAAACGGGCCGCGTGCTCTCCCAGGGCCTCGCCACGCCCCCCGGCCTCGACCCCGACCAGCCGCACCTTGCGATCTTCGATGAAAGCCGTGAATAGACCGATCGAGTTGCTGCCGCCGCCGACACAGGCGAGCGCCACATCGGGTGAAACCGTTCCCGCCTGCTTCTTCAGCTGGCGCCGGGCCTCGTCGCCGATGACCCGGTGGAAGTCCCGGACCATCCTCGGGTAGGGATCGGGGCCCAGGGCAGAGCCCAGGATGTAGTGGGTGTCGCCGACATTGGTCACCCAATCGCGAAGCGCCTCGTTGGTGGCGTCTTTCAGGGTTCGGCTCCCCGAATCCACCTCCACGACCTTGGCACCGAGCAGTCGCATGCGGTCGACGTTGAGCTTCTGGCGCACCGTATCTTCTTTGCCCATGTACACCGTACAGTCGAGGCCCAGTAGAGCCGAAGCCGTGGCGCTGGCCACCCCGTGCTGACCGGCGCCGGTCTCGGCGATCACCCGCTCCTTGCCCATCGTCTTCGCCAGCAGCGCCTGGCCGATCGCGTTGTTGAGCTTGTGGGCACCGGTGTGCAGCAGATCCTCCCGCTTGAGGTAGATCCGTGCACCTCCGCAGTAGGAGGTCAGGCGCTCGGCCAGGTACAGCGGCGTCGGGCGGCCGGCATAATGCGTGAGCAGGTCTCGCAGCCGATTCCGGAACGTCCGCTTGCGACTGAACTTGTTGTACGCATTGGTGAGCTCCGCCAGGGGAGCCATCAGGGTTTCGGGTACATATCGACCGCCGTAGGGGCCGAAATAGCCTCCGGCATCAGGTCGTAACAGGGCTTTCGCCATGATCGATCTCCTCGAAGAGTCGTTGCATCAGGCGCGGGTCTTTTTTCCCCGGCCGAGATTCCACACCCGAGCAGAGGTCGACGCCATAGGGACGCGCAGCGTGGATCGCGGCCGTCACATTGCTCGGATCGATCCCTCCGGCAATGAAGACCCGCGGGCCTATTGTTGCACCTGGGGCCGAACGAAGCGAAGCGAAATCCCACGATTCTCCACTGCCTCCGAAGAGGCTCGGATGCCGGGAGTCGACCAGCACCCCCCAGACGTCGCCGCAGCCTTCGAGGAGCCTCGGGTCGAGGCGGTCGCGGACCCGAAAGACCCGGAGGGCCCTCGCGGCGAAGGGAGCGATGTCGGCCGCGGTCTCGTCGCCGTGGAATTGCAGCAGATCGAGACCGACCTCGCGCTCGGTCTCGCGCACCGTTTCGGGCGCCGCGTCGACGAAGACTCCCACCAGGAGAATCTCCGCGCCGCCCTCGGCCGCGCGCACCGCGGTGGCGATCTCGCGGGCCCGGGACGGGTCGACATATCGGGGGCTCGGGGGATAGAAGTTCAGGCCGAGGAGGTCCGCCCCCAGCTCGACCGCCAGGAGCGCATCTTCCGGCGTGGTGACGCCGCAGATCTTGACCTTCGGGCGCCGGGCCCGAGGCCCAACGTCTTCGGGCTCGGCGCTGGAACCGGCGCGCGGGAGGGAGTCCATACGAGGGCCCGAGCTCTCAGGCGAGAAATTCTTGCAGCTTGGCGGCGGGGTCGCCGGAGGTCACCAGCGCCTCGCCGATCAGGTAGGCGTCGTACCCTACGCTGCGCAGGAGCTGCAGATCGGCGCCCGCTCGGATACCGCTCTCCGCCACCTTGACGGCACCGGGAGGCAGGCTGTGCAGAAGGGCGAGAGACGTGCCGATCTCCACGTTGAACGTGCGGAGATCGCGGTTGTTGACCCCTACCATCTCCCAGACATTCCCCTCCAGCTTGGCGAGGTCGGAGAGGTCGTGGGTTTCGATCAGCGGCACCAGCCGGTGGCGCCGGGCCAGCTCGGCGTACTGCAGCAGCTCGTCTCGATCATAGAGGGCGGCCACCAACAACACGGCGCTGGCGCCCGCACGTTTGGCCCAGTGCAGCTGCAGCGGGTCGACGATGAAGTCCTTGGCGATCGTCGGCAGGCCCGAGGCTTCGTGGCAGGCCCCCAGGAGCTCGTACGAGCCATGGAAGAAGTCGGGCTCCACGACCACCGAGAGGGCTGCAGCACCCGACTGCGCGTAGGTGCGGGCCAGTTGCAGGGGCTCGACCCGATCCACCAGAGATCCCAGGCTCGGGGAGCCCATCTTGACCTCGGCGATCACCGCCTGGCCGCGCCGCTCCTGGAGCGCCGCCAGGAACCGGTTGGTGCCCGCGTTCAGCAGATCGGGCTCGTGAGACGGCTCGGAGTAGGTCTCCTTCGTTCTCGCCTGCTCCAGGCGAACCCGGCGTTGCGCCACGATTCGGTCGAGGATGTCGATTCCGGTTTCGATCAATGGATTGTCTCCTACAGCCCAAGGCGGCGGTTAGGATATCCGAAGCCACAGCGGGGGCCAAGAAGATGTTCGAGCCACCGCGCTTCGCCCAACCGCCGATTTTCACCGGGCCTTCCGGGGAGGACTCCGACGATGTCGACCGATCGACCCAAGACCAACTGGCGCCGCCTCCTGTGGGAGATCCTCGGCGCTGCCCTGCTGATCGCCGCCGTGTGGGGCGCCTGGACCTTTCAGGAGCACCGCAAGGCCCGGGCGCTCGAAGAGCAGGCCCTGACCCACTCCGAGCAGGTCCAGGCCCTGCGGCAACAGCTCACCAAGGCCACCACCTCCGGCGCCTGGAGAGAGGCCCGAGCGGTCTTCCAGACCTTTACCGCCACCGCCGGCCCGGCCATAGAAACCGGAGAGGGCGCCGCCGACCAGGCCATCGCCGCCCTGATCCGCCTGCCCGGTGTCCGCTTCGCCCATGTGATCCTTCCCGATGGCCAGGTGCTCGCTACCACCGACCTCAAGCTCGAGTCCACCGGCCAGGCCGACGAGCGGGCCCGCTGGGCGCTCGACTCGGAAGTAGCTCGGGAGCGGGCCGGGAGCGATGGCACCCTGGAAATCGCAGGCCCCCTCGCCGGTCAGGATCCCCGCCTTTCCCCGATCCTCTGGCTCGGCTACGCCGCCACCTCACCCGCCGACGCTCCCTGACTGCC
>CAZMEL010000218.1:0-13653 GCA_964565225.1 uncultured Thermoanaerobaculia bacterium | reverse complement strand
GTGCAACATCTGATCGAGAGAGTGGGCGAGGTTGAACGTGGCGCCGCGGTAGATGTGGAGATCCGACTCCCAGTCGACGGGGGTGATCACTTTTTCGAAACGAATCCGCCGCTCGACGTCTTCGAGCCCCACCTCGGTGAGCTGCTCGAGCACCCTCTGCCGGAAGCCGACCCGTTCCCGGTTCCAGTCGACATTGGGATGCTGATGGGTCACCGGCACCAGCACATAGAGCGAGGACTGGCCCGCGGGTGCCATGGTGGGGTCGGTCACCGCCGGGTTGTGCACATAGAACGAGGGATCAGCGGAGAGGCGATGGTGATCCTCGATGTCCTCGAGGTGCTCCCGGTAGGCGTCGGCCAGGTAGATGGTGTGGTGCGCCAGCTCCGGGCATTCCCCGTCGAGCCCCAGGTACATCATGTAGGTGGAGCAGGAGTACCGCTTCTTCGCCAGCTTGCGATCGCTCCACCGTCGGCGGAGGTGGTTCGGCACCAGGTTCGACATGGCATGGGCGAAGTCGGCGTTGATCACCAGGGCGTCGCAGCCGTACTCACCCTGCGGAGTCTTCACGCCGGTGGCCCGGCGCCCGTCGAATCGAATCGCCTCCACCGGCTCGTTCAGGCGGATGTCGGCACCGAGCTCACCGGCCACCCGGGCCATGGCCTCGGTCACGGCGGCGCAGCCGCCCCGGGGGTGGAAGACCCCATGCTCGTACTCCAGGAACGAAAGGATCGTGAACAGGCTCGGGCAGTTGAAGGGCGACATCCCGAGATATTTGCTCTGGAAGGAGAACGCCAGACGGATGCGCGGATCGGAGAAGAAACGCCCGAGGTCGTCGTCGACGCTGGACATCGGCCGCAGCAGGGGCATGAGCTCCCGCAGCGGAAGGCGCAGGATGTCGAAGGCGCTGTTGAAGGCCGATTCCAGCACCGGAGTGAAGGCCTCGAGCTTGCGCCGGTTGTCGGCCAGGAAGGCTTCGAGATTCTGGCCGTCCGTCGGCGAGATCTTGGCGATCTCGCGCCGCATGACCTCCGGGTCGGGGCTGACCTCGAGGGTTGCGTCGTCGCCGCCGAAGAGCAGGCGATAGTGAGGATCGAGGCGCATCAGCTCGACTTCCTGGTCGAGACTGCGGCCGCAGCTGGCGAAGATCCGACGCAGCGCCTGGGGATATAGAAAAAAGGTGGGGCCGAGGTCGAAACGGAAACCATCGGCCTCGAGCCGGGACGTCCTGCCGCCCACCCGATCTCGCCGTTCGAGCACGGTCACGTCGAAGCCGGCCTTGGCCATCAACATGGCGTTGGCGAGCCCGCCCGGGCCGGCACCCACAATGACGACTCGCTTTCTGGAATACCTGCTACTCATCGAATTCTGACTCCTACCCTCACGATTTTCGTCGGAAGCAATCGAACGTCTCACGACGCTATTCTAGGCTTCGTCGACAGATCGGAAACAGATGAGAACCGATTTTCGGCAAGTGTCCGTGCCGGTTTCAGTCCTTCCAGCGGGAACGGAAAGTACTGCGCCGCAACCTTATCGTCGAGCCAGTTCCGCCTGTGCTCCGAGCGGCTTCTGCGCGATCTCCAGGGCGATCGTCCGGGCCCGGACCGCGAGACCTCTACTCCGGCTCTCTGGTGCGGCAGCGCCAGCACCGAACGCACCAGGGCTCCGGCCCAATCCTCGACTCCGAGGCCGAACGGGGCGGCGATGCGCTCGATACGTTCGCGCTCGTCGGGTTGGAGATCGATCTCGATCTTGGCCATCGGCGTGATTTTCTCACGCCGGGAGGGCCCCGGTCAGGAGTCGCGCAAGATCTTCGCCGGGTCGAGTCGAGAGGCCCGGCGCGCCGGCTCGAACGAGGCGATTCCCGCCGCCAGCAGCAGAACCAAGGCGGCTCCCGCCAGGGCCAGGGGATCGCGCGAGGCGACGCCGTGGATCAACGATTGGATCCACCGTTCCATCGCCAACACCCCCAGCAGCCCCAGCACCAACCCGAGCCCGCAGATCCGCAGGCCGTGCCCCAGCACCGAGAGCAACACACCGCGTCGATCGGCTCCCAGAGCCATGCGGACCCCGAGCTCGGCCCGGCGCTGGTCGAGAGAGTAGGCCAGCGCCCCGAACAGCCCGACCGCGGCCAGGAGCAGGGAGAGACCGGCAAAGGCCAGCATCAGCTGAGCGCCGAAGCGTTGCCGAGCGATGGGCTCCGCGGCAACCTCGGCCAGGGTCCGCACGTCGTAGACCGCGAGACGCGGGTCGATCTCGGCCACGGTCGCCCGGACCAGAGATCTCACTCCGTTCCAGCTGGCGGCGGCATCTTTCGCCACCACGAAGCTGAGATCCCAGTTGCGGTCGTCGGCGAATTGCGCCTGCGGAATGTAGACCTTCGGCACCGGCGCCTCGCGTGGATCGTGCCGGGTATTCGCCACCACACCGACCACGGTCCGGAGATTCGGCCCCCCGACCTGGAGACGCACGCCGAGTGGATCCCGACCCTGGAAGAAACGGTCCACCAGCTCCTGGTTGACGATCGCCACCAGCTGCTGGTCGGCGCGGTCCCGCGGCTCGAAGCCCCGACCTCGCAGGAGATCGACCGAGAGCGCTTCGAGGGCCCGACCCGCCACACAGCGAATTTCACCGTTCGGCCTGGCAGCCCCTTCGACCGCCTCGTACCCCTCGATACCGAATCCCCAATGGTTGCGATGCCCGTTGCCCGGTAGCTTCGAGGTCGCTCCACTGGCGATCACCGAAGGCCAGCGTTCGAGGCGCTCGAAGAAGTGCTCGTAGAAGGCCACGCGGCTCTCCGGCTCCCCGTATCCATAGTCGGGAAGCCGCAGCTGAAAGGTCGACACCTGCTCCGGATCGAAGCCCATGTCGGTCTGGTGCAGGCTGAAGAAGCTCCGGGCCAGCAGGCTGCCGGCGGTCAACAACAGCAGGGCGAGGGCCACCTGCAGGCCAACGGTTGCGTCGCGCAGGCGACGTCCGCGGCGGCTCTGCCCCACCGGGCTCCTCTCTCCGAATGCCTGCCGACCGTCCACCCAGGCGGCCCGAAAGGCCGGCGCGAGGCCGAAACAGAAGACGGTTGCGATCACCGCCAGGCCGCTGAAAGCGAGAACCGGTAGATGCAGCCCGAGGGCGTCGTATCGCGGCAGGGCGTCGGGGCGCAGCTGGAGCAGTAGCTTCACCGCCCCCCAGGCCAGGACGACACCGAGCAGTCCCCCGGCGAGCGCTACCCACAGGCTCTCGATCAGGGTCTGGGCGAAGAGACGCCCCCCGTTGGCGCCGAGAGCGGCACGCAGCCCGAGCTCCCGCTGGCGGGCGAGGCCACGGGCGAGGAAGAGGTTCGCCACGTTGATACAGGCGATCGCCAGCATGGCCCCGACAGCGGCGAAGAGCAGGCCGAGCAACGATCGGCTGCTGCCAACCACCACATCCTCCAGGGGAGAGAGAACGAGCTCCAGGCTCTCGTCGAAGCTCGGGTCGGCCCGCAGCAAGGCGGCCAGGCCGTCGAGCTCCGCCCGAGCCTGGTCGAGAGAGACCCCGGGCGCCGTGCGGGCGATGGCGCTGAGGTAGTAGTTCCCCGGTACATTGACCCCGCCCGGCGCCAGGTCGAGAGGCAGCCACAGGTCCGGGGAGCCACCCACGAAGCCTCCGAGCTCGGCCGGCATGACGCCGATCACGGAGTGCATACGCTCGTCGAGCTCCAGGCGCCGGCCGATCACGTCGGGATCGCCCCCGAGCCGATGTTTCCAGTAGCGGTAGGAGAGAATCACCAGGGCCTGCGCGGGCTCGGTGGTCCTCTCGAACTGCTCCTTGTCCCGCTGGGCCGCGCCGGGAGGGATCTCTTCTTCGCGAAGAAAGGTACGACCGACCAGGGGCTCGACCCCGAGCGCCTCGAAGAAGCCGCTCCCGACCCGCAGGATCTCGAGCCGCTCCGGCTCTTCGGTATCCGTACGGTCGATCCCCTCGGCGCGATAGTCGTAGAAGGCCCCCACCACCTCCAGGCTGTCCATGCGTCCCCGCACGGCCTCGAAGGCATGTGCCGGTAGGAAGGTCCATCGACCCTCGGTGACGCGCACGATCCGCTCCGGCTCGCCATAGGGAAGAGGCGCCAGCAAGACCCCGTGCACGACGCTGAAAATGGCCGTGGTCGCCCCCAGGCCCAACCCCAGGGTGATCACACAGAGAAGCGTGAAGGAACGTTGCCGGGTGAGCAGGGACCGAGCCGCCAGACGGCTCTCGTAGAACAGGTTGTGGATCACGGGTTCCCCTTTCCGTGGCGGTTCGAAATCGGGTCGTCGAAGCTCGTCGGCCCAGGCACCCGGCAGCTCCCGAAGCGCGCCGAGCCATTGCAGAAACATCCAGCGAAGGAGCCCCGGCGAGCCCTGTTCTTCCGCCACTCGGAGGCGCCTTTCCCGGTAGGCCGAGAGCATTTCCCCACCCACCGCCTCGCGGAACGCTCGCGGATAGAGCGCCACGACCAGGGCCAACATCCGAGCGTCGAGCGAAACCCCGGCACCCTTTCTCACGGCGCCTGCTCCTCCGCCAGCCCGCAGGCCCGAGCCCGAGCCATGCGGTGTCGCAGCCGCTGCATCTCGAGGCGCAAGACCGTCTCCCCCGCCGGGCTGATGCGGTACCACCGCTCCGGCCGGCCGGGCCCCGGCTGCTCCCGCCCTTCGGCCTCCGACACGCCGACCCATCCCCGGTCCAGGGCCTTCTGCAGCTGCCGGTAGAACGTCGCCAGAGCCACCTCCCGGCGGCGCAGATCCGTCACCGACTCCACCAGCTCCCCGGAGCTCCGGGCCCCTTCGTAGAGCACCAGCAGCACGTCGAGCTGTAGATCAGAAGGCAAGTCGGCACGAGCATTTTTTCTCATAACGAGAATTATACGACGGGCTTCGGGGAAGGTTTCGACTCGCTCACCTCGTCGACGATTTCGTCAATCTCTTCGACTGACGGTCTCGAAGTCGAAGCTCGGCTGATCTTGCTTCGGTATCGATGAGGCAGAGTTTCTGATGGTCGGCGGAGTCGACCAGGCTACCCAGAGACGTCAGAGGCCAGGCTCGGCGACGGGCCGGCCAGCCATTCGGCCCAGCGGCCTTCTTCGAGTTTCAGGGGGCCTTCTTCGCCTTCACCCGGTGCCGGTGGAGCGGACGGCTCCGCCTCGGCTTCGGTGAGCTTGCGATCGAGCTCGATGGGCTGGCCGCCGAGGGGTTGGTCTTCGCAGAGGGGTGGGTTGTCGGGAAGATCGATGGGGCCGTCGAAGTCGGCGATCCGGATGTCGATCCTTTCGATCGCGACTCCCGAGCCGAGCAGGAGGCCGGCGAGCAGGCCGCGGAGCTGGTCGGCGGCCTCCTCTTTCAGCTCCGGGTTGTTCTGCAGACGAAACAGCGCGGCCGCGATGGCGATTTCGTGAGCCCGGGCCTTTTCTCCCTCGTAGTGCTTGCGGGGGGCGGGGCGGCGGGGGAACCAGAAGTGGTCTTCGGCACCGATGATGTTGTCGCCACCGTTCAGGAGCTCCAGGGCCGGCGCCTCGACGGTGATCACCGGGGGCTCACTGTTGCTCATTGCGATTTCGAGGGCTTCGAGATCGAGGGAGTAGTTGGCGGTGGCGGTCCAGCCCATGAGGTAGCTTCGGTTGATCACCCCCGGCAGGCAGACCGCGAGAACCTTGGAAAAACGCTCGGTGACCGGTACGAAGCGCTGCCCCACCAGCTGCTCCTGGAGAAACGACGGTGGCAGCTGGGGTTTGGAGCGATGTTTCTCCTCCCACCACATCCTTCCGAACAAGACCGCCAACAAGAGACCGATGATGCCAACCAGGAAACCCCGCATGATGCCTCCACTCCATGCCATGACGGACACCACCCGGAACCCTCGCGGCAATTTCCGCAGGGCTCACTACCAAGCGCTACCCTTCCCCTCGTCGAGCTCGATCTTGCACTCTATCTCATGGAGTCGGAGGCCATGGCTCCCGACCATGGCCTGGTACAGGGGCCGTCTCTACTCCGGCACCTGCCGCTTCATCGTCGACTCAGGATGCGGATGGCTGCACGGCGCAGACGCACCTGGCCGACGCCAACCCTTTGCAGCGTTTGTCCTCGGCGGTGGCGGCCTGGAAGGATACCGACGGGATCGCTCCAGGGGAGGCTCGGTAGACGACTTCGAGAGGAGTCCCCTTGTTCGAGAGTATGACCCCGGTTATACTGACACCATGAAAACCGCGATCTCGATTCCCGATGCCGTCTTTCAACAGGGGGAGGATCTGGCCAAGGATCTCGGATGGTCGCGCAGCGAGCTCTATTCGAAGGCCCTTCGAACGTTCATCGAGAGCTACATCGACGAGCAGACGACGACAGAGCTGGACCGGGTCTACTCGGAAGAGTCGTCGGCCCCTGATCCGGTGCTGAGCCGGCTGCAGCTGGCCTCTCTCGACGACGCAGAATGGTGAGGGTGCTGAGGGGCGAAATCTGGTGGGCATCCCTGCCCGAGCCCCGCGGATCAGAGTCCGGTTCGCGGCGACCGGTCCTGGTGGTCCAGGCGAATGCCTTCAATCGCAGCCGGATCCACACGGTGATCGTCGTCGTGCTCACCTCGAATCTGCGCCTGGGCCGGGCCCCGGGCAACCTGCTCCTTTCCGCGGACTCGACCGGGCTGCCTCGCGACTCCGTGGCCAATGTCTCCCAGGTCTTCACGGTCGATCGCCGCTTCCTGACCGAGCGGGTCGGCCGGATCTCCAGCCACTGGATGCAGCAGGTCGATCGCGGCCTGGTGCGCGTTCTCGGCCTACTCTGACCTCTCCGGCAGACGACGAGCCGCCTTCTTGGCGTTCTCGGGAGCCGCCCGGCTGCCGGGCCAACGGCAGGTTGCTTTCCAGGGCTCCTCGCCCACCCAGAGCCGCCACTCGGTTGGCGTGAGGTTGCGGCGCACCACCGCACAGGCCAGGTCACGGAGAGCCTCGGTGCCGAGGTCCGCGAGCGAGCCTTCCGGCCACGGAATCGGCGCTTGTCGTTCCGGGCTCTTGTCTTCGGCGGACGTCGACGGCCAGGGACGCTCGATCTGCCCGTGCAGGTACCTCGGGGGCCGGTCGGAGAGATCCCAGAGATAGAAGTCGTGGCGCCGGTGGCTGGCCAGCCACCGGCGTTGGAGACTCAGCAGGCGCATGGGCTGACCCGAAGCCTCCTCTCGCTCTCGAAGCAGTGTGTCGCGGCGTGTCTGCTGCTCCCGCCCCAGGGAGGGAACGGCTCGCCGATTCCCTCTACCGATGATCTGCGAGCTCCCCGTCTCCAGACGCAGAGACCGAGGGGGCGTACCGTAGGAGATCCAGCGACTGCTTTCGTGACTGAATGCGCCCGGCCAACCCTCGACGGTGTGGACCCAGCGGCGGGCCTTCCGAACGTCCGGCTCGAGCTCGAAGATCGTCGTCTCTCCGTGGCTGGTTTCGACCGCGAGCCATCGGCCATCGGGGCTGAACCCGAGATCTTCGAGCGGCCCCGACATCTCCAGGGATTCGGGCTCCTCCAACCCTTCCGATCCGCTGATGCGCCACAACCAGACGGTGTCGCGGCCGATGGCCGCCAGCCACCGCCCCATGCGATCGAAGGCGATCGCCCGCCAGGCTTCTCGACCGCCGGGGCGCGGCTCGTCGACGAAGACGGGATCCGGAGAGACCGGCGGCCCATCGCCAGGGGCCATCCACAGGCTGCCATCGGAGGCAAAGCCGAGAAGTCGGCTGGAATCCGGGGTGAAGCGGAGAAACTTCCAACCGATGGGTTTTTCTTCGTCGGTCGGCAGGGTCCACACCTCTTCGACCTGCGTACGATCCCGCAGCCGCCGAGCCAGCCGCACCGAGGCACCCGCAGAGGTCTCGACGACGTAGGCGAGTCGGCGGCCGTCACCGCTCAGGGCGACCTCACATCCGACCTCGCTGGCCTTCTGCGAATCCGGCTCGGCCCTTCCCGGGCAGAGGCTCACCGGAACGTCCAGCCGCCACGGAAAGGACCACGGCTCGGCCGGCGCCGGAGTCCCTCGCGCATCCTCCGGCGACGATCCTCGGCCGAGGTCCCACACCCGAGCCCCACCCGCCTGGCTTCGCGTGGCCACGTAGCGATCCTCGGGCCCCCAGGCGAGCAGCTCGCCCGGGTCGTCCATCCGCCACCGGGGCAGGAGGTGGTGAGGCTCCAGCGAGAGGTCGTGCGCCTGCATCCACCGCTCGGCACTCGGCGGTGGTTCGTCGTGACGAAATCGTTTCCGCTCGAGATCGAAGAGACGCAGCTGCGGAGCACAGCCACGGCACGAATCCGACCCATGGCGAACCAGGAGCCAGCGCTCTGCGGGGCTGAAACCGAGGGCCGAGACATCGTAGGGCTCGAGATCTCGGTCGACGCCGCGGAGGTCTTCGAGGAACCTTTCCAGAACCTTCCGCACCTCTCCCCGCAGCTTCACCGGGGCCCGCACGAGGAGCTCGGTCGCGACCAGGGCCCGGTGCCGAGGCCGCTCGGGGGGAATCTGCCACAGAGCGCGCCAGAGGCGTTCTCCCGCGGCCGTCACCTCCGCGGGCGCCTTGCCCCTCCGCGCTCTGGGCCCGGCCGCCTGTTTCGCGAGCGCCGAAGGCGGCACGGCGAGAAGGGCCCGGCTCCAGGACTCTCCCCCGTCTCGCGAGACACCGAGACGACTTCCGGTCGAGCCGGCGTAGATCACCGACGGCAGGGCCGGATCCGTGGCCACGGAGACCACCGGATCGTGGAAGGGCAGGCGACGCCAGCTCTCGCCCCCCTGCTCCCCTCGCCACAGCCCCTTGGCCGTGCCGGCCAGGAGCAGCGTCTCCGAGTCTTTGCCCGGCGCCCGGACGATGGACAGCGCGGCGAGATTGGCGTCGAGCGGCAGCCGGCGCCAGGTGCGCCCGAGATCTTCGCTGCGAAACAAACCCAGGCCCGTTCCGGCGAAGAGCCCCGGCTCGGCC
Organism: uncultured Thermoanaerobaculia bacterium; assembly: GCA_964565225.1. Lineage (GTDB taxonomy): Bacteria > Acidobacteriota > Thermoanaerobaculia > Multivoradales > J023 > CAZMEL01. Next base: position 4,700 of record CAZMEL010000218.1, on the reverse strand, counting down.
TCGGGATCGAATCCACAAGAGCGCACCCGAAGCCCCGCGGGCTCGATACCGAGGCTCGCCAGGAACCGGCGGCCCGTGCTTCGGGTCTGCCCGCCCCGGCAGAGCTCGGTCGGGCTGACGAGCGAGCTGTTCGGCACCCCCACCGCGGCGTCCCGGAACACACCTTCGAGGCTCGCCGAGCTTCCGAGCCAGAGCTTGCCGTGCCCGGAGCCGGCCAGCCAGCGGTTCAGGTCGCGGGTGTCGGAGACCAGGCTCGGAAACGCCAGCAGGCCACGCTCCAGGAGTCGCCAGCTCTCTCCCCCGTTGCTGGTCCCGAAGAGCCCGGAAGGTGTACCGGCCTGGAGCAGCGACGGCACTGCGGGATCCACCCGCAGGGAATGGATTACCAGGTCGCTCAGGCCGCGACGGATCGGCCACCAGCTCGAGGCGCCGTCGCTGCTCTTGAAGACTCCGGCACCGTGCGTGCCGGCGTAGAGGATCTCGGGATTCTTGGGATCGATCGCCAGGGCGTGCACGTCTCGGATGTCGAGGCCCGAGCTGGCATCCTGCCAGGTGGTGCCGAAATCCGAGCTGCGAAAGACACCGGCCTGGCCCGCGGCGTAGACCCGGCTCGAATCGTGGGGATCGACGACGATCGCCGCCACATGCTCTCGGTCGGCACCGCAGGCGAGGTGGATGGTCACCGACCTGGGAGGGATGTCGAGTCTCTTTCTCCGCTCGGCCTCCACCGAGAGAACCTCTTGCGGCGGCCTGGCCGGAGGGTTGAGCCTCTGCTCCCGCCGCCAGCTCCATCCACCGTCGAGGCTGCCGATCAGATGGCCGTCGCTGCCGAGAGCCAGCACCCGGTCGCCGGAGGCCGAGGCGATGGCGAGGGCCGCATTCCGGATGCTGGCCACCGGTTGCCAGGTCGAGCCCGAATCGGAGCTGGCGTAGAGCCCTTGCCGATCGGCCGCCAACCAGGCCCTGGAGGTGACCAGGACGGCGTGGAAGGAGCCCGTGAGCGGTGTCCGCTCCCAGAACTGGCCCCGATTCCTCTCCTGACCCACCAGGACCCCGCCGCTGGTGGCCGCCAGGAGCAACCCGGGACGATCGGGCACCGCGGCGAGGTCGAAGACTCGCCCCTGGAAGTGCAGCCGACTCGCAAAGGACCAACGATCTCCGGTCCGTGTTCCGCGCCAGAGAGTCTCGCCGTCGCTCGCCAGCAGCCCGAAGTGTGGAGACATCCAGAGATCCAAGAAGGGTCGCCCCTCCACCTCCACGGGTCGGAACGGCTCTCCAGGGCCGTCTCTGCGAAGCAAGCCACTGCCGGTCAAGAGGAACAGCTGCGCGGGGTCCCAGGGAGAGACCAACAGCTGCAGAGGCTGAGAGACCGCCTCGCTGAAAAACCACTTCGCTCCCGGAAACGAGGCGCGATAGATCGACCGGTCAGCGAGAGCCAGGACTTCCGACGATCCGAAGGACGCGACGAACCCACGGATCCGGCGATCTCCCAGCCCATCCTCCGCCGGCTCCCAGGAGGCTCCGCCGTCGCGGGTCAGGAAGAGCCCACCCGAAACCGGCCCCGCCCAGACCAGGAGACCGGCACTACCCTGGATCGACTGCAGTAGCGCCCGGCGAGGGGGTTGAAGAACCCGCGGCTCCGACTCGGAACGGAAGCCGCCACTGCCCGGATCCGGCTCCGAACGGAAGCCATCACTGCCCGGATCCGGCTCCGAACGGAAGCCGCCACTGTCCAGGTCCCAGAGCGTCAGCGCTCGAACGCCCGCTCCGAGGGGTGTGGAGGCCGAGACGTACCCGATCGCCCCCCGCCGGGAAGCGACGAAATCGAGCACGGCTGCGTCGCTGGAAAGGGAATGGGGCGGTACAGCGCTACCGGAGAAGATCATCCGTTGCCAGAAGTTGTTGACAACCGAGACCGACTTCCCGTGCACGACCCGAGAGAACGCCGCACGGACCGCGGAAATCGCTTCCTGGTCCACCGGCTCGACGGGGGTCCCGTCGGGCCAGAGGGTGACCTTGCGGAGGAAGATCTTGGAGACGGCCCTGCGATCCAGAGACTCGACGGAGTTGCTCTCGTGCACGACGATACGAAACGTCTCCGGGCCCTGGGCTGCGATCGGCGGAGCTCCCGAGAGACACAAACCCCAGACCATGGCAAAAACCGAACCGAGGAACCATCGGATCGACATCAAAAGACCTCCTCCCCGAACCGCGCCGAGCTCGGCGTTTTTTCTGGATGTACGGCGAAGCGGGGGTTGGCGTCCAAGCGACCGGTGTCTTGGCAGATCCGGCTCCCGAGACCACTCTCGGTCACTCGCGTCCGGCGCGGGCGATCCGGGCGCGACTCAGGGCTCTCGGACCATCGCCAGCAGCAGCCCTTCTTCTTGCCAGAAGGCGATCCGCAGCCCGCCCAGCTGGAGCTCCCGCGGCGGCAGCTTCGAGAGCTTCTCCACCAGGGGTGTCTGAATCAGTGCCACCGTTTTTCCCGAGGCGCTCTCGAGCCGCAGCCGGGCGGCGAGATTTCCCTGGATCGTGCAGTACCGACCGCCGACCAGCCGCAGGCCGAGCCCTTCCAGGCGACGCGCATCCACCAGGGCGAAGTCGAGCTCGTCCATGGCGTCGCGCAGGGAGCCGGTGTCGGAGGCGATGAGCTCGCTCCCCGATTCCTCGCTGTGGCAAACGGCAATCTCTTCGGCCACGGTGCGAGCCAGGCGGGCCGTCGCCAGCGAACGGTGGCTGCTGCCCGGCCACAACCAGGCGGCGGCGAGGATCCCCAGGACCGAGGCCACGAAGGCCAACAGCACCGCCCGCCGACCCCGTGGGTCCGGAGCCGGGGTCTGGGCGTTCGGGGTGGAGGAGCTCGGCATCGACGGCATAGTACCGGAACCATCCGCCGTCGGCCGATCGGATTCGGGCTCAGGGAGAGGAGATCAGGGTCCAGCCCGCCAGATCCCCGGATTCGAAGTCGTTGCGGAAGATCAGCTCCCCAACCTCGCCCGGGCAGTAGCGGCCACCGTCGTCGAGCTCGCCGCCGGTGGGAAAGACACCCGCGTCCTCGTCGCCGCCCCAGACGATCATCTCCTCGCCCGTCCAGACCGAGACCGCACCCTTGCGCGACGTGGCCCCGAGACGGGTGGAGAGGGGCTCGCTCCAGCGGTCGGCGGCCGGATCGTAGCGCCGGCCATCGGCCATGGCGGGCCGGTCCCAACAACCTTCGACATGCTCGCAACCCGCGAACACGATCATCTCGCGGCCGCTCCATTCGGCGGTGTGGCGATACCGAGCCGCCGGAGCCTGATCGCCAGCGACCGGAGCCCAGGTATCGCTGCTCGGCGAATACCGGCGGCCGTCACCGAAGGTCGTGGCGTCGTTGCGACCACCCCAGACGATCATCTCCTCGCCCGTCCAGACCGCGGTCGGGCTCTGCCGGGCGGTCGGAGCACCGCCGGTGGCGATCGGCGTCCAGGTGTCGGAGGCGGCGTCGAAGCGTCCACCATCGGCGAGCGGACCGGAGGTGTTCCAGCCTCCCCACACGATCATTTCGTTCCCGGTCCAGACGCTGGCCGGGAAGGCCCGACCGCTCGGAGCGTCGGCCGTCGAGGTCGGCCGCCAGCTGTTGGTCGCGGGGTCATAGAAGCCGCCGCTGTCGAGCAGGCTGCTGCACCCCTGGAAAGCACACCCGCCCCAGACCAACATCTCGGTACCGGTCCAGAAAGCTTCGTGCACGATGCGGGCGGTGGGAGCATCGGCGAAGGCGGTCTCCGTCCAGGTGTCCGAGGTCGGCTGGTAGCGGGCCCCCGTGCGAACGGGGCCGAGACCCGGCGCGCTGCCGGCCCAGGCGATCATCTCGGTGCCGGTCCACACGGCGGTGTGGCTGTCTCGGGCGTCGATCCCCCCGGGTGAGCTCGACATCGGCAGCCAGGTGTCGAGAGCCGGAGAGTATCGCCCGCCGGAACGCAGGGAGAATCCATCCCATCCTCCCCAGACGATCATCTCGGCACCGGTCCACACGGCGGTGTGGTTGATCCGTCGGGTCGCGTGCAGAGTGTCGAGAGGTACCCAGGAGTCGCTCGCCGGATCGTAGCGACCGCCCGAGCGCAGCCTGTTCTGGCACTCTCCGCTGTTGCAGCCTCCCCAGATCAGCATTTCCTCGCCGGTCCACACGGCGCTGTGCAGGCTGCGCTGGGACGGCGCCCCCGCCGTGGCGGTCGGAGACCACTCGTCCGTCGCCGGATCGTAGAGCCCGCCGGTCGCCGTATGGTGGGTGCAGTCGTGGTTGGTGCAGCCGCCCCAGACCATGACCGACTCTCCGGTCCAGGCGGCGCTGTGGAATCGGCGGCCTCCGGGGGCCCCGGAGCTGCTGGTGGGAGCCCAGGTGTCGGAGGCGGGGTCGTAGAGGGCGCCGGTGTTGGTCGGGGAGCCACAGACCCCGTTCGGGCATCCGCCCCAGACGAAGAGCCGGGAGCCGGTCCAGGCGGTGGCGGGAAAGCGGCGCGGCTGCGGCGCATCGACCAGGGAGGTCGAGGTCCAGGAATCGGTCGACGGGTCGTAGCGGCCACCACTGACCAGATAGTTTCCGACCACCTCGCCACCCCAGACGAGCATCTCCTGACCGGTCCACACGGCGTGGTGGCTGTGCCGGGCCGTGGGGGCACCGGCGGTCGACAGGGGCACCCAGAGATCCTCGGCTGGATCATACC
>CAZMEL010000217.1:0-13767 GCA_964565225.1 uncultured Thermoanaerobaculia bacterium | reverse complement strand
GCCCTCGGCGAGGGCCGAGAGCTCCGACATCATCTTCTCCACCTGCGCTACGGAATCGACGGGGCCGTCGATCAGCAGCTCGTTGCCCCGCGCCGACAGGCGAACCCCGAAGGCCTTCTCGACGGCCTTCAGGTTCTGGTCGTGGGTTCCGAAGAGGGACTCGAGGCCTTGTTCCGCCAGGGTCAGTCGGCTCACGAATCACCGTAGGAGTAGAATCCCCGGCCGCTCTTCTTGCCGAGGCGCCCCGCCTGCACCATCTGCTTGAGCAGGGGCGGCGGCGCGAAACGTTTCTCTCGGTACTCTTCGAACATGATGTTGGCGATGTAGTACGTCGTGTCGAGGCCCACGAAGTCCAGGAGCTGGAAGGGCCCCATCGGGTACCCACAGCCGAGGCGCATACCGAGATCGATGTCTTCGAGACTGCCCACCCCCTCTTCGTAGGCGCGGATCGCGTCGAGCAGGTAGGGCACCAGTAGTCGGTTGACGATGAAACCCGAGTTGTCACCACAGGCCACGGGCTCCTTGCCCAGGGCGCGGACGAACTCGTGGGCCGAATCGAGCGCCTTCTCGTCGCTCAGCAGGGTGCCCACCACTTCCACCAGCTTCATCACCGGCACGGGATTGAAGAAGTGCAGGCCGAGGAAGCGGTCGGGCCGCCGGGTCGACATCGCCAGCTGGGTGATGGTCAGGGACGAGGTGTTGCTGGCGAAGATCGCCGATTTCTTCACCGCCTGATCGAGAGCCACGAAGGTCTTGCGCTTGTCGTCGAGATTCTCGAGGATCGCCTCGATCACCAGGTCGCAGTCGTGGAGCTCTTCGAGCTGTACCGTGCCGGTGATCCGACCCAGGATCTCGTCGCGCCCGCTGGCCTCCAGACGCCCCTTGGCCACCGCCTTGTCGAGGGAGCGTCCGATGCGCGCCCTTCCCTTCTCGAAGAGCTCTCCGGTCACTTCCCGCACCACGGTGGAGAAGCCCGCCCGCGCCGACACCTCGGCAATTCCGGCTCCCATCAGGCCGCAGCCCAGAACGCCCACTTTCTTGATCTTCATCTATCGATCTCTCCTTCGAGCCGCCGATCGAGCCCGACGGCGGGCCGCATGCTATCAGGGGCCCTGGTTTGATGGGTCCGATCCCCGGCGAAGGACACGGATCTCCCGCTGGTCCTCACCCGCCCGGGTCACGGTGATCTCACAGACCTGCGGAAGGTCGAACGGCAGACGCTCGGCCCACTCGATGGCCACGATCCCCGGCTCCGCCAGGAGCTCGTCGAGCCCGAGCGAATCCACGTCCTCGGGTTCGAGCCGGTAGAGATCCACGTGGACCAGGCGTCGCCCGCCGCCCTGGTGCTCGTGGATCAGCTGGTAGGTCGGGGATTGTACGCTGTCTTCGGCGATTCCGAGAGCCGAAGCCATTCCCTGCACCAGCACGGTCTTGCCACTGCCCATCTCTCCCCGCAGCAGGACGACCTGGGCTCGCCGGCCGCCGGGGCCGAGCGTGGCGACCAGCTCGCGGCCCAGGCGCCGGGTCTCGGCCGGGCCGGAGCTCTGCAGAACGGTCTCCGACGAGCTCATCTCGGGGCTCCTCGCAGCCGCTGAAAGGCTCGGGGAATCGACGCCAGCAGGTCGCCGGCCGACAGCCCCTCGAAGCCGGTGGACTCGACCGCCAGGTCCCCCGCCAGGCCGTGCAGATAGACCGCCAGGCGTGCCGCCGCGGCCGCCGCATACCCCTGGGCCAGGAGGGCCGCCAACAGGCCGGTCAGTACGTCGCCGCTCCCTCCGGTGGCCATGCCGGGATTGCCCGTCGGGTTGACGGCGACCTCGCCGTCGGCCTCGGCGACGAGGGTGCCACGTCCCTTCAGCACCACCACCGCTCCCGTCGCCTCCGCGGCCCGGCGCGCTGCGGCCAGGCGATCCGCCTGCACCTCCCGGCTCGACATTCCCAGCAGCCGCGCCATCTCCCCGGGATGCGGAGTGAGCACCGTCGCCGCTTTCCGCTGCCGCAGCTCCTCGGGCCGGCCGGCAAGAGCGTTCAGGCCGTCGGCGTCGAGCACCAGTGGAATGTCCAGCCGCACCAGGCGACGGATCAGCTCCACGGTGTGGGAGGCGGTCCCGAGGCCGGGGCCGAGGGCCAGCACCTGCTTGCCAACCGCCGCCGCCTCGATCGTCTCCTCCGCCTCGGCTGCCAACGTGCCGCCGGGTCCCGTGGCCAGGGGCAGGGTCATCGACTCCAGGGAGCCGCCGTCCACCACATCCGCGATGGGCTCGGGCACACCGACGGTCACCAGGCCGGCGCCCCCCCGAACCGCGGCCCGGGCGCCGAGAATCGCCGCCCCCGAAGTGCCTCGGGCTCCCGCCACCAGCAGAACGTGGCCGAAGGTGCCCTTGTGTCCGTCGGCCGGCCGCTCGACGAGCCCCGCGGCGAGCTCGGCTTCGGTCGACAGGTGCAGACGACCGGGCGCCTCCTCTACCAGCCACGAGGGGATCCCCAGGTCGCAGACCACGACCTCGCCCATGGCGTCGCGGGCCGGCGGCAAGACGTGGGCCACCTTCGGCGCCGCGAAGGTCACCGTCACCCGGGCCGAGAGGTGCTCGCCCGGGGGCTCCGGCCGACTGCCGTCGATCCCGCTCGGAACGTCGACCGCCAGCAGCGGAACGCCGAGCGCTTCGACACCTCGGACCAGCTCCAGGAAATGCCCCCCCAGAGGTCGGCTCAGGCCCGTACCGAAGAGGGCATCGACCACCAGGTCGGCCCGCTGGCAGGCGCGCAGGGCACCGTCGGTGTCGTCGTCGGGACCGAGGGTCACGACATCGATGCCCGAACGTTCGAGCATCCCGAGCTGCGCCGCCGCATCTCCCTCCACCCCGCTCTTGCCGGTGACCAGGAAGACGGCGAAGCGGTAGCCCCGGGCCTCGAGATGACGCGCCAGGGCCAGGCCGTCGCCGCCGTTGTTCCCGGGCCCGCAGAGGATCACCACCGTTTCGGCGTGGGGAAACGAGCGGCCGAGGGCCTCGGCCACGCCGACGGCGGCGTTCTCCATCAGCACCAGCCCGGGAATTCCGATCTCGTCGATCGCCCGCTGGTCGACCGCCCGCATCTGCTCCGCGGTCAGGACCCGCACGAGGTTCCTTCCTTCGCCGGCAACCGGCCCAGGTCGCGCAGGGTCGCGATCGTCCGCCGGCAGTGCACGCTGCCCTCCGCCAGCCGCTGCGTCAGCCCTTCGAGATCTTCCGGCACGTCCACGTCGCGTCCCTCGGGCAAGAGCTCGACCCGCAGACCCAGCTCGTCACATCGCCGGAGGGTGGTCTCGAGCACGGCTTCGGTGCTCCACGGGATGCCCGAGAACAGGGCCCGGTCGAGGCGGTCGCGCCGCACACCGACGAGGTAGTAACCACCGTCGGTGGTCGGCCCCAGCACCACATCGGCGGTGGTGAGACGATCGAAGGCATCATTCACGGTCTCGGCCCGGAGCTCCGGGTGATCGCTTCCGATTGCGGCGACCCGATCGAAGGTCCCCGTCGCGCGGAGAAGGCCCGAGAAAAGACGCTCGCCGAGGTCGCCGGGAGCCTGCGGAAAGCTCTTTACCCGCGACGTCTCGGCCGGACGTTCCCCGGGCCCTCCACCGACGTCCTCGGCCCAGGCGATCCACAGCTCGAAGGGCCCCTTCTGCAGCTCCTCGACCACGTCGACGAGAAAGTCCGAGTGCATTCGTGCTGCTTCTTCAGGGGTCAAATCGCCGATCAATCGTGTCTTTACGGAACCTGCACGGGCCGGCTTCGTAAACAGGAGAACGCATGAATTCATGAAAGAAATGCCCCAATTGCGCTCATTTTTGGTTTACAGTAGAGGTGCGAAATCCACCCAAGCCAATTCCACGAGAGAAAGATGAGAGACGCCACCCCACATGGAGAGTCGTATCGAACGGACAGGCGATCTCGTCCGAATCTCTTGATCGAGGAAGATCGAAGAAGGAGAAGCCCATGACTCGTTGGGAGTACAAGATCATCAATATTCGAAGCGAGAACTATCGCCTCGATCCCAACGCCGTCACACAGCTCAACGGCTTCGGGAAGGACGGTTGGGAGCTCGTCGGCCTGACCTCCGTAAACTTCAAGAGCGGAGCGACCGACAACATCGCCATGGTGTTCAAACGTCCCATCGAGGGCTGATCGCGGCCACAGCCGACTTTCGGCAGGGTAGAGCCGAGGGGCTCGCCTCGAACGATCGGGGCCGACTCCCGGGTAGGCTCTCCCCACTTCCCTCGACGTCAGCTACTCTTCTTCCGTTTGCCGCCCACGGCCCGCGACATCGCGATCCCGAAGGCGAAACCCACCACCGGAACCCACCAGATCCTCCGCGGCGCGAACCCGAGCTCTCGGCTCAGCGACTCGCGCAAGGTGCTCAGTCGGGCTTCGGCCTGCTCACGGCTCTTGGCGAGCCGCACCATCGCCGGTGTCGGTGTCTCCATCCGTTCCTCCTTCCGCGCCACCGCTCCGTACCGCGGGCAGGGCATTGTCGTCTCTCAGGACTCCGGCCTTCCACCAGTCCACGTGATCGTCCAGCCGATCCTTGAACGCCACGGCCGGGCTCTCGATCCGCTGCAACCGCCAGTAGCCGATGGTGGCCAGGAGCGCCGCCAGGAGCAGGACGGTCAGGGTCACAACCCCTCCCGAACGCCCCCAGGACCAGCCCGTGAGCTCGTGAACCAACGCCACGGTGGTGTAGATCGCGAGGGTGCCACCCACGGCGAGCAAGCCGAAGGCGGTCACGAACAGCCCGACGACGATGGCCAGGTGGGCTCCGGCCCGCTTCCAGTGCTCGGAGAGCACCCCCAGCTCGGCGCGCAGAACTTCGAAGAAGGCCTCGCCCAGGGAGCGGAAGACCTCCAACCAACTCTCTCTTCGTCTTTTCATCATTCGCTCGTCAAGCTCCGATCCGTACGCTGCGCGAGACGAAACCCGACACCGCCCCCACTTCGTCGCGGAAGCCCACGGCCAGCACCTGGGGCCCTCGCCGCATCACCAGCTTGAGCTCGTAACGGTAGTGCTGCTGCTGGGCGGTGGAGAATTCCGCTGCCGGGATGTCGATCGGTACCGGGATGTCCTGGATCGGTGCCAGGCCTCCTTCGTCGTCCTTCGAGCCGATGAAGAGCCGGACCCGGCCGTGGTGCACGTCCTCTTGGCTCAGGAAGCTGAGCCCGCCGATGGGAATCTTGACCGCCACGGACACCACGTAGTGGCCGCTGTCCTGGTGAGGAACCGTCTCCCCCACCTCGAGCTGCACGTTGATCGGATTCTTCTGATAACCGAAGTGCAGGGCGGCGAGGGTGCCATCGGCCATGCGGGTCGAAACCGGCTTCTCCCGGTAGCCGTCGCGATGGCGAACGACCAGCTTCTTGCGATCCTTGACCTTGACCTCGATCCGCCGATACCGCCCACTGTCCACCGCACCCGGCGAGAATCCGAGCGAGTAGTAGTTCTCGAAGTCGTCCGCCATGCGATTGAGCAGCGGCGTGTAGTTGTTGGTGTTGAACATCGCGATGCCGCCGGTTTCGTCGGCCATGAAGCGCAGAGAGTTCTGCAGATTCGAGAAGTGCACCTGGTCGACCCGGGCCGCGCTGTTGCTGAAGGTGGCGTTCGAAGCGTCCATGTAGGTGTAGGTGCGCAGCCCGGCGGCTTCCAGGGTGTAGAAGCTCACCCGATTCGCGTTGGCCTGGTTGGTCACGCTGGTGAACCGGCGGGTGAGATCGTAGCGCAGGCTGTCGAGGAGCACGCTGGAGGCGTCGGGAAACTTCGCCGACATGGCGTGGAAGACGTCTTCCCCGGCGCGCATGGAGAGACCGTCGGAGACGTAGAGCACCGCCTTGCGGCCGGGGAGCCCCGCCAGGTTCTCGGTCATCTGCTTGATGGCGTCGAGAGTGAAGCTCATGTCGCTGTAGATCGATTCGGCGTATTGAGCGGCCCGGCCCTGCACGTCGTAGATGTCCTCCGCCTCCTGGATCTGATCGAGCATGTCGCGGCGGTTCGAGTCGTAGTGCACGGCGTGGGCCGAGAGCTCTTCGAGGTCGAAGAGAGCCGAAGCGATGATCTCGGGATCCGAGGTGAAGGGGTGCCGCACGTGCAGGCTGCGGTCATAGGTCACCAACATCACCCGGTCGCCGCGATCGAGGCGGGTGCGCAGGAAGGTGCGAAGATTCGCCAGCACGCGGTTGCGGGTGAAGGGATGCAGGTTGAAATTGTCGACGTAGACGATCAGGTGCAGGCGCTGCTCTTCGGGAGTGTTGTCGACCACCTCGTTGATGCGTCGGTCGACCTGCGGCTCCTCGATCGGCTGGATCGTGTCGCCGTTCTTCGCCCGGCCCCCCTCCACGGAGTAGAAGTTGGTGATCTTGACCGGCTGCTTGTCGACCTCGAGCTCGAAATCGTCGATGGTCAGGCCCGTGATGTGATTGCCCTTCTTGTCGGTGACGTAGACGTCGACATTGACGACGTTGACATCGACCTGGTCCAGGAACGGGCCCTCTTCATCGCCCTCGGGAACCGAGTCGGCGCGAGCGGCCGGTACCGAGGTCCAGACCAGGGCTGCGATCAACAGCAGCTCCATCAGCTTTGCCATGGCTCTCTCCTGTGGGTTCGGGAAGCATCTCGAACGTCTCGGAGCCTCCGGCCCCACCAATCCTTCGAAGGATCGGTGAAGTCTCCACGAGACTTCGGGCATTATACGGGAAGCTCGGCCTCCCATCGCTCGGAGTTCTTCTACTTCCAGCGATAGAGATGATCGACCGGCCCGTGTCCGGAGCCCAGGGGATGGGCCGCGCCGATGGCGCCGTGCAGATACTCGATGGCCCCCTCCACCGCCACTTCCATACCCTCGCCCCGGGCCAGCCGGGCTGCGATTGCCGACGACAGGGTACAGCCCGTGCCGTGGGTCGAAGAGGTCTCGAGCCGGCGATGGGTGAAGCGGCGTTCGCCGTCGGCACTGAGCAGAAGGTCGACCAGGTGGTGCCCCGAGCCGTGGCCGCCCTTGATCAACACCGCCGGGCCGCGAGCGAGCAGGGTCTCGGCCGCCGCGCGTCGCTGCACCAGGGTCTCCACCGGCCGGCCGGTCAGGCGGGCCGCCTCGGGCAGATTCGGTGTCACCAGCGACGCCAGGGGCAGGAGCTGGTCCCGCAGAGCCTCCACCGCGTCGTCCCGCAGCAGGGCGTCGCCGCTCTTGGCCACCATCACCGGATCGAGCACCACGTGGCGGGGCCGATAACGCCCCAGAGCCTCGGCCACGGCGGTGACGATCTCGGCGTTGGCGAGCATGCCGATCTTCACCGCGTCGGCTCCGATGTCGTCCAGCACGGCATCCAGCTGTGCGGCCACCAGGTCGGGGCTCGTGGCCGCGACGGCCCGCACTTCCCGGGTGTTCTGGGCGGTGATCGCCGTGATCACCGACATGCCGTAGACCAGGTGTGCCGCGAAGGTCTTGAGATCGGCCTGGATGCCTGCGCCGCCTCCGGAATCGGAGCCGGCGACGGTCAGGACCCGCGGTGTCGTGGAAGCCATGGCGCGGCTCTCAGGCGGGCTCGGGTGGAGCGACGGGCTCGGTGGTCGACCGCAGGCGCCCGTAGAGGATCCCGATGCCGACGAGAATTCCCACGCTCAGGAGCTGCGCCAGGGTGAAGGTGCCGAAGAAGCGATCGTCCTTCGCGCGGATGAATTCCACCAGGAAACGCTCCACCATCAGCAGGGACAACACCGCCAGGAAGAGCGCGCCGGGGCGCATCGGGCGGCGCATCAGGCGCAGGGCGACGACCCAGATCAGGAGGCCGGCGAAGGTCTCGTACAGCTGCGTGGGGTGTACCGCCACCAGCTCGTAGTCGCCGATCGCCGGGTCCACCTCGACCCCGAACTGCTCTCGCAGGTTGCCGGCCCGGGTGGGGGGCAGGCCGTTCTCGAAGGTCATCGCCCAGGGCAGATTCGTGGGCACGCCGTAATCGTCGCCCACGAGGAAACAGCCGATCCGGCCCAGGCCGTATCCCAGGGCGAGAGAAGGGCCGGCGGCGTCGAAGGTGCGGGCGAAGGGCAGCTGCCGTCGACGGATGGTCCACAGCAGGGCGAAGAGACCACCGAAGAAACATCCGTACCACACGATCCCGGCCCGATCGAAGATCAGGCGCCAGTCGCCGAGCAGCAGGGCGTAGTAGATCTTGCCGCCGAGGATCCCCAAGAAGCCGCAGGCGAAGACCACGGAGCTCGAGTCTTCCTCGTCGCCGATCCCGTAGAAGCGCATGCCCCGGGTCAGCTGCCAGTAGGCCGCGAAGAGACCCACCACCAGGAAGATCCCGAACGGACTGATGGAAAACGATCCGATCCGGAAGACTTCCTGGATCATGGCGCTGGCTCACGAATCATGATGGTCGGCTCACTCCCACTCGATGGTGCCCGGGGGCTTGCTGGTGATGTCGTACACCACCCGGTTGACCCCACGCACCTCGTTGACGATCCGATTGGAGACCCGCCCGAGCAGGTCGTAGGGCAGATGGCTCCAGTCGGCGGTCATGAAATCCTCGGTATTCACCGATCGCAACGCCACCACGTGGTCGTAGGTGCGCTCGTCCCCCATCACTCCCACCGTCTTGACCGGCAAGAGAACCGCCAGCGCCTGGCTCACCTGGCTGTAATACCCGGCGCTGCGCAGCTCCTCCAAGAAGATAGCATCGGCCTCCTGCAGAATGGCCACTTTCTCTTCGGTGACCTCGCCGAGAATCCGCACCGCCAGGCCGGGACCGGGGAAGGGATGGCGGCGGATCATGTCCTCCGGCAGGCCGAGCTCGCGGCCGAGGCGACGAACTTCGTCCTTGAACAACATGCGCAGGGGCTCGAGCAGGCCGAAACCCATGCGCTCCGGCAATCCTCCCACGTTGTGGTGGGTCTTGATCACCGCCGAGGGCCCTTTCACCGAAACCGACTCGATGACGTCGGGATAGAGAGTGCCCTGGGCCAGGAGCTCGACCCCGGGCAGGCTTCCCGCCACCCGTTCGAAGATCTCGATGAACATTCGGCCGATGATGCGGCGCTTCACTTCGGGGTCGACGATTCCGCGAAGAGCCGCCAGAAACTCCTGGCCGGCGTCTACGGCGTATACGTTGAGGCCGAGACCCTGCTCCAGGCTCTGAATGACCTGCTGTGCCTCGCCCTTTCGCAGCAGACCGTTGTCGACGAAGATGGCGCTCAGCTGCTTGCCCACCGCCCGCTGCACCAGCACTGCCATCACCGAGGAATCGACCCCGCCGGAGAGGGCGCAGATCACCTGCTCGCCCTGCACCTTCTGGCGGATCGAGGCCACTGCTTCGTCGACGAAGGAACGCATCTGCCAGTCCATACGAGCCCGGCATACAGAGTCGAGAAAATTGCGCAGCATGCGCGATCCCGAAAGGGTGTGGGAGACCTCGGGGTGGAACTGCAGAGCGTAGATCTTGCGCCCGGGATTCTCACAGGCGACCACCGGCGCATTGGCGGTGGAAGCCGTGACCGCGAACCCGGGCGGGACGTCTTCCACCCGGTCCCCGTGGCTCATCCACACCGTTTCCCTGGGCCCGAGGCCGCGAAACAGGGTAGCGGAGGACGACAGGTCGATCTCGGCCCGGCCGTACTCCTGCTCCTCGGAACGCACGACCTTGCCGCCGAGGTGGTGGGCGACCAGCTGCATGCCGTAGCAGATCCCCAGAATCGGGATCCCGAGCTCGAAGATCTGCGGGTCCACCTGGGGCGAGTCCTCGGAGAACACACTGTCGGGGCCACCCGAGAGTATGATCCCTATCGGCCGGGCGGCCTCGATCTCCTCGACGGGGTGGTCGAAGGGATGGATTTCGCAGAACACCCGGTGCTCGCGCACGCGACGGGCGATCAACTGAGTGTACTGACTACCGAAATCGAGTATGAGAATGCTCTGATGTTTGGCCATTCTGATCGAAATTTCTCTCGGAGATGGGCCGGAGTCCGGCCGGTTGAAGGAAGGGAAAAATCACAGCTCGGCTTCAGACCTCAGCTCCCGGGTCATGAGGCTCTCCACCGCCGCGGTCGGAGATTCGCCGTGATAGAGGACTTGCACCATCTTTTCGGTGATGGGCATCTCGACGAGCTTCTGCGCCGCCAGACGAGCGATCGCGAGGGAATTTCTGACGCCTTCGGCCACCATGGGGGTCGCCCGGGCCACGTCTTCGCGGTCCTTGCCCGCGGCGAGCTCCATGCCCAGTCGTCGATTTCTCGACAGTCCCCCGGTGCAGGTCAGGACCAGGTCGCCCATTCCTGCCAGGCCGGCGAAGGTGCGGGAGTCGCCGCCGTAGGCGAGTCCCAGCCTTGTGATCTCATGAAGACCCCGGGTGAGCAAAGCGGCGAGGGTGTTGTGCCCCAAACCGAGGCCCGTAACCACACCTGCGGCAATGGCGATGACGTTCTTGGAGGCGCCGCCGAGCTCCACCCCCACGACATCGGAGGTCGAGTAGAGGCGGAACCTCGAGCTCGACAGGCGGTGTTGCAGCTTTTTGGCGACCCCTGCATCGTCGGAGGCCACCACGGCAGCGGTGGGCGACCTCCGCACCAGCTCGGCGGCGAAGGTCGGGCCGGTGAGCGCGGCAAAGCCGAGGGTACGTCCTGCGGCCCGGGCTTCCTCCCGGGTGACCTCGCTCATCCGCTGCAGGGTCTCGGTCTCCACTCCCTTGGTGGCCGAGATCAGGATCGGCGGAGACCCGTGGCTCGGCCCGAGCTCCGCCATCAGGCGTCGCAAGGTGGCCCGGAAGCCGTGGGAGGGCACCACCACCATCAGCAGGTCGCAGGTGGCCACGTCGGCGAGATCGGAAGTGAGCCGTAGGGACTCCGGCAGCTCTACCCCGGGAAGGTATCGTTCGTTCGCCCGGGAGCTCCGCATCTTCTCGACCCACTCCGGGCTCCGGCCCCAGAGCACCACTTCCTCGCCGGTGGCCATGGCGTGGTGTACTGCCAGGGCGGTTCCCCAGGATCCGGTTCCGAGCACCGCGAGCCGCTTCATCGCGAGCCCTCACGGCCGGCGGCCGAGCCCAGGCGATTTTCCTGCCCGGAGAGGATCCGCTCCAGATTCTGGTGGTGCTTGCCCACGATCAGGAGAGCCAGCACCGAGGACGACACCAGCAGCCAGACCTCCGGCTCGGAAGTCCAGCCCAGGCGACCGAACGCCAGCAGGAGCAGCGGAAAGGAGCCGATGGCGACGATGCTCCCCAACGACACCATGCGGGTGACCGCCACCAACAGCACGAAGAGCCCCAGGGCACCGAGGGCCGGTAGGGGAGCGAGCCCGGCCATGGCGCCGGTGGCGGTTGCGACCCCCTTGCCGCCGCGGAAACCGTAGTAGACCGGGAACACGTGCCCGGCCACGGCGGCGACAGCGCACATCCCCACCACCGGACCCGGCGCCTCCAGGGCCCGCGCCACCCACACCGCAAAGGCGCCCTTGGTCACATCGAGCAGGAGCACCAGGGCCGCCGGTCCCTTGCCGGCCGCGCGCAACACGTTGGTCGCACCGGCATTGCCGCTGCCCAGGCTGCGGATGTCGGTCCCCTGCAGCCAGCGCACGGCCAGCAGGCTGAAGGAGATGGACCCCAGCAGATAGCTGGCGACGATCAGCAGACCGTAGATCATGGAGTGGCCTCCCGGGCTTCCGCGGGAATCTCGAATGCCACGAAGATGCGCATTCTCAACCCTCGACACCCGCCAGCAGGCGCCGTCGGACCATTTCCAGCGCCCGCTGGCTGGTCTGGCGGCGGACCATGGCGCGATCTCCGGGCAGCAGCACACGGATCGCCTCGGTGCCCTCCGGCCCCGCCAGGGCCAGGTGCACCGTGCCCACGGGCTTCTGCTCGCTGCCACCTCCGGGCCCGGCAATACCGGTCACCGCCACGGCATGCGTGCCACCGTAGCGCCGGAGGGCTCCCTCGGCCATGGCGCGGGCCACCGGCTCGCTCACCGCGCCGTGCCTGGCGAGCATCTCTTCCGGCACGCCGAGGAGCTGCTGCTTGAGCTCGTTGGAATACGTCACCACGCCACCGGCGAAGAAGGCGCTCGAGCCCGCGATGTCGGTGAGCCGGGCGGCGATCTGCCCGCCGGTGCAGGATTCGGCGGTCACCAGAAGGGCCCCGCGCTCGGCCAGCAGGCGGCCGACCGTTTCCTCCAGGGTCATGTCCGCCCCGGCGGTAAAGACCTCGTCTCCCGCGAGCTCGGCGATCCCGCGGACCATCTCGTCGAGCCGCGCGCTCCGCGCCTCGGGTGTGCCCTGGGCCAGGACGTGGATCGCCACCTCCCCGGGAGACGCGAGCACCGAGATCGTCTCGCGGCCGAATCGGTCGTAGGCCGAGGAAATGCGCTCCTCGACCACGGATTCCGGCACACAGGCGACCTTGACCACCCGGCTCTCGGTGCCTTCCGTCTGCTCGCCGAGCGCCCGGGCGAGAAACGGCCGCAGGTGATCGTCGATCATGGCGTCCAGCTCTCGGGGCACGCCGGGAAAGAGGAAGAGGTGAGCCCCCGCGTGCTCCAGCCGCATCCCTTCGGCCGAGCCCTTGCGGTTCGAGAGCCTCTCTGCGCCCTCGATCACCTCCGCCTGCCGGCGGTTGACCTCGGCCATCTCCCGGCCGAAACGGGCGAAGAGCCGGCGCAGGGCTTCCACTCGACCCTCGTCGATCCAGATCTTCCGCCCGAGAGCCTCTGCCACCGCCGGGCGGGTGAGGTCGTCGGCGGTGGGTCCGAGACCGCCGGTCAACAACAGCAGGTCGACGGTCCGCGTCCACCGGAGCACCTCTTCGGAGATCAGCCCCGGACGGTCTCCGACCACCGACTTTCCCACCAGCTCGATACCGAAGCTCTCCAGCACCGTGGTCAGCCGGAGGGAGTTGGTGTCGACGCGCCGGGTTCCGAGCATTTCCGAGCCGATGGCGAGGATCGCAGCCTTCATGGGCCGAGATCATAGGCTCAACCTCACGTCGGAGCAACCACCCGCAGGTTGACAGACCTTTCGGCCCGAACTTAGGATCGTTCGATGAGCCGCTCCATCCAGAACTCCTGTCGTCGTACCGCCGAGGCACCGCAGCTCCGCTCCCGGGCCTCCCTCGCCACCCGGCTGACCGGCCTGGTGCTCCTCACCCTGCTCTGCCTGGCCGTACCGCCGCTCGCCGAGGCCGGCCCTCGCTGGGCCGCCTTCGATTCCACCACCGGCACGCTGGAAGTGGAGCGCACCCCGGAGAGAGTCCTTCGGCTGCACGGGGAGGCCGGAGAGCCGCTGGTCCTGCCCCTGGCCGCGGGCTCCCGTTTCCACCGCCTCGAAGCATCGGCCGGCCGTTTCTGGATCACCGCCACCGAGCCGAGAGCTGCGGGGGGAGCAACCCTCACGGTGCTGCGGGGCGAGGGTCGCCAGGTCGAACGCCTGCCGCCGCCGGTGGCGGTCGACCAGGGTCTCCTGCTCGAGCCCACTCCGCTGCTCGCCGAGGGCAAGCTCCTCGGCCTGCTCTGGCTCGAGGGAGACCGGGTCCGCAGCCTGGCGGTGCGTGCTGCCACCTGGACCGGCAGCAGCTGGACGGCGCCCGTGACCGTGGCCGAGCCCGGCCCCGGCACCCAGATCGCCCTCAGCGCGACGGTGCTCGACGACGGCTCGTGGCTCGCCGCCTGGTCCGCCTTCGACGGCGAGGACGACGAGATCCTCTGGAGCCGCGCCCGCAACGGCCGCTGGGATCCACCGGCCGCGGTGGCTCCCTCCAAC
>CAZMEL010000216.1:0-13787 GCA_964565225.1 uncultured Thermoanaerobaculia bacterium | reverse complement strand
CAGGGGCCTGGCGAGTGGTTCGAGCTCGGCGAGGTGAGCGACGCCGAGATCGAGGTGCTCGAAGACGATCCGGGCCGGATGTTCGAGGCGGAGGAGGGTTTGATCTTCGTCCGCCTCGACGAGGGCTGATTGCCCGCCGCGGACCGCGACTCGTGCTCCGCCTCCCTGTAGACCCCGGGGCAGTAAGTTGTAGACAGCACTGGACCTACGGCCCAGTTGACAGATCCGGTGGTACAGCTTACTGTGCGGGGAGGCCGAAGTTTTTTCGCCCCGTATCCACCAAAACGGCCCGACGAGCACGTTGACGGCGTGCCCGCCGGACCTCATCCGACAGAGGAGAGTCCCTCATGCCGGACTGGCACCAGTCTACCGACCAAGCACTACCCATTCCCAGCCCCCGCGGGTCCAGGGCCTCCAGCCTGGGCCAACGGAACCTCGAAACACACACCTCTCTGGCGGACGGAGCGAGCGAATGCACGGCCCCCGCCGCTACCGCGACCGCTCTTCGCTCGGCACGGACGACCCTCCGGGAGACGGTGGAGACTCTGCGCCAGATCGACGAGCTTCTCGCCGCATCGGTCCAAGGTCTGCCGGCACCTTCTCGGCAATTCGATCCCGCGGCCGAGCTGCGGGCCGCGGCCGAATGTGTCCGGGCCGATCTGCTGGCCGACGCCATCGAGACGCTCCACGCCGCCTCGACTGCCAGTGAATCCCAGCTCCGAAGCTGCTTCGAGGAGCGCCAGCGGTGGCTTGCGTTGGCGAGGACCTGAGCCGCCCTCCCGTTCGCCCGGCTCTGGAAGACCCACGGACCCTTTCGGATCAGGATCTCGTGGCGGCCCTCATGGGTCCCCAGACCTACCCCGAGGAGCGTCCGAGGCAGACCGTGGCGCGGGATCTCCTCGAGCAGGCCGGCGGACTGAGAGGGCTTGCCGCCGACTTCCATAGCGTCTGCGCCCAGGCCGACGTGGACGGCGAGAGCTTCTTTCCGGTGCTCGCGGCGTTCGAGATGGCTCGTCGGCTGGCGAAGGCGAACATGCCGCGGCGCAAACCGATGGACCATCCGGCGGCGGTGGCGAGCTATCTCTCGCTCTGCTACGGCCTGCCCGACCAGGAGATCATGGGGGCTTTGTTCCTCGATATTCGCAATCGGTTGATCGCCGAGGCCGAGATCTTCCGAGGAACCCTGAGCCGCGCCAGCGTCGAGCCCCGGACGATCCTCAAGAAGGCGCTGCTCTGCGGCGCCTCCGGGCTCGTTCTCTTCCACAGCCACCCCTCGCATGACCCGACGCCGAGCCGGGAGGACGTGTTGTTTACGAGGCGCATGGTGGATGCCGGCAGCCTGCTCGGGATCTGGATCGTCGACCATCTGATCGTCGGCGTTCAGGGCCGGTGGGTGTCCCTCGCCCGGGAGGGAGCTCTGTAGAAACCGGCCCCCGGTCGCTGCTCCAGCACCGAGGATTTCCAGCTCACCCGCCAGGTGGTCGCCGCGGCGCGGATCGTGCGGCCTACCTGGCGGGCCTTGGCGCGATACCGCGCAACCCGCTCTCTCTCCCTATCTTCCCAGCTGCCGTCCGGCGCTTTATGCAGGGGTAGCCCGACGGCGGCAGGGATCCTGATTCTTCGTTTCTTCTCCACGTAGGCAATTCGTTGCTCGATACCTGGAGGGGCCGGCCGCCAGCTCCTCGGTGTCGTCGAGCGGGACGTGCAGGCCGAATCGGAGGCCGCTTCCTCGAGGCCGGGGATTCCCCCGGGCCGAATTCTCCACGATAAAGGGAGGTCCACCGGGTCTACCTAGCGCTGTGCCGAGGCGGCATGGTGCCGGGAATGACGGGATAGGTCTTTCAGCTTGTCATTTTCCCTGAATGGCAATAAGTTCTTACTTGTGGAGAAACTCTAAGAAAACAGAGAAAAGAATCGCGTTTTCTGTGGTACATAAACGATCCAAGGACGCTGCATATGAGTATCCAGACCAGTTACCGAGCACCGACCCTTTTCCCAAAGTCTCCCGGGGAAGGCCCGATCGTGACCCGTTACGGGGTGGTCGTGGTGCCTGGTCAAGCCCCGGGATGCCAACGCTGGGTCGCGATATCGAGAGATTCTCGCAGTGCTGCCGTGAGGTGCGGTCGAGGTGTTCGCGGCCGAGGGCCGCCGGCTCGTCCGCGGCGTTTGCAGCCGGGAGAAGGAGGGACTCCCCAGCACCGTTCGAGGTTTGGTAATTCGAGCAAGAAGGAAACAGCTCTTGGACATATTGAAACAAATTCAAACCGCTGTACAGGAGACCTTCATGGATAGCCTGATTCGAGTCTTCCGAGTCGTCCAGGGTAGCGACATCTATCTCTCCCAAGAGGGGGCCGCCTTGTATTTCGAGCGCAGCCGGGAATACCTGGCGAAGTTCAAACGAAACGGCCTGTTCCTGCAAGGGGATCGCTGGCTCAAGAGCGAGCTCGACCAGTGGCACAACGCCATGGTGCGCTTCGGGGTTCGCTTCACGTCGCGAGGGGAGCCGAAGGGCGACGTGGAAGGGCTCCGTTCCTGGGTCGAGAGCTTCGAGACGAAGCGGGGAAGGCGGGTCGCATGATGGGCTCAACCGGTCATCTCCAGCAATCGCCCGCCGCCGGTCTCGACGATGCCCTTCACCCGCTGCTCCCACGTCTCCCAGACCTCTTGCATACCATTACGGTACACAGAGCGTTCGAGGTAGTGATCTTCCGTGACCTTGGAGCCCATGTCGAGAATCGAGTCGACCATTCCGGGGAGGCTGTGGTTGAGGCACATGCTGATGTGCAGCTTCGGGCATCCGGCCCGGGCCGCCTGACTGGTGAAGGTGTTCCGGAGGTCTTTGACCTGCCAGTGCTCGAGGTCGGGAGTCCAGCGCCGGATCGTGGCGACCCCGGAGCGGATATCGCCGAGCGGCTGGTCGGGGACGACCGGAGAGGGGAAGAAGTAGGTTTCGTCGCCGCCGTCGAAGAGGATGGAGTGGGTGAGCGGCGCGAGAAAGACATCGTGCGCGTTGCCCGACTTCGTCCGTTCTCCCGGGATGTGCAGCCAGTCCCCGTTGACCTCTTCTTTCCGCGCGGCGAGGATCTCACCCATTCGCTGGCCGGTCAGCAAGAGCACCTGGACGGCCCGGCAGGCGTCGCTGCCGATCTTCTCGCAGGCGGCCCAGATGATCCGGATCTCCTGGTGGCTGAGATAGCGCTTGCGAGGTGGAATGCGGAATCGGGGAATGCTCCTCCAGGGGTTCTTCTCGATCCAGTCGAAGTCATCGCACCAGGAGAGGACCGAGCTCGCGGTCGCGAGGATGTTGTTCGCCGATGCCTTCCCGCGCTGCATGGCGGCGTCCCTCTGCACCGCCTTGCCATGGCCTCTGGTCACGGCCGGGAGCTCGAGCTGCAGGATCTCCTCGGGGAGGTAGGAGAGCCACCGCCGCTGCATGTCGTGGGTCCGGTTCTCCCGAACCGCCACATCCTTGATCCATCGCTCGATGGCTTCCTGGAACGAAGCCGGGCGACCGGGAACGAGATCCTCGGGAGTCTGCGGGTCGATGCCTCGCCGCAGAAGCATGGTGTATTCGTCGGCCTGCCTCCGCGCCGCGGCCAGGCCGAGAACGATGACGCCGTTCTTGTTCCGGTAGGGGTGCTCGAGGGTGAACTTCCGCCGCTTGCCGCCATTGGGCGCCTGGTAGTCGAACACCCACTTGATATCCCCCTTGACGCCGACCCGGGCCACGAGGCCGGATGCCTCGTCCCGCAGCTCGAAGCGTTTCCCGGCCGGTCGGAGCCGCCGGAGGATCGTGTCCGTGAGCCTGAGAGTCTTACTGGTCTTCATGGTGATTCTGGGAGAGATTTGGGAGAGTCTCGAACCGTTCTGGGAGAGATTTGGGAGAGATTTGCAGTTTGGGCTGGTGTGATTGCATGTGGGGTACTATACTCTAAACACAACATAATTCAAGAGTTACAAGACATGCTGTGTGGCTTTGTGTGGCCTGATGTGACAATGACGCTTCTGACTACGGATCAGGAGGTTGGGAGTTCGAATCTTCCTGGGTGCACCATGATTCTTATCTATTCCAATAAAGGAGTTGGCAGCTTCTCATCAGGGTCGTTGTGTGCAGCGATCACCTGAGCTTGGCTGAAATGGGTACGGATGGGCTCAACCTGCTTCGAGCGGGATCTTCCCAAGCTACAAGGATGTTCGTTGTAGGATCCTGGCGGAGAAAGGGAAGTGAAGTGGCCCAACATGTCTTGAACATTTCCTATTCCGAAGATTTCCTGTCTACCCCGAAAATGATGCCGGAAGAGGTCGAAACCGAGGCTCGGCTTCTGCTGGCGGTCGAGCTGTACGAGCTCGGCCGGCTGACTACAGGGCGCGCCGCCAAGTTGGTGGGAATGGGTCGGGTCGAGTTCATGTCTGCTCTTGGTCGATTCGAGCAATCACCGATTGGTGTCGATCCCGAGGAGCTGAAGCTCTGTCGTCGAAGCTCCGTAGAATGGGGGGATCCGTAGTCAGAGGTCTGCCCAGGAAGGGCTCGGTGATTCCATGCCTTCAGCTCTTACGACTCGACTCGAAAAAGCGATTGCCGAGCTACCCGAAGAGAGCCGCTCGAGCGGCGAGGACTGCCAGACGCGGCTCCTGGCGGCAGGGGTGGATTCGGTGGCGGGCTTTCGTCGTCTGCTGCGGGACCCCGCCGCGGATCCGGACCTGCTCACGAGCGCTGCCTGGTTGATCGGACTGGCGAGGGTGGAGGAGCTGGCGCCGGAGCTGGAGGCGTTGGTCCATGAAGAAACGTCGGAGCTGGTGTTGTGGGAGGTGGGCAAGGGGTTGATCGGACTCGATGCGGGCAAGGATGCGTTTCGTCGCCTTCTGCGGGATGCCGGAGGTGACGCACACCGGAAGGTGGCGGTGTACGTGTTGGGAGCCTTGCGGGATGGTGAGTCGGAGCCGGCGATCCGGTTGATTCTCGACTCGCCTCACGAGCCGGTGGCGTTGCGGGCCGAAGCGGCGGAGGCGCTGGCGTATCTCGCCGCCCCGGAGAGCCTCGACTCTCTTCTGCGGGCGACACAGGATCCCGCCGCGGAGGTGCGATTCTGGGCCGCCTTCGCGTTGGGAGAGCTCGGGGACGAGAGAGCTCGGCCCCGGCTCGCGGAGATGGCGCGCAGCGACCACGCGAGGGTCGAGGGGTGGTGGACGGTTTCGAAGGAGGCGCGAGACGCCCTCGAGAGTCTCGACTCCGATCGTTAGGGCGAGATCGCCGACCAGGCGGAGGTATCGCCGCTCTCGAAGCCGTCCTCGAAGAACGCGCCGAGGCGCCGGATCCGGATGTTGTCGAGCCGGAGGTCGTGGTCGGTGAAGCCGAAGAAGAAGCCGGGCTCGAGGGTGGTGAAGGCGATCTCGTCGATCCCTGCGAGCACGTCACGGAAGGTGCGGTCGGCGGGTAGGGTGGGGTTGCCGCCGCTGTCTTCGGCACCGAAGCCGCGCCAGCCGGGTGGGAGATCGCGGACCGAGGTGTCGGCTATGGTGACGTCGAAAGCGGTCCAGTCGCCCTGGCCGGCAGCCGAGATATCGGTGAACTTGAACCACACGGACACCCAGGGAAAGCCACCGGGCGGGTTGTCGCGGTCGCGTAGCTCGATCAGCCATGGCCTGGAGACCGGAGTGCCGGAGAATTCGATCGACTCCACGAGCAGGTCGAGGCCCAGGGAAAGGCTGGGTACAGTGGTGTAGTCGAACACGAAGGCCGAGTGGGTGTCGTTGCGGAAGGTGACACCGAAATCGTTGAAGATCGTGCGCAGATTGGCCCCCGGGTTGCCGCCCTCGGGTTCGATCGTGGTCGCGCCACCGGAGCCCGTGGGGCCGATCCAGCCCTCGGTACCCTGGTCGAAGGTGACCACGGTTTCCTGGGCCGAAGCGGAGAGGGGGCACCAGAGCAGAAGGGTGCTGGTCGACAAGAGCAGGCGTCGCAGTGTTTTCATCGGTAGATCCTCCTCGCGGAGAGCCCGTCCTATCGGGCGGGGTTCGGCTACCCAGGCAGGTCGTGTGTCGGGCTCGCGGTTTCTTCTAGTCTGCCTGGAACGAGTCCTGATCGCCAGCTACCGGCGCGAAGTCGCTGGCCAGATCGAGGTCTCGAGAAACCGTGGAGATTTCGTGAACGAGAGACCGGTTGTTTCGCCCGAGGAAGGGCACGAGGTTTCGGAGGAGCTGCCCGAGGCGGCCATGGAGCATCCCAAGGGCACGCTGGCGATCGTGCTGATCTACGCGGCCCTCTTCGCCCTGGGGTGGATCGCTCTCTACTTCGGCGAGTTCATTCCCCGCGGAGCTCCACAGCCCTGAACGGCTGCAGCCCCGACCAGACCATGAAAGTCGATCTCTACGAGAAGATCTGGATCGCAGCGGCCGCGGTGATGATCGCCGGTTTTCTCTCGGCGATGGCCTACGGCGCCGGCAAACACGCGGTCCACCCGCCCAGCCATATCGAGACCATCGACCCGGTGACGGTGCGCACCTCTTCCGAGTTCGCGCGGCCGCGGGTCGAGACGGCCGCCGATGGCTCCGTGCTCGTGGTTTCGGTGGTGGAGATGTTTCGTTTCGTGCCGGAGGTGATCCGGGTGCCCGCCGGGGTGCCGGTGCGTTTCCGTATGACCAGCCCCGACGTGATCCACGGCTTCCAGGTGGTTGGCACCAATGCCAACGTGATGGTGGTTCCCGGTTACGTCAGCGATTTCACGATCACTTTCCCGCGCCCCGGGGAGTATTTGATCGTATGTAACGAGTATTGCGGTCTCTCGCATCACTTCATGCAGGGCCGGCTGGTGGTGGAAGGAGCGGCGGCGGAATGAACGGCAAGGATTTCCGTCTCGAGCTGGCCAACTTCTGGGTTGCGGTGGGCGCCTTCGCCCTGGGTGCGCTGATGGCCGTGATGCAGGCGCTGTCGCGGGCCGACGTACCCCTGGCCTTCCGTTCGGAGAAGATCTACTACCTCTCCGTGACCGCACACGGTGTCTTGATGGCGCTGGTCTTCACCACCTTCTTCATCATGGCGCTCGGGCTCGGGTTCACCCGCGCGGCCCTGGGGCGGATCTGGTGCGAGGGTTGGGCCTGGGCCTCGTTCTGGGTGGCGCTCTTCGGCACCTTGATGACCACGGTGGCGATTCTCTCGGGCACCAGCACCGTGCTCTACACGTTCTATCCGCCGCTACAGGCGCATCCGGCCTTCTACATCGGAGCCACCCTGCTCGTGGTGGGATCGTGGATCTGGTGCGGGGTGATGATCACCTCGGCGATGGGCTGGCGGAAGGAACACCCGGGCAAGCCCCTACCGCTGGCGATCCATGGCCTCCTGGCGACGGTGATCGTCTGGATCCTGGCCACGATCGGGCTCGCGGTCGAGGTGTTGGGGATGTTGATTCCCTGGTCCCTGGGTTGGGTCGAGACCATCGATCCCATCCTGGCACGGACCTTTTTCTGGTGGTTCGGCCATCCGCTGACCTACTTCTGGCTGCTGCCCGCCTACGTGATCTGGTACACGGTGCTGCCGCGAGTCGCCGGAGGGCGGCTGTTCTCGGATCCCCTGGCGCGCATGGTCTTCGTGCTCTTCGTGCTCTTCTCCACGCCGGTCGGCCTCCACCACCAGTTCTCGGATCCTGGCATCGACTCGAGCTGGAAGCTGGCCCACACCTTCACCACCTACGTGATTCTCTTCCCGAGCCTGGTCACGGCGTTTACGGTCATCGCCTCCCTGGAAGTCGCAGGGCGGATTCGCGGGGCGCGCGGCCTCTTCGACTGGATTCCGAAGCTCCCCTGGCGGGATCCCCTGTTCGCGAGCATCGCTCTGTCGATGCTGACCTTCGCCTTCGGCGGGTTCGGCGGAGCGATCAACGCGGCCTACGCGATGAACACCATGGTGCACAACACGGCCTGGATCATGGGCCATTTCCATCTCACGGTGGGAACCGCGGTGGCTCTGACCTTCATGGGCGTGAGCTACTGGCTGCTACCACGCTGGACCGGACGCGAGCTTGTCGGGCGTCCCTTCGCCACGTTCCAGCCCTATTTGTGGTTCGTGGGCATGGCGATCTTCGGCGGCATCAACCACCTCACGGGAATCCTCGGCATGCCGCGGCGGGTCTACAGTGCCACCTACCTGGGATCCGAGGTAGCGGCGCGCTGGGAGGTGTGGACGGATCTCTCCGCATTCGGTGGGATCTTGCTCTTCCTCAGCTCCCTCCTCTACCTGGGGGTGCTGGTGGCGACGATGTTCTTCGGCAAGCCGATCGAGCAAGCCCCCATACGTTTTGCGGTTCCGCTCGAAGGGCCTCCCACGACCACCGGGATCTGGGACCGGTTGGGGCGCTGGTCGGTCGTTGCGGTAGTGCTGATCGCGGTCGCCTACTGGCAGCCGATCGCCCACCTGCTCTCTCTCGAGCGCTTCGGCTCTCTGCCGTTTCGGCCCTTCTGATCCTCCGAAAAGGGAAATAAAAAAATAGGGATCGAGGTGTAAGAAACGATCGCTGAATCTCACTCACTTCTCAAATGCGCCGGCTTCGGGTGGTTCGACCCGGTCGTCGCGAGACGAAAGATGGAGTGTTTGAGATGTTTCGAGCGATTCAAGATCCGACGTTCCGTATTCCAACGCTTACCGGTCTGGCTCTTCTCGGAGCCTTCCTCGTGACCCTTCCGGCGTCGGCTCAGTCCGGCGGCGATCTTCGATTCGTGCTGGCGAACGATTTCCTCGCCTCCAACGAGAAAGACGACGACCTCTACACCGCGGCCCTGGAGCTCGAGTTCCCTTGGAAGGGCTTTCAGATCGCCTTCGGTGAGAACATCTACACCGACCGGGAGAGCGATCTTCGGTTCGACGAAACTTTCCTGACCCTGCGCCGAAACCTGCGGAGCTTCGGGCCCTGGTACTCCTCGATTGGAGTGGGTGTGGTGCACGTGGGCGAGGGGCTGCTCGGGGAGAGCGCCCAGAATGCCATCCACCGCCTGATCGGTGACAACGAGCGCAACATTCCGTACGTGGAGTCCGACCGCTACCATCCGACCTTCGAGCTGCGAATCCACCGGCCTCTGTGGCTCGGCTCGTCGATTTCGGCCAATGCCTGGGCGGAGGCCTACCATGCCTTCGATTTCCAGGGGCATGCGACGTCCGGAGTGGCGGTCGATTGGCCCGTCAGGGATTGGGTTGCGCTCCAGGCGGGGTTGGGGGCGAGAGCCAGCTGGGTGGAATTCGAGCCCCTGGAGTCGCGGATCGATGACTTCGGCCCGACCTGGAAGCTCGGTTTCCTTCTCTGGGACAAGATTTCCCTGAGCTGGGACTACAACAACTTCGGCACGAGGTCCCAGCACTTCAACGTCGCCTACCACATCTCCTCGAAAGAGCCGGACGACGGTCGAGGGCGGTTGCGTTGATCGCGGCCGACACGTATAGAATTTTACCTTCGTCGATCGGTCCCCAGATCCTCCGAGGGACTCGACTTCGGCGGGGAGACTCCTACGGTTGGCGGTGAGAGCTGAAAACTCGATATCCATGGGCTCCCCGGACCTTGCGGGGCGGATCCGAGCAGGTGACGAGGTGGCGATTCGTGCCGTGGTCGAGACCTATGCCGATCAGGTGTATCGCACCGCGCGAGGCAGCGGTATGGGTGTCGAGGCGGCGGAAGACGTCACCCAGAACACATTTGCGGCATTCGTGGAATCGGCCCCACGATTCGAAGGCCGCTCCCACGTACGCACCTGGCTGTTCGGGATCCTGTACCGTAAGCTGGCGGAAGCAAGACGCGAAAATCACCGGGAGAGGTGGGTGGAGCCAATGGAAGAGGCAGTGGAGCAGCGCTTTCTCGCCAACGGACGCTGGGGCCGACCTCCCCAGCGCGCCGATGCTCGGGCCCAGGCGCAGGAGGCGCGGCGGGAGATCGGCAGCTGTCTCGAGGGTCAGCCGATTCGTTACCGCATGGCCTTCCTGCTGCGAGAGGTCGAAGGCCTCACGACCGAAGAGATCGCCAAGGTGCTCGGCGTGACTCCCAACCATCTCGGCGTGTTGCTGTACCGGGTTCGCAACCGCCTCCGGGAGTGCCTGGAGTCGAAGGGATTCGGAGGTGGCGGCTCATGATTTCCTGCCGCGAGCTGGCCCGCCTGCAGGCGTCGGGAGAGCTTGCACATCAGCCGTTCCTACAGCGACTCTCGGCCCGTTTCCACTTGTGGATGTGCAAACCCTGCCGGCAATATGGCGACCAGATCCGGGAGCTCGGCAAGGTGGTGCGCGATGGTGTTCGTGAAGCCAGCTCTGACGGGCCCTGCAAAGAGTCGATCATCCAGGCGTGTCTGTGTCCCGAGCGCCGGGCCGAGGCCTGCAAGGGCCTGGAGATCGAAAGAGCCGAGGGCGAGTCGCCCGCGACCGTAGCCGCCGCCCGACCGAAAAACTCCTGACGCCGAGCCTCAGTGCTGAGACGCCGTACGTGCCTCGGCGTTCTTCTCCTCGTTCCCCGCGAAATACTTCTGCAGAATCTGGTCGAGCAGACCAGAGCTCTTCGCATGGACCAAGAACCGGTCGACAGCGGGACGTAGATCGCTGCCCTTGGGAAAGGCGATTCCATAACTCTCCATGTCGGGGAACTGGTACACCGCCTCCAGCTCCGGATAACTCTCCAAGCGATACTCCGTGTTCGAGGAGTCGGCAATGGTGAAGTCGGCCTCGCCGTCGGTCACCATGCCGTAGGTCTCGAGGAGAAAATCCACGAGGACGATTCTCTGCCGCTCGATCCCCATCCGTGCCATCCGTGCCGCATGGGAAGAACCTGCCACCGCGGTACCTACTCGATGATCGAGATCCTGCGGGCTCCGGATGCCGGAGTCCTTTCGAACCACCAGCATCGCGCGGATGCTGTAGTAGGGGTCGGAGAAATCGAGAATTTCGCTGCGTTCGGGGGTAATGGAGAACGAGCTCGCGATGAGATCTCCCCGGCCGGCGAGCAGATCGGGAATCAGAGCCGAGAAGCTCGGTTCGCTGACCGGCCGGATCTCGAGCTCGACGCCGAGAGACTCCGCGAAAGCCTGCATCAGGTCGACATCGATCCCGAGAAAGTGGCTCGCTGTTCCAGTCGCCGGCATCGGTCCCTGGGCGATGTCGATGCTGGAGAAGGCACTGTCTTGATTCGGGAAAGTCAACATGACGATCTTGCCGGAATCGATTACTTCCTGCAGATCGCGAGCGTGGCCGGAGGTAGGGGAGAGGAGAAGGAGTGAGAAGAGAAGAGCAGTAGAGGTAGGTCGCATGCGATAGCTCCTGAGATACCAACCGTTTGGTAGGTGTAAATTATAAGAGATCTTGGCCTGGGCCCGGGGCGGAAAATCCGCCGATGTCCTTGCCGTGGTTCTTTCCCACGTTTTGCGGGCTCGAGACCTGAGAAATCGAGATTCGATCGTGAGGGTTTGCTCATTCATGGCGGTAACACCTTTGTAAATGTCTCAAAGGTCGCCGACATTTCTTGCTGGATTTCGTACCACCCTTCGATAGATCTACCGGGGACGGGCGTGAGAGCTCGGGGAGAGAACATTGCAGAGACTCGCGGTGTTTGGATTGTGCCTTCTGCTGACGATCGTGGCGAAGATCGCGGAAGGGCAGAGCAGCAACGAACGGGGAGGTGAGCGGCCTTCGATCACCGCTCTGGCGATCGACTCGACCATCGAGCTCGACGGTCGGCTCGACGAAGAGGCCTGGCAGCGAGCCGAGGTCTCGGGCGGTTTCACCCAGCGGGAGCCCGACGAATACGAGCCTTCTTCCGAGAGCACCGAGATCCGGGTGGTCTACACTCCGAAGACCCTGTACATCGGAATCGATGCCAGAGATTCGCAGCCGGAGCTGGTGATCGGCCGGGAAATGGGGCGCGATTCTCCCCTGTTTCGCGATGACGGCCTGGTTCTGCTCCTCGACACCTTCCACGACCAGCGCAACGCCTATTTCTTCGAGACCAACCCCAACAGCTCCCGAACCGACGGTCTGGTGACCGACGAAGGGCGCGATTTCAACACCGATTGGGACGGAATCTGGAACGTGGAGTCTCGGCGGACCGCCCGGGGCTGGGTGGCAGAGTTCGCCATTCCCTTCAGCACCTTGCGCTTCGATCCCGAAGCCGAGGTCTGGGGGCTGCAGGTGCGACGGATCATCAAGCGGAAGTCCGAGGTCACGTTCTGGTCGCCGATCGGGCGTGATGCCGACCTCTTTCGTATGTCCCAGGCCGGAGCTCTCGCCGGGCTGCAGGGAATGGAGACCGGCCGGAACCTTCGTCTGAAGCCTTTCCTCACCGCCTCTTCGGCGCGGGAGTTCGAGGAATCGACCGAGTCCGACGACGAGGCGGCCGGCGGTCTCGACGTCAAATGGGCGGTGACCCAGGGGTTGACCCTGGACCTCACGGTGAATACCGACTTCGCCGAGACCGAGGTCGACGAGCAGCAGACCAATCTCACCCGTTTCTCCCTTTTCTTTCCCGAGAAGCGGGAGTTTTTTCTCGAGAACTCCGGAATCTTCGAGTTCGGCCCCGACCGCAACGGGCCTCCGCTGATGAAGGTGTTCTTCTCGCGCCGGATCGGGATCGACGACGAAGGGCGCCTGGTAGATCTCGACTTCGGCGCCCGCCTGGCAGGTCGTGCCGGTCCCTGGAGCCTCGGGGTTCTCGGCGTACGAACCGGAGGCCTGTCGGCGGAGCCGGAAGACGAGATCGCCGCGGTGCCGGAGAACGACTGGGGAGTGGTGCGGGTGAAGCGAAATCTCGGAGAGCGATCCAACATCGGCATGATCGTGACGAGTCGGGAGGGCAGCGATGGCAGCTACCACCGTGTCTACGGGTTCGACGCCGACTTGAAACCCAACGACCGGCTCGGCCTCTGGGCGTACGGCGCGGCGAGCGAAGGCTCGGCCGAGGATACGGACGACTGGGCCGGCGGAGTCGGGGCCAGCTTTCAGGGCTCGTTCTGGGAGTGGTCGGCGGGAATCGAGCAGATCGGCGAAGACTTCACCGCCGAGTCGGGATTCTTGCGTCGCACCGGAAGGAACTACCGCTCCGAGGTGGAGTACGCGCCGCGGCCGGATTGGGAAGGGGTGCGCAACCTCAGCTTCGAGGTCGAGGCCGATGTGTTCACCTTCGAAGACGGAGAGCTCGAGAGTGTGGAGTCGAGCGTCGATCTCTTCGGTCTGGAGACCGACCAGGGCGATTTCTTCCTCCTCTTCGGCCAGTGGAATTACGAGAACATCGTCGAGCCTTTCGAGATCTTCGACGACGTGTTGATTCCCGAAGAGGAGTACCGCTGGGCCGATCTGGGGATCTTCTTCCGTACCAACGAAGGGCGTCCGGTGGCGATGCGCGGCTCCGTGATTCGTGGCGATTTCTACGACGGCACAAGGTTCGCCACCAATCTGACCCTGCACTGGCGGCCGAGCCGGTGGTTCCGCTCCGAGACGTCGTGGAACCACAACGACATCGACCTGCCGGCCGGTGCCTTCGAGGTGAACATCCTGCGCCAGCGTTTCGGGGTGTCGGTACACCCCGACCTGGTGTTCGACGCCTTTCTCCAGCACAACGACGTCAACGACTCCCTGACCATGAATCTCCGGGCCAACTGGCACTACCGGCCGGGCTCCGACCTCTTCCTGGTCTACAACCACGGCTGGGACGCTCCCGGTTTCAGCGATCTCCGAAGCCAGGATCGCCAGGTGATTCTCAAAGCCACCTACTCCTGGGATCTCTAGCCGAATGCTCGCCCTGGCTTGCAGCGCGGAGCAACTCGGGAAGGGT
>CAZMEL010000215.1:0-13800 GCA_964565225.1 uncultured Thermoanaerobaculia bacterium | reverse complement strand
AGGGGGTACATGGCGTAGTGGTCTCATGTCACCTGTCTTCAACGGAGAATTGGTCATGAATCGACAGGTGAAGTCGAGAAATCTTGCGGAGCTGGTAGTCAGTGGGCTCGGGAATCAGGTCTCAGAGGAGAGGGTGAGTCTCCGTAAACGACTGAAGGGAAGAGAGTTCGACTTGGGTGGCACCCCAGGGGTGGCACCCCAGGGGAGGGCACCCCTGGAGGAGCCTCTAGCAAGAGGCGCCCCCCTTCGAGACCTGAGGAGGGAACGCCGACTCGCCCAAGAGAGTGAATCAAAGGCTCTCGTTGGTCATCGTAAACATGGGACAGTCCATGATGTCGCGGAAGAAGATGTCGGGATCGAAAGCCGCGGGCAGGCGGGTCTTGATCCACTCCGGGCCGGTGGCATCTTCCTTCGGACCCACCATGCGATCTTCGATCCGCAGGAGCTTGCCGTCGGCGCTCAGGTACCAGTCTTCCCGGTGGCCGCCCTCGACGTGATCCGGGTTCTGGTGCAGGTCGAGAATCGAGGTCCGGGCCTCCACGAATTTCAGCTGCAAGATGTCCTCCCCGGGGCTGGCACCCGCCAGGCCAGGCACCTCGTCGTCGGCATAGAAATTCGCCTCCACGATCCATACCCAGTCGTTTCCGGTTGCACAGGTGCTGTTGCTGTCTCCGCGGCGGACCTCCAGGTGGATTCCCCAGCCAAGACCCAGATACTCCGGGCCGATGATGTAGTTTCGGTAGTTGCTGGCCGGCCATTGCGCCGGGCATTGGAAGAGATCTTCCGCCTCGCTGAACACCGGATTCTGATATCTCAAATTGTTTTCGTTGGCCCAATTCGAAGCATAGCTCGAGTCGTTGCAACCCGTTCCCGCCCCCGGTGGAGTGAACAGCTCGCTGGCATTGGAAACGATCCACCGCTCCCCCAGCGTATCGCCCGCCAGGCCGACATTGCGCTTCAACCACCACAGACCGTTGGCGTGCCCCGTATGCCAGATCTGGCTACATTGGTTCCACTCGGCCGGCTGGCCGGAAATAATGTACCCGTGGCGCTTGTTCTTGAGAAAGTACATCACCTCGTCGACATCGGTGCTGGGCATGTTACCTGGCGTCAGGTGAAAAAAGGCTTCGTTCGACTTCACACCCACCTCGCTCCGATATGCTTTCGAAGCGGGATGATTCATGCCCTGAAAGGCCCACGAGGCGTTGGTTCCCGGCAGGTAGCTCGCCAGCGGCTTCAGCTCCCACAACGTCTGCCGATTGATCTGCACCAGGTTGCTCCACTCCCCCTGGCTTCCCTGGGGTCTGGCTTTCATCACCGCCGCCGTGCGCCCGAAGTGGGTCGGTACCGCCAGACGCGCGAATCCATTGTTGAACGTCACGGGAATCCCCGTCCAATGATGGGTCCAGGGGTCGTCCTCCAAGGCCTGCTGGTAGCTCGGGCTGCCGGGCAGCCCGGGATCGAAGGCTTCGATATCCAGCTCGGCGGTGCCGTCGAATGGGAGATGCCGATAGAGAGAGTTGGAAATACTGTAGGTTTCACATTTCTGTTCGAAGAGAAAAAGGTCGTAGTAGCTCTCCTGGCTCGAGTTGTCGATGTAACTCTTGCTCGTTCGCAACACCAGTCCTTCCGTGCAGCCACGACCGCCTCCGAACACCGGCGGCAGGTCCCAGGATTTGTTGCAACCGGCATGTACCGGCCGTGGATCGGGCGGATTCGAAAGTGCCTTTTCCGGCAATCCGCCGGGCCACGCACCTTCGGCACCGGACGCCGAGCCTACCGCCAGCGCGGCCAGCCCCAGGACGAGAATAAAGAAAGGTTTCGAATTTCGATAGCTTCCGGAACGAGTCTCGTACGCCTTGTTCGTCTTCATTGGTGATCGCTCCTCGGTTCGAGTCGGAGCCCGCCGGTTTGCGACCGGCTCCTTCACTGGGTGTAAAGAATCGAAAGCGCGCCGAGCACGCTCCCCGTCTCACCTCCAGACGCGTAGGTGCTCGGGAAAACCGATCAAGAAACTCGTGATAAGGTTTCGCCCTATTCATTTCTTTTTTTCGACCGTCGATGGTCTCCGCGCACCCTCTTCTGCGCGTTCTCTACACCACCTATGTCACGAGGAGACCTGCCATGGCCGAAGAGAGTCGCGAAGCACCGAGCCGCTGGACCCGGGACTATGTGTTCGACATCCTGAAAGAGCTCGGGATCCACCACATCTTCGGGGTACCCGGCACCAACGAGATTCCGATCATCGACGGCACCTCCTACCCGGAGAACGAGGTGCGCTACGTGGAGTGCCTGCACGAGAATATCGCCATTGGCGCGGCCATGGGATCGGCTCGGATGACGGACAAGCCGGGGGTTCTGGTGGTGCACATCACCCCGGGCATTGCACACACCATCGGCAATCTCTTCAACGCCTGGCGCTCGCGGATTCCGCTGGTGATCCTCTGCTGTCAGCAGCAGAACGAGCTGGTGACCCAGGAGCCGCTCCTCGCATCGAACCTGGTGGACCTCGCTCGGCAGTACACGAAGTGGGCCCACGAGGTGCGCGCCCCGGAGGAGATGAAGCTGGTGTTGCAACGAGCCTTCAAAGAGGCCATGGCGCCACCCAACGGACCGGTCTTCGTGTCCATCCCGTGGGAGTTCACCATCCGCGCCATTCCCGAGGACGATCGGGTGAAGGGTGTGACCCGGATCTCTCCCCATTTCGTCGGCGATCCCGCAACCATCACAGATGCCGCCGCGCGGCTGGTGCGGGCGAAGAATCCGATCCTCGTCGCCGGAGACGCCGTGGGCTCTGCCGACGCCTGGCCCGAGCTGCAGGAGCTGGCAGAGCTTCTCGGGGCGCCGGTCCTGCTACAGACCTTCAGCAGCGTCGCCAACTTCCCGAACGACGACGTACACTGGCAGGGCGAGCTGCCCGGCGGCCAGGAAGACTTGCAAAATGTGTTTCGAGACCACGACGTCGCCTTTCTCTGCGGTTTCGGAGCACAGGCCCAGGTCACGGTCTTCAAATACTCCGACGGTCCCCTGATTCCCGACCCTGTCGAGCAGGTGTACCTCACCAACAACACCTGGGACCTGGGCAAGAACTACTACGGCGAGGCCGCGATTCTCGGCGACATCAAGGCGACCCTGCCGGTGCTCAACGAGCAGGTCCGGCGGACGCCACCTCCGGCGGCGCCGGCCCGCAACGAGCGCCTGCGCCGGCTCGACGAAAAGCGCCGCGCCGAGTGGTGTGAGTACCTGGGGATCGCGATGGATCAGGACGAGATCTGGGCGGTGGTGATCGCCGAGGCCCTCCGCCAGGAAATCGAGGCTCGCAAGCTGGAGAAGAAATTCGTGTACGTGCACGAGGCGGTGTCCGACCCCGCCCCCTTCCAGTACCTGCTGCCCCTGGGCACGGAAGGGGCGGCTCCCATCAGCTACTACTGTGTGGCCGGCGGCTCCCTGGGATGGTCGATGCCGGCGTCTCTCGGCATCAAATCCGAGCCCGAGGGATGGCAAGGAATCGAGACCGAGCTGGTGATCAACGCCGTGGGCGACGGCTCGTCCCTCTTCTACCCCCAATCCTGGTGGACCACGGCTCGCGATCACCTGGCGGTGCTCTACATCATCACCAACAACCAGGAGTACCACACCCTCCAGCTCGGGCTGCAACAGGTGGTGGACGCCTACGATACGCCCGGATATCGTTGGGCGCCCCGCGACATGGATCCGGAGTACTTGAAGCTCGAACGTCCCGAGCTCGACTTCGCCGCCATCTGCAAGGCGTTCGGAGGCGGCGGCGGTGAGGTGGTGGAGGGTCCCGACAACGTGGCGGAGGCGGTGCACCGAGGCATCGACTGTGTGCTCGAGCGCAAGGTCTCCTACGTGCTCGACATGCGGACCGCCAAGGCCACTCCGGCTCCTCCGGCCCTCGATGCCGCCGATTCCGCGACCCTTCGAGCTTTCTGGAAAGAGCGCGCCCGACAATACCTCGCACGCTACGACCACCAGCCGACTCTCGACGTCTTCCACCGCGACGCGGTCGGCGCAACCGTACGAACGGCGAAGCGGCCTTCGAGCCCCCGCATCCCCATCATTTCTTGAGCATCCGAGGAGAAAGCAACATGGCCAAGAAAAAATCGAAGAGCTCCATCGACTACGCCATCGTCGGCGGGGGAATTTCCGGCGTCTATTGTGCCTGGCGCCTCCAGCAGAAGCACCCGGACGCCCGGATCGCCGTCTTCGAGGGCAGCGACCACATCGGTGGACGCCTGCTTTCGGTGCGGCCGCCGGACATCGAGAACATGGTGGCGGAGCTCGGCGGCATGCGGATTCTGCCGGCGACCCAACCCCGGATCACCAGCCTGATCAAGGTTCTCAACCACCAGCTCGCGTCGAATCAGAAAATCGAGCTCTACGACTTTCCCGTCGACGAGCCCCAGAACATCGCATTCCTGCGCGGCGTGTACCTGCGGCTCAGCGACTTCACGACCCATCCCCACAAGGTGCCGTACCACCTCACCTTTCAGGAACAGGGCAACGAGGCCGGCGCGATCGTTCTCAACGCCATCGAGCAGATCGTCCCCGGCATCACCGACAGCGGTCTGACCGAGGAGCAGCGCCGGGAGATGGCGCGCAACGCGACGTTCTCCGGACGCCCCCTCTACCAGCAGGGTTTCTGGAACGTGCTCATGCGGGTGATGAGCGGTGAGGGATACCACCTCAGCCTCGACGCCGGGGGCTACAACACCACCCTGGCCAACTGGAACGCCGCCGACGCCATTCCCTGGTTCCTCTCGGATTTCGGCATCGACCCCGACTACAAGGGATTCAAGAACGGTTTCCAGCAGGTCCCCGAGTCCGTGGCCGCTCTGTTCCGCGAAAACGGCGGAGAGATCTACCTCGAATCGACCCTCGACGCATTCGACTGGACCGACAAGGGCTTCGCTCTCGAGGTCGGCAAGGAAAAGCTCGAGGCCAAGAGCCTGATCCTGGCCATGCCGCGCCGCTCGCTCGACCTGCTGGCTCCCACCTGTCCTCCGCTGCAGCGAAAGAAGGTTCAGCGCCTGATCGCCAGCGTCACCCCCAGGCCTCTGTTCAAGCTCTTCACCACCTACGAGGATCCATGGTGGCGAGCCGCCGGTTATACGGCGGACAATGGAGACTTCGTGCCCGTGGAGTCGGGCCGGACGGTCACCGACCTGCCCGTGCGCCAGACCTACTACTGGCCCACCGACCAGGGGGAGCCGGCAACGGGTGGACCGGCGATGCTCATGGCCAGTTATGACGACGGCACCAACATCGGCTTCTGGGACGGCCTTCGGCCCAAGCGGGGCCAGGCCTGGAAGAAGAGAAAAGAGGTTCCCGAGATCGACCGCCCCTTCTTGGGCGCCGACTGCGAGGCCAACTGTGATTGGAATCGCTACCGCGCCTCGGAGCCCATGGTGGCGGAGGTCACCCGTCAGCTGCAGATGATCCACGGTTTCGAATACACCCCGAAAGTCCGGAACGCGGCCTTCCGCGATTGGGGCGACGATCCCTTCGGCGGCGGCTGGAACAGCTGGAACATCGGAGCGGATAGTCAGAAAGTCAAACGCGAGATCATCCAACCCATCGCCGACTGCCCCCTCTACATCTGTGGCGAAGCTTACTCCGACGCCCAGGGCTGGGTAGAAGGCGCCCTGCAGACCGCCGACCTGGTGCTCGGCCGCATGGGCATCTGCCCACTCTGATTTCGACTCGGAAGAAGATGGCGAGAAATCCCGCGGAGTTGGGGCGAAGGGTTCGGGATAACGTCTCGATCTAGACGGCATCTCTCTTCGTAATCTATTGAAAGTAAAGCAGTTCGATTTGGGTGGCACCCCAGGGGCCGCACCCCAGGGGGGCCCGGAAGTCGTGCCACGCCACACGGACTACGAACTCGATCGAGCCGCTGCAGAGATTCGAAGCTCGGAGTATCCCCAGGCGGTAGAGCTCGCCCAGACTCTTCTCCATCCACCGTCCGCAGACGAGATGCTCGCTCGCTTCGCGAAGGTCGAGCTGCGCTGAGCGGCTGTCTCGCCTCCCGATCGGCCGCTCCCCAGATCTCTCCGGGGAGCGGCCGATCGAATAGATTCTCTACTGCAAGTAATCGGGAAACGACGTCAGCTCGTCGAAGACCGCACTGTTGCTGCAGGTGTTGCAGTCCCAGCACCAGGTGCATCCGGCGGCACAATTCGAGGTTCCGCGGGGTCGGCATTTGTTGGTCGTGGTGTAGTAGGCACAATCCTGCGTGTCGTCGAAAGGGTTGGGATCTCCCGAGCCGTGGGCGTTGCAGCCGTTGACGTCACCGTCCCAGGTATGGCACGGCAGGGATTCGTCGTCCGGAGGCAGGCAGTCGGAGCACCAGGTGCAGCCGGCCACACAGTTGGACGTGCCGCGGGCGCGGCATTTGTTGGTGGTGGTGTAGTAGGCGCAGTCCTGGGTGTCGTCGAAGGGATTGGGGTCGTTCATGCC
The DNA here is from genome assembly GCA_964565225.1 of uncultured Thermoanaerobaculia bacterium. Lineage (GTDB taxonomy): Bacteria > Acidobacteriota > Thermoanaerobaculia > Multivoradales > J023 > CAZMEL01. The sequence goes on along the minus strand of CAZMEL010000215.1, from coordinate 7,320 downwards.
GTGCAGGTTGCAGCCGACGATGTCGCCGTCCCAGGTGCTGCAGCCGAGGGATTCGGTGTTGGAGCAGGCCAGGCAGCTGTCGGAGGTGGTCTGGCCACCACCCACGAGACCGACGATGCTGCCGAGACCGCTGGCGTCGATCCCTTCCTCCGGCGGGCACACGTTCCAGCACGATTCATGGGTCTGGTTCTCGAACTCCATGTGGATGTGGCAACTGCGCCAACAATCGTTGTAGATCTGGTCGGCGTGGGTGAAGGCGGTGCCGATCTGGACGCCGCTGTCGGTGACCGAGGCCTGGATCCAGTCGCCGACCTGGTAATTCATGTTGTCGATATGGGCCAGAACCACCCAGCCGAGGTAGGTCCAGGTCTGGCTGCCGTAGGTGGCATAGAGCTCGAAGCGCTGCTGGTAACCACCCCGCAGGTAGCGATGGTGATCGTCTTCGTCGGGCCACTGCTTGGGGTCGATATCGCAGGCCAGCCGGCTGTCGGTCACCTTGGCCAGAACCGAGTCGGGGGTGATGCCTCCCGGAAACTGGTGCGGCTGGGCCCGCAGGAACACCGGCGAGCCACAGGTCTCGCCGATCGTGCCGTCGTCCTTCCAGATGTCGAAGGCCCACTGCCCGAGCCACGGAGTGTGGTGACCCGGAGGACAGGTGTCCTCGGAATCGAGCACTTCGGCATTGAAGTTGAAGGGATTGAGAACCTTGGCGGTGAATTGCAGAGGGTTCGATTCGGCCTTGGCCGTCTCGGGATCCGGTGCGGCTGCCGGTAGGGCCGCAGGTGCCGCCAACGCCACACCGGCGGCCAAGAGACAGCCGAGGAGAGTGAGAATCGGCGCGGTTCGAGTCTTTCGAATCATCGAGAGCTCCTGATCCGGGTCGTTGGTTGTTCGAGGGGCAGAGTGGCCCTTCGTCATCTACTCATGACCCAACGCGACAAGGCGGCTCCCCGAATGCCAAGAAAGATCGAACACGCCCCTTTTCCTCGGCCCGGGCTCAGTAGATCTTCACGAAAACCTCGTTGCTCTCTTGGCCGAACCGGTTCATGAGACGAGGCCCAGCTCTCCGAGCATTGGCGAGAAGCGTAGCCCGAGAATTCTTGGCCCAGGTTCTACGGCTCTGCAATTCCTGTGATCTCGAATCCATTGAGGCAACCGTTGTGGGAGCTATCACAACAGTCATCCACAGCATTGTTGCAGGTCTGGTACGGAGTGAAGAGACCGCAAAGGAAACCTGTGCAGCAGGTGTCGCTGTAGCCCTCGACATGACAGGCGTACGTGTACTGCTCTTTCTCCGCTGGATCGACGACTTCGACTGGGTCGTCGAGGCGTAGGAACGGAACCGCGTGGGCGGCCAGAATTTTCTCCGCTACTGGCAGATCGCTCACATAGAGCAGGTAGACCAGCGATTCCAGCCGAGCTCCGGGAAAAGCTCGGCCGAGGGCCTCGTACAGGAGATCCGCGTCATTGGTGAAGTAGACCGTCGAGCCCGCCCTTCGATACGGCTCCTCGATCAACAGATCTCGCCAGATCTCGCCACCGAGCTCGGGCTCCTCGATCCGAGAGCTGTGGTCGATCTCGGACTTGAGAGGGCCAGAGACCTTGAGCCCAATGGCCGTGGGTCGAAAGGAGAAGGGAACGCCGTGTTCTTGGAGAAGCTGCAGCGAAGACTCGAAGGATTCAAGGATCACGAGAGGGGTCTCCGGAGCCTCTGACTTTTCTTCGGCGAGCAATGGATAGGCCGCACAGAACGAAAGAAACGTCACGGCGAAGAAAACGAGAGGTCTTTTCGGCTCAAACATCTGGGACTCCACGGTAGAGGGTCGGGGCAATACACGAGCAGTAGCGGCGACAACACACGTACCGATCGCAGCCGCCAGTCCTCTGCCCCTTCGACCCATGGTTTCCAAGACACGCGAGAATCCCATCGAGTTTGTTTCAGGATTTCGAATTCGAGCTTGTGGAGTATCCGAGAGAATTGAAGAGCAACCGAGGCTCCCAGACCCTGCGGAGGCGCTCGAAAGCGACAAGGCTGCCCCCGTCGCGGGTGCGGGGGCAGCTGAGACACCCAGTTCTCAGGAACAGTTGTTGTTCTTTTTCTTTCCTTGACACTCGTTGCAGAGCTCTCCGCTCGAAGGCTTGCTGGTCTTCGAGTCGTAGTCACTCGTGGGCCAGTTCGAGCAGTTCGAGCAGAAGTGCCAGGTGTCACTGCCGGTGCGTTTGCGGTATGTCGATGCCATTTCGTTCCCTCCTTGATTACGCAGGAGCGAAATTGCCCAAGCGTGCGGAGTTACTTCCAAGGGGAAGACACCGAAGCGGCCCCGATGTTGTGCTCGACCGAGCAGCCTTTGGCCTGCAGCCCGAGGCCTTCGTGCTGTACTCTGCGCTTCGCTCTCTGCCTCCGTGTGAACCGACCCCACAGCCCGGAGCGTAGAATGCGGGCGAGCCCTCATCTCAGGGACCGGCCCCGCCATGTGCCCGTCCCACTTCACGACGTCTATCGAAGCCCCCGGGCTTCCAAGAGGTACCCGATGCAAATCATCCGTTCTTCTGCAGCGACTCTCGCCCTCGCCGGACTGCTCTTCGCCGGCGCACTCGAAGCGCAGGAATCCGCCATCGAATGGCCCCGTTCGAGCCCGCGAGCGGTGGTGCAGCAACGTGTGGCGACCACCAATATCGAGCTGAGCTACAGCCGCCCCTCGGTCAAGGGCCGCCAGATCTTCGGCGGCCTGGTTCCCTACGACCAGGTCTGGCGCACCGGCGCCGACTCCGCCACCAAGATCTCGTTCAGCACCCCCGTCACCGTGGGTGGTGAGTCGCTACCCGCGGGCACCTACGAGCTCTTCACCATCCCCGGCAAGAAAGAGTGGGTGGTGATCTTTCACGAGCACAAATCCCAGTGGGGCTCCTATGCCTACGACCCCGCCAACGACGTGGCTCGGGTGAAGGTGAAACCCGAGAAGCTCGCGACCCCGGTCGAGACCCTGACCATCGGCATCAACCATCTCACCTCCAGCAGCGCCCACCTCGATATCGCCTGGGAGCACTACCGGGTGCCGGTGCCGATCGACATCGACGTTCGCGAGACCGTGCTGCCCCTTTTCGAGGAAGCTCTCGCTGCCGACGGAGACCGGCCCTACTTCCGGGCCGCAATGTTCTACTTCGAGAACGATCTCGACATCGACCGCGCGGCCGAGCTGATGGCCAAGGCCCTCGAGGCCCGGCCCGACAGCTTCCCCATGCTCTACCGCTACGCTCTGATCCTCGAGAAGAAAGGAGACGTGAAGGGAGCGCGCGACGCCGCCGAGCGCTCCAAGAAGATCGCCGCCGAGCTCCCCGGTGAGGAGCTGCGGGAGGAGTACCTTCGCCTCAACGACATGATCCTGGGCCGCCTCGGCTCGTAGCTCGTCTCTACGAAGTGAGCCCCGCCCACTGACGGCGGGTGCTCACCTTTCCCCCTCGCGCGATTCGATGCTCCTTCTCTCGACCGCCGCCGCCCAACTCATCCACAACACTCTCGCCGGACGGGTCGAACGCATCGGTGCCGACCTCGAAGAAGTCGGCAATTACCTGCTCGAAGCCCGCGAGGAGTGGACGGCCTCCTGACCCTCAGCGCAGCCGGGCCGCCAGCTCCCCGAGGGTCTCGCCCAGAGCGGCCAGGCGGCGCTGGGTGATGTCTCCTCCTTCGCCGATGTCGAGGGTCTTGGCCATGGACTCCAGGCCGGCGGCCAGGCGCTCGTCGGTCTTGCCGCTCTGCAGGCGCTCGGCGGTGCGGTCGAGGGCCCTGGTGAGCTTCTTCGAGAGCTGCTCGGGCAGGGCCTTGGAGCGCCGGAGCTGATCGACGTAGGCGTGGGCAACGGCGGGATCGGCGGGCCAGTCGACCCGGAACTGCTGCTGGGGATTGAACACGCCGCCCTGGTCGGCGAGCCGGGCCGCCGCGATCTCATGGGCGGAGATGTGCTCGCTGGGCACGAGCTCCAGCACGTCGAGCCCGCGCACGATCTCGGTGCCGTAGATCCGGCCGTCGTACCAGTAGGTCGACCAGTAACCACCGAGAACGAGCTCCTCGGCGTCGACCGGACCGCGGTCGAAGTAGGCGATCTCCACCGGGTTGGCGGAGTCGGTGAAGTCGATCACCGAGAGACCGCCCTGGTACCAGGCCTGCGCGAAGAGATCGCGCCCCGGCACCGGGACGATGGAGCCGTTGTGGGCGACACAGTTCTCCTGCTCCACCTGCGGTGCCGGCATCTTGTAATACGAACGGAAGACGAGCTTGCCGTCGACGATGTCGTAGATGGCGTCGGCGCCCCAGTCGAGCGGGTCGTAGGCGCGGCAACGGGGCCGGCTGCCACCGCCCCATTCGTCGGTGAAGATCACCTTGGTGCCGTCGTTGTTGAAGGTGGCCGAGTGCCAGTAGGCGAATCCCTTGTCGACGACCTCGTGGATCCGCTGCGGGTTCAGGGGATCGGAGATGTCGAAAAGGATGCCGTTGCCCGAGCAGGCGCCGGCCGCGATCTCGAGCTCGGGGAACACCGTGATGTCGTGGCAGTGGTCGGTCTGCCGCGTCTCCTGGGTGTCGTCGCCGTGGTCGCCGCCACGCCACAGGCCGGCGACGGTGCCGTCTTCGGGATCGGCGAACACCGCAGGGCTGGCGACGATCCGGGACTTCGAGGGGTCGTCGACCGGAATCTCGATCACATCGATACGGAACAGGGCCGTGCGCTCGTCGCCGGGCAGCTCGTCGATACAGCCCTCCAGCTCTTCTTCCTCGCGCACCGAGGCGGTGCCCGAGTTGTAGACGATGATCTTGCCGTCCTCACCCGGACCCGAGACCACCGAGTGGGTGTGGGAGCCGCGGCAGGACTGCACCGCGCCCACCTGGCGCGGGCGGGTCAGGTCGCTGATGTCGAAAATCCGCAGGCCGCGGAAACGGTCGGTGCTGACATCCTCGTTCACACCTTCGAGCCCGCAGTCGAGGCGCCCGCGGGTCTGCTCCACCGACATGATCAGAAGATCGCCGACGATCGAAACGTCTCCCTGGCCGCCGGGGCAGACCACCGAGCTGAGGTGCTCCGGCTCCCGGCCCTGGTGCAGCCGGTAGACGTTGAAGCCGTGGTAGCTGCCGGCGACCAAGACGTCGCCGGAAAAGGCCATGTCGGTGTTGGCGAAGCTGAGCAGCGGCGAGCGGGAGTCCTCGTCGTCGTCCTCATCCTCCTCTTCCTCCCCTTCACCTGCTTCCTGGGGATCCTCGGCGCCTTCGGCAGGCGCTTCGGCTTCTGCGGGATTCCGCAGCTCCTCCGCCCGCTCCGGAGGCAGATCGGCCGGATTCGCGGGATCGAAGAATCCCGCCGGTCGCGGCATCGAGACCACCAGCTCCAGGTTCTGAATCGCCTGGCCGGCATTGTCGAAACCCGGCGAGAGGCCCGCCCGCGGATCGGTCGAGAGGCCCACGAGCAGCTCGTTCATGCGCTCGATCTCGGCGGTCTGGTCGTTGGTGACATCGTTGGTGAACTCGAAGAGCACCGGGTCGTAGGCCGAGCCCGGTTGCTCCAACAGCTCCTCGACCATGGTCACGGCACCTTCGTGGTGGGTGATCATCAGCTCCAGGAAGAGGCGGTCGAAGTCGGTGCCCTTCGCGGCCGCGAGCTGCTCCATCTGCTCCGGGGACGCCATGCCGGCCATGGAGTGGTCGGTGTGCATCGCATGGTGGGCCGTGGGGTCGGGTACCTTCTCCGAGCGCTCCCGGAGCCACCCCTTCATGAACTCGATCTCGTCTCCCTGAGAGGCGTTGATCCGCCCCGCCACGTCGATCAGCTCCGGCCGATTCGTCCGTTCCGCCACCAGGGCCGCCATCTCCAGGGCCTGGTGATGGTGGGGAATCATGTCCTGCATGAACTGCACATCGGCGGGCGAGTAGCTCGAGTCGGCGATCTCGATCGCCTGCTCGGCGCTGAGGGTGCGCACCGGCTCCCCCGGTGCGCCGGGATGGACGATGGGCACCTGGGCCAGCCCCGAGTGTGCGGAGCTCAGCAGGAGCAGAGCGACGAAGAGGGTTCGGAGCAATCGAGGAGGAGAGTCGGGGATCGAGATCATGAATTCGTTCCTATGGAGAATCGAGTGGTCAGACGGGTCGGGAACCGGTTTGCTCGGCGAGATTCGGCTCGGGCAGTCTTCTCCAGCCGCACAGAGAGCCCATTGAATCTAACAGATCGGCCGACGGGGAGCGTGGCGAAAGGATCTGCCTCGCCCCGAGGAAGGACGGAGGGTTTGGTAGCATCCCGAAGGAACCATGCCGTCTATGAACTCCGATTTCGAGCCAGGGCCCAGGGCCTACCATCCGCTCGCCCGGGCGTGGCTCGGTTTCGCGGCGATCTGGCTCCTGTGGGGCGCGATCAGCTCTCTGCGACTGCTGGCGGTTCCCGAATTCGGCTGGTCGGAGGCGTTCTGGTACGGCTTTCCCGATGCCGTGATCTGGGCCGCGCTGACTCCTTTGCTGGTCGTGATCGCGCGACGGGTTCCGGTGCGCCGGCCGAGGCTGGCGAAGGCCCTCGCCTTTCATCTCGCCGCGGCCCTGGGCTTCGCCGTCCTCCACGCCGCTCTCGACGCCGGGGTGGCCGTCGTCCGCGGCCTCGTCGTAGGAGGCGAAGAGACCTTCTGGACCCTGGTCTTCGTCAAGGTCTTCTCCTACGGCTTCCAGACCAATCTTCTCGTCTACACCCTCGTGGTCGGCCTGGTGCAATACGTCGACCGGGTACGATCTCTCGCCGACGGCGAGCGCCGAGCCGCGGAGCTCGAGGCGCAGCTCGCCGAGGCCCGCCTCGCCGGCCTGGAACGGCAGCTGCGGCCTCACTTTCTGTTCAATGCCCTCAACACCGTTTCCGGTCTCATGGGAAGCGATCCCGAAACCGGCCGGCGGGTGGTCAGGCACCTGGGCGACCTGCTGCGGGCGAGCCTGAAGAATCAAGGGCGGCAGATCTCTCTCGGCGAAGAGCTCGACCTGGTGCGGGCCTATCTCGAAATCGAGCAGGCTCGATTCGAAGACCATCTGCAGGTCGAGATCGACGCCGACCCGAGCCTGCTCGGCTACCCCATGCCGGCCCTGATCCTGCAGCCCCTGGTGGAGAACGCCATCACCCACGGCATCAGCCGCCGACCCGATGGCGGCCATCTGCGCATCGCCGCCGAACGCCGGGGCGACGAGCTCTTGCTGACGGTGGAAGACGATGGTCCCGGCACCGAAGCTCCGGTGGAAGACACGAACGGATTCGGTCTGGGCCTCGAGAACACGCGCCAGCGGCTGCGGGCACTCTACGAAGAGGG
>CAZMEL010000214.1:0-13821 GCA_964565225.1 uncultured Thermoanaerobaculia bacterium | reverse complement strand
GCGACACCGGTGTCGCCGTGCTCGACCGCACCCCCTTCTACGCCGAGTCGGGTGGGCAGGTGGGTGATCGCGGCAGCTTGGAGTGGGAAGGGGGCCAGGCGACGGTCACCGACACCCGGAAAGACGGCTCCGGCACCATCTATCACTTCCTCGAGGTGAGCCGTGGAGCCCTGCCCGCCGATGCGGCCGTGCGTGCCCGCGTCGACCGCCAGCGCCGGCTGGCCACGGAGCGGAACCACACGGCCACCCATCTGCTGCACGCGGCGTTGCATCGAGTGGTGGGAGCCGGCGCGCGCCAGGCCGGGTCTCTGGTGGCTCCGGATCGCCTGCGGTTCGACTTCACGCATCCCAGACCTCTGAGCGCCGAGGAGCTGCGAGAGATCGAGAATCTCGCCAACGGCTGGGTGCTCGAAGCGCGCGGCACGGCGATCCGGGAAGACGACTTCGATCAGGCCGTGGCCCGCGGCGCCATGGCCCTGTTCGGCGAGAAGTACGGCGACCGGGTGCGGACTGTGGAGATTCCGGGGGTCAGTCTCGAGCTCTGCGGCGGCTGCCATGTCCGCAATAGCGGCGAGATCGGACCCTTCCTGCTCACCGGCGAGCGCGGTGTGGCCTCCGGGGTGCGGCGGATCGAAGCGGTGACCGGAGAGACTGCCGTGCAGCGGATTCGGGAGCAGCAGTCGCTGTTGGACGAAGTGGCCCGCGAGCTCTCGGTGGCACCCGAACGAGCGCCGGCCGAGGCCGGAGGGCTGAAACAGAAGGTCAAGGATCTGGAGAAAGAGCTGGCCGACCTGCGGCGTCAGCTCCTGGCCGGAGGTGGCGTCGGCGAGGAAGAAGAGATCGAGATCGAGGGCATCAAGCTGATGGCGCGGCTGGTTCCCGAGACCCCGAAAGGAGAGCTCCGCGCCCTGGCCGACCAGCTCCGCGACCGCATGGGCTCCGGGGCCGTGGTGCTGGCCACGAGCGACGACGAGAAAGTCAGCCTGGTCGCCACCGTGAGCAAGGATCTCACCGGTCGCCTCGCGGCCGGCAAGCTGGTGGGCGAGCTGGCGAAGATCGTGGGGGGGCGCGGCGGCGGCCGGCCCGACTTCGCGCAGGCGGGAGGTCGCGAGCCCGACAAGCTGCCGGAGCTCATGCGCCGGATTCCGGAGATCGCCTCGCGTCTCCTGGGTGACGGTTGAGGCTCTCGAAACCCCTGAAAGGATCGACACTTGGGGATTGGCGCCGACCGCGATACAATCTGCGATGAGTCTTCGGTAGCGACAGGTAGCAGCATGCTTCGGTACACGGCCTCATGAGCAGAAGCGTCATGAAGAATTTGCAACGGATCTCCGGCTCGGGCGCCGAGCTACGAACGATGATGATCATCGTTTGCTGGCTGCTGGCCGCCGGTTGGGCCGAAGCCCGGGTACGGGTCGAGATCCAGGCCGACGGCACTCGCAAGATCGTCAACGAGACCGAAGCCCAGCGCGCACGCCGAGCGGCCCCTCACCTCGTCGCGATGCCCGACCATGGAGAGATCGCCCGCCTGATCCGTCAACACGCCAGGCACCAGGGCTTGAGCCCGCGGCTAGTGCAGGCGGTGGTCCAGGTCGAGTCGGGGTACAACCCGAAGGCATTGTCGCGCAAAGGGGCGATGGGGTTGATGCAGCTGATGCCCGAAACCGCGGCGGAGCTCGGGGTGAAGAACCCCTACGACCCCGATGAGAACATCTGGGGTGGAACCCGCTACCTCAAGCAGCAGCTGAAACGATTTTCGGGAGATCTCGCGCTCGCGCTCGCGGCCTACAATGCCGGACCCGGTGCGGTGCAGCGCCACGGGGCGATTCCGCCCTACCCGGAGACCCAGAGATACGTGGAGAAGGTCTACACCCTCTACCAGGGCATCGTGCCCGCCTCGATCCGGGAACAGGCTCGAGACCTGGCGCGTGTGCGCCAGCGCGAAGAAGCCCGGCAGCGAGGTGAGGCGCAGCAGAGCCGAGGTCGCAAGATCCTTCTCAGCCGCAGCACCGAGAACCGTATTCTGTTCAGCAACGTGCCGCCTCAGAAATCCTCTCGCACCGGCGCCGATTCCGGACGACGCTAGCCGGCCCGCGCCGCTTTCTCTCCGGTAGCCGAGCCTTCGATGTTCAATGTGCCGAACATCCTGACCTGTCTGCGGATCCTCCTGGTTCCGATCCTCGTGGTGGTCTTGTTGACCAAGTTCGAGGGCAACGAGATCGTGGGGCTCGGAATCTTCCTGCTGGCGGCCCTGACCGATTTTCTCGACGGTTTCATCGCCCGGCGTTGGGGCCTGGTCACCCCTCTCGGCAAGCTGCTCGACCCGGCCGCCGACAAGATCATGACCTCGGCAGCCTTCATCTCCATGGTCGAGCTGGGGCGAGCGCCGGCCTGGATCGTGGTGGTCATCGTGGCGCGGGAGTTCGCCATCTCCACCCTGCGCAGCGTCGCCGCTACCCAGCACGTGGTGATTTCCGCCTCCTGGTCGGGAAAGATCAAGACCACGGCCCAGATCGTGGCCATCGCCCTCCTGATCTTCTACCAGCGCCTGGGCCCCTTCGAGCCCCTGGCCAACCTCGCCCTCTTCGTCGCTCTCGTCTTCAGCATCACCTCCGGGCTCGAGTACGCCTGGAAATATGCCTCGGCCGTGCGCAACGGCAGCGACTTCCTGTCCTCGCCGGACGACTGAAGTTCGCCGGATCGCGGGGGGTTGGGCACCTCTCACCCCCTCTCCGATGGAAAGTCAGCGGAATGTTCCGCACGGGACACTAGCGAGCGCGGACCCGGTGTACCCGGAGCAGGTTGGTGAGCGGGCGTTCGCGGATCGGGTCGCCCATCAGGATCACGATGGGGTCGCCGGGGTTGGCGAGATTCGAGGTCAGCAGGAGTCGATCGACCACGTTGACGACCTCATCGTGGTGCATGACCTCCGACTCGATCAAGAGGGGGCGGACCCCCCAGACCAGCTGCACCCGGCGAGCCACTTCCACGCTGCGAGCGAAGACGGTCACCGGTGTTCTCGGTCGGTAGCGGGCGATCATGCGGGCGGTAAATCCTCCCTGAGAGAAGGCGACGATCTGAGCGTCGAGCTGGTTCGCGGCTTGCACCGCGACCCCGGCGACCACGTCGGGAATCTCGAGGTGGCGATCGCGGTCCGGATTGAGATAGAGCAGCTCGCTGACTCCGGGTACCAGGATTCTCGGCTCCGTGCTGGCGCCGCGGATTCGGCCGGCCGGGCGCTCGGCGGTCGAGCCCAAGGGCCGGAACGCCTCGGCTTCGCAGATCACCCGCGCCATGGTCTCGACCGACTCCACGGGGAACTGGCCGGCCGCGGTTTCTCCGGAGAGCATCAAGGCGTCGGCGCCGTCGAACACGGCGTTGGCGCAATCGGAAGCCTCGGCGCGGGTCGGACGGGGCTGCTCCATCATCGACTCGAGCATCTGCGTGGCGACGATCACCGGTTTGCCGTACTTCCGGCCGATAGCGATGATCTTCTTCTGGAACACCGGCACCTGATGCAGCGGAATCTCCACGCCCAGGTCGCCGCGGGCGACCATCACCGCCTCGGCGCTGCCGACGATCGCGTCGAGGTGTTCCATGGCCCGAGCCCGCTCGAGCTTGGCGATGAGGGGCAACATGCCGCCCTTCTCGCGCAGGACGGCACGGATCGCGTCGAGATCCTTGGGACCGCCGACGAAGCTCACCGCCAGGTAGTCGGCGCCTTCGGCGAGAGCGAACTCGATGTCGGCGCGGTCTTTCTCGGAAATGGTGAAGGGGAGGTCGGAGTCGGGAAGGTTGATGCCCTTTCGGGTCGAGACCAGGCCGCCGTGTAGCACCCGGGTCACGACCTCGCGCCGCCGCTTGCGGATGATCTCCAGCTCCACCAGGCCATTGTCGATCAGCATCCGCTCGCCGCGCTTCAGGTGGGTCAGGAACTCCGCATCTTCGACGGGGAGAGAGACTCCCGCACCCTCCTCTCCGATCGTCACCTCGCTCCCTTCATCGAGGCTCACCGGTCCATCGGCGATCTCCCCCAGGCGATACCGGGGCCCCATGAGGTCGGCGATCACGGGGATGAAATGGCCCTTGATCTTGGCCTGGCGGCGGATGAGCTGGATGATCCGCCGGTGGTCGTCGTGGCTGCCGTGGGAGAGATTCAATCGCACGACGTCGATCCCGGCCGAGATCAAACTCGACAGGACGTCTTCGTCGGAGCTTGCGGGGCCGATCGTCGCGACGATCTTCGAGAGTCTGTTCACGGGATTGAGCCTCTGGGTTCTGAGGTTGTTCCGAGCAGAGAAGTCTGTCTTCCGGGAAAAAACATGCCGGCAGGCTCGATGGGCCATGCCGGCTCGGGGGGCGCTGCGGGGAGCGTAGGGGGCTGCGGGGAGGCTGTCAGTGAACGGCGCCTCGGTCGTCCTCCGACCCTCCTGTCGCTTCGGTGATCCCTTCTTCGTTCGTCATTTCCTCGCCTCCGCCACCTTCGGTCTCACCGACCTCGCCACCCGTCGGCACGTTCCCTTCGCTGCCGACGGCTTCCCCACTCGAGGGCTCTACGACCGGAGCCGTTTCGGTGCTCTCCGGGCGAACATCTCTGGCCGGCTCCGAGCGCGCGTCGGGCTTGGCGCCACAGGCCATCAGCAGAAGGGCGCCCATCGTGAGCAAAGAGGCGAGCAGCGAAAGGAAAGTCTTCCTCATTCGGTTCTCCTCGGACTGGGGGCGGTCCACACCCGGATGTCGGAACGAGCGGCTTTCGAGTTGCCTCGGAATCGAGTGGGCCTTCGAGGGGCGGGCACCGAGATGACAAGGGCAGGTCATTGCGCAGATCCTAGCGCATTGCATCGCGGTGTCAAGAAACTCGGGGATTGCTCGGGATGTTCGCATCCTCTAGCATTGGCCTTCGCCCACGGGCAGAAGATCTTCGGAGGAAATTCCATGTTCGACGGTTTGCAGTCCAGGTTGCAGGAGGCGTTTCGTCGCCTGAAGAGCGAAGGTACGGTCTCCAAGGAGGTTCTGGATGCCGCCCTGCGGCAGATCCGGCTGGCGCTCCTGGAAGCGGACGTCAATGTTCGTGTCGTCAAGTCTTTCGTCTCGAGAATTCGCGAGCGCGCCGAGGGGCAGGAGGTTTTGAGCAGCCTCACACCCGCTCAGCAGGTGATCAAGATCGTTCGCGACGAGCTCACCGCCCTGCTCGGAGAATCGGGCGAAGAGCTGAAGGTCGAGGGTATGCCCGCGGTCACCATGCTCTGTGGTCTTCAAGGGTCGGGTAAGACCACCACCGCCGGCAAGCTCGCCCGGCGGATGCGCAAGAACGGGCGGCACCCGCTGCTCGTGGCCTGCGATCTCCAGCGTGCGGCGGCGGTCGAGCAGCTGGTGCAGGTCGGCCTGCAGGTCGACGTCCCGGTGTTGACTCCCGAGACGGGGGAAGACGTCGTGGCCCTCGCCCGGAGGGCGCGGGGCTGGGCTCGCCAGCGCGGTCACGATCTGGTGATTCTCGACAGCGCCGGCCGTCTGCACGTGGACGAAGCTCTGATGGAGGAGCTGCGCCAGGTGGCCGAAGTCGCCGAGCCTTCCGAGATCCTGTTCGTGGCCGATGCCATGACCGGGCAGGACGCCGTGCGCAGCGCCCAGCAGTTCGGGCGTGAGCTCGACCTGACCGGTGTGATCCTGACCAAGCTCGACGGCGACTCCCGCGGCGGGGCGGCGCTCTCGATCCGTACCGTGGCCGACGTCCCGATCCGCTACCTCGGAACCGGTGAGAAGCTCGACGAGATCGACCTCTTCCATCCCGACCGCATGGCGTCGCGCATTCTCGGCATGGGTGACGTTCTCTCGCTGATCGAAAAGGCGGAGCAGGGCCTGGACTCGGCCGAGACCGAGCGCCTGGCGAAGCGGATCGTCAGCCAGGAGTTCACGCTCGAGGATCTGCGGGATCAGCTGCGGCAGATTCGCAAGCTGGGGCCTCTCTCCCAGATCATGGAGCTCATGCCCAAGGTCGGGCCGTTCAAGGGGCTCAACGCCTCGATGGTCGACGACAAGGAGATCAAACGGGTCGAGGCGATGATCAACTCCATGACTCCGTTCGAGCGCCGCAAACCCGCGGTGCTCAACGCCAAGCGCAAGCGCCGGGTGGCGAACGGCTCCGGAACCCGCGTCCAGGACATCAATCGTCTGCTCAAGCAATACCAGGCGATGCGGAAGATGATGAAGGGCGCCAAGGGGAAATGGTTGCGCCGGTCCATGGGGATGTGACCAGATGCCTCGCGGAGACCGAAGACTGGTGTTTGTGATCGGATCCTGCTAGGATCCGCCGCCTTGCGGCTCTGCCGCCGTCGGGTTCCGTGTGCCCTGAGGGCTCGGGCACGGATCGAAGCTAGGACGAGCCCGTTTCCCAACTGGAGGAAGCAGAGATGTTGAAGATTCGGCTCCGCCGAATGGGGAACCGTCACCGCGCGTTTTTTCGTATCGTGGTTTCGGACTCCCGCAAAGTTCCCACCTCGTCGGCCCTGGAAGAGCTGGGTTATTACGATCCCAAGAAGCAGCCGGCGGTGGTCAAGGTAGATCTGGACCGCTACGACTCCTGGGTACAGCAAGGCGCGCAGGCCTCGGCTACCGTGCGCAAGCTGGTCGCCTCGGCCCGCAATGAAGGCGAGACTACGGCCGCTGCTGCGCCCGCCACCGAATCGGCTCCCCCAGAAAAATCGGCTCCCGAGGAAAAAGCCGAAACCAGCGCCCCCGAAGCTGCCGCCGCCGAGAGCGCTCCGGCCGACTCGGGTGAAGCGGCCTCCGCCTGAGGCGTGTAGGTATGGGCTCGCATTCACACCGTCGCAGTCGGCTGGCTGGCGAGCTGGAGCGATTGATCGCCTTGCTGGTGGATGAACGGGACGAGGTCCGGATCCAGGAGCGTCGCCAGGGGAGGACGACCTCCTTTCGCGTCCGCGTGGCCGAATCCGATCTCGGCAAGCTCATCGGCCGCCAAGGGCGAACGGCCCGGGCTCTGCGATCCCTCGTGGCGGTTCGTGGCTCCCTCGACCGGCGTCGCTACAACATCGAGATCCGCGAATACTGAGCTCGCGGCCCGGCCCGGTTGTCGAGTGGCTCGTCTCATGTCTCCAGAGAGTGATCCCTCGCGCCGGCAGGCACCTGCCTCTTCCGCTCCCGAAGCTTCCGAAGAGCTGATCCTGGTCGGCGAGATTCTTCGCCCGCACGGTCTGCGTGGCGAGGTAAAGATCGTCGTCCACAGCGACGTGGCGGATCGCTTCGCCACGGGTCGTGAGCTCTGGGCCGTAGGTCGCGACGGCTCTCGTCGCAGGCTCGAGGTCCGGAGCTTTCGCGAGGTCCGCGGCGGGGGGTTGATCACCTTCCGCTCGATCACCGATCGCGACGGCGCCGAAGCTCTGCGTGGTTCTCTGTTGAAGGTCGAGGTGGCCGAGGTTCCCGAGCCGCCGGAAGGGTTCTACTACTACTACCAGCTCGAGGGTTGCCGCTGCCGCGACGCCGAGCATGGAGAGCTGGGGGAGGTCACCTCCGTGATCGAAGACGGAGGCGGAGTTCTGCTACAGGTCGAGGCGAAGGGCCGCTCTCTGCTGGTGCCCTTCGTCGATGCCTATCTGGACTCGGTCGACATCGAGGGACGCCGGATCGAGCTCTCTCTTCCTCCTGGCTTGTTGGAAATATGCGGATCCAGATCCTGACCATCTTTCCGGAGCTCTTCGCTCCGTTTGCCGAGGCGAGCCTGATCGGCCGTGCTCGGGAGCGGGGGCTGCTCGATCTCGGGATTCACGACCTGCGCGACTTTACGACCGATCGCCATCGCTCGGTCGACGACGAGCCCTACGGTGGTGGCGGCGGCATGGTGATGACCGCCGAACCCTGGTTCCGTGCCGACCGGGAGCTCGCGGAGCCGAGCACCGATGCTTCGAACGCCGACGGTTCCCGGCCCTGGCGCCTCCTGCTCTCTCCTCAAGGGACACCCCTGTGTGAGTCCAAGGTCCGGGAGCTGGCCGCGCGGAAGGATCTGCTGTTGCTCTGCGGCCGGTATGAGGGTGTGGACGAGCGGGTGATCGAAACCGTGGTCGACGAGGAGATCTCGATCGGCGATTTCGTGCTCTCGGGTGGCGAAGTCGCGGCCATGGTCTTGATCGAAGCCCTGTCCCGGCAGATTCCCGGCGTGGTGCAGCTGCAGAGCTCGGTCGAGCAGGACAGCTTTCGCGATGGCTTGCTCGACCATCCGCACTACACCCGGCCCCGAGTAGTGGAAGGCCTGGAGGTGCCCGAGATCCTGCTCTCCGGCGACCATGCGAAGATCCAGGCCTGGCGGCGGCGCCAGGCACTTCGCGCCACCCTGCTCAAGCGTCCCGATCTCCTACGGGCGGCTCGGCTCGACGCCGAGGATCTGCACCAGGTGGCCACTCTCGCCCGGGAACATGGAATCATGAACCCCCTGGAGCTCGGCAATGAGACTGCCGAGCGAGCTCGGGGTTGCAACCGTGGAGGATGACATCGATAATAATGGATTCCTCAGCCAGGGTTTCCTGGGGCCCTAGATCCGAGTAGCGGGCCCCAGGAGTCCATCAACATCAGGAAAAGTGTCCAGGGAGCCGGCGCGGCCGCGGGCTGGCGGGCTCGAAAACCAGGGTTTGGTTCGATAGCATCAGAAGGAAGCGAGCAATGACTCAGCTAATGAACGTAGAACGTCCTTATCTCCGAGACGACATTCCGGAATTCCGCGCGGGCGATACCGTGCGGGTGCACGTGCGAGTCGTCGAAGGCAACAAGCAGCGCATCCAGATCTACCAGGGGGTCGTGATCTCCCGCCGGGGTGGCGGCACTCGGGAATCCTTCACCGTGCGCAAGATCTCCGGCAGCATCGGTGTCGAGAGGGTCTTTCCCCTCCACTCGCCCGTCATCGACAAGATCGAGGTCGTGCGCCGAGGCAAGGTCCGGCGGGCCAAGCTCTACTACCTGCGCGAGCTGCGAGGCAAGGCAGCGCGGATCGAAGAACGGCGCGAGGCCTGATCTCCGGCGGAGGTTTCTTGGCGACGATCACGCAGCTGCTGGCCGAGACCTGTCGTCTTCGTCTGATGCGTGGGTTGGAAGAGCTCCTGCGTGATGCCGGCTATGGCCTGATCGCTGGGGTCGACGAGGCGGGTCGTGGCTCGCTCGCCGGCCCGGTGGTTGCCGCCGCGGTGCTGGTGGAGCCCGACCGGTCGGTTCCGGGAGTCGACGACAGCAAGAGCCTTTCGGTCGAGCAGCGAACGCGGCTCGCCGAAGTCATTCGCTCTGCACATCCATCCTGGTGCGTGGTGGCCACCTCCGCCGAAGAGATCGATCGTACCAACATTCTCGAAGCGACCCGGAGCGCCATGACCTCAGCCATCCAACGCCTCGAGCCGGAGCCCGATCTGGTGCTGGTCGATGCGGTACGACTGGCGAAAGTCGAGCAGCCGCTCTTGCCCGTGATCCGGGGCGATCAGGTCAGCTACGCAATCGCCTGTGCCTCGATTCTCGCAAAAGTCGAGCGCGATGCGGTCATGATTTCTCTCGACCGCGAGTATCCGCAATACGGATTCGCCCGTAACAAGGGCTACGGGGCCGCCGCACACCGGCAGGCCCTCGTCGATTTCGGGCCCAGCCCCGTCCACCGGCTGACCTTTCGTTCCGTTCTTCCGACCATGCCCAGGGAGCGTCTCCGAGGAGAAGAGGCCAACTGATGGCTCTGAAGCGCGAGAAAGTCATCCGGGCGGCTGAGAAGTACGTTTCCAGAGGCAAGCTGGAAGCCGCGATCAAAGAGTATCGGAAGGTTCTGGCGGAGAATCCGAACGACGCCAATACCCTCAACCGGGTCGGCGACCTCTACGCACGGATCGAGAAATTCGGCGAGGCGGTGCGCCTGTTCTCGCAGATCGCGGAGCAGTACACGCGCGACGGTTTCTTCGTCAAAGCCATCGCGATCTACAAGAAGATCATCAAGCTCGATCCGTCGGCCCTCGCGGTGTACGAGCGTCTGGCCGAGCTCTACCACAAACAAGGTCTTCTCAACGAGGCGCGAACCCAATACCAGGTTCTGGCCGACTACTTCCAGAAGCACGACAACGCGACATCGGCGATCACCATCTACCAGAAGATGTCGCAGATGGAGCCGGAGAACCCCTCCTTTCATCTGAAGTTGGCGGAGCTCTACACTTCCCAGCGCCTTTCCGAGAAGGCTTTGAAGGAATACCGGCAGCTGGCGGACATCCTGATCGTCAACGGCTCGGTCGACGAAGCCTCCCAGGTCTATCTCACGGCCTTCGAGGCATTTCCCGAAGAGCTCGATTTCATCGGCGAGGCGGTTTCGGGTCTGCGCGAGAACGACCATGTCGGCTCGGCCGCCAAGGTGCTCGCCCGGGCGGTGGAGCTGAATCCGGAAGCGGCGCGTTTCGAGACGCGAGAGGTATCCCCGGAACCGTCCGAGGCGGTCGAGCCGGCAGAATCGGGGGCCACACCTGGAGAAACCTCCGGCGCAGCCGACGACGATGTCTTCAGCGCTCCTGATACCACGTTCGACATCGATACCGACTCTCTCGAGAGCAGCGGCTGGGGGGCGTCGGGATTCGTCCCCGAAGACACCCGGGCTCCGAGCTTCGGTGGTGGAGCCGAGACCTCGTTTGCGGACGCCGAGGAATCCCCCGGAGGCAGCGCGGTCGAGTCGGCTCCGAGCTTCGAGAGCGACGATCCCAACGAAGAGACGTTCACTTTCGACCTCTTCGACGACGAGATTCCCGACAGTCAGGTCACGCCGCCTGCCGACATGCTCGAATCGCCGCCGACCGGCGAGACCGGCGAGTTCGAGCTCGACCTCGACCTGGAAGAGAGCGCCTTCGGTGAGCTGAGCTTCGGTGACGAGGAGCCCGAGGTGTCTCCGGCCGCGGATTCGGCCACGGCCGAGCCGTCTCTGGGAGACGTGGCCACGGAGCCGACCCTGCCCCAGACGGAGCCCGCCGAGCCGGTAGAGATCGACTGGTCGATCGACGACATGGGCGATCTGGACCTCGAGGTAGCGGAGTCCGACGAACCCGTGGAGGTTTCGACCGGAGACCTGGTAGGCGAGAGCACCGAGCCGACGTTCGAGATCGATTCCGAAGAGCTCGAGCCCTTCGAGCCCGGAGCCTCGGGCGTCCTCGATGATCTCACACCCGACCTGTCGGGCCTGGAGGACATCCGCTTCGACGACGACGAGGCTACCGCGGGCCACGAGCCGGTGGCCGTGGTCCCCGAGGCCGACGAAGTAGAGGAAATCGAGCTCGGCGATCTCACCATCGATGCGGGAAGGGCGGTTTCTTCCTTCGAAGAAGCGGCTCCGGAGGCAGTGCGCTTCGAATCGCTGGAAAAAGAGGCGGCGACCCTCGTCAGTGCCTCGGTCGAGGAGGTGGACGTCGATCTCGCTCTCGAGCCGGAGACACTGGCCGAGCCGGAGCTCGTCGCCGAGTCGGAGGAGCTGCCGGCGCCGGCAGAGGCGGAAGCAGCTGCCGAGCCGTCGATAGAGACAGCAACGTCGGAAACAGCAGCGCCGGAGCCTCCGGTCGAAGCGACGGCCGAGGACTCCGACATTGGAATCGACGAGGTCGATCTCGATTCCTCCCTTCCAGACATCACTCTGCCCGAGCCGAGCTCGGCCCCGGAGAGCGCAACCGCCGTTGCCCAGCGGGAGGGAGGCTCGCCGACCGCCGTCCGCAAGGAAGAAGACCTCCTGGCCGAGGCTCGGGTCTTCGCCAAATACGGACTGGCGGAGAAGGCCAAGGATCGGCTCGAGGATCTTCTGCAGCTGAGCCCCGAGAATCTCGAAGCCCTGCAGCTCGAGATGCGTCTCAACCTCGAGGGCGGTCGATCCGCCGAGGTGATCCGAGGGGCGAGCGAGATTCGGCGTCTGGCGGTCGAATCGGGAGAGCTCGAGCCCTGGGAGCAGGTGGAAGCCGAGCTTGCCAAGGCGGGATTTCGCCTCGATGGAGATCGGGTCGTTCATCAGCCGGCGAAGAAGCTGCCCGGCGACGACCGAATTGCGCAGCTGCTCGAAGACCTCAGCCTCGACGAGCTGGCGTCCAGCCCGGAATCCGCTCCCGCCGAAGTCGCCGAAGCCTCGGTCGGCGACGACTCGACCGTAGCCACGGTCGGAGCGACGGAGGCTCCCGAGCCGGAACCCGAGGCACCGGTGGCGGAGAGCCCGGCGGAGAGCGAGAGCGCGCGGCCTCCTTCTGCAGGCAAGAAGCTGATCTCCCTCGTCGACGAGCTGGGGCTCGACGAGCTCGACGACGAGCTCGAGTTCGACGAGGCCAGCGACGAGCCGGTGGCCGCGGCCGCCTCCGAGCCACAAGCGCCGGCCGCCGCGAGCTCTCCCCTGGATCCCCTCGACGAGACCGGGATGAGCTGGCTCGAAGACGTGGAAACCGACTCCGACGGCCGCGAAGCCGCGGTCGAGACCATCTTCGACGAGGAAGACGACTTCTTCGATCTCGCGGCGGAGCTGGAGCGAGAGCTTTCAGAGGACGAGCTGGCCGACGACGACGGAATCGTGCATCCGCAGGAGCAGAGCCTCGAAGAGATCATCGAAGGCTTCAAGCAGGGGGTTGCCGACAACCTCTCGCCGGAAGACTACGACACCCATTTCAATCTCGGCATCGCCTATCGCGAGATGGGGCTTCTCGACGAGGCGATCGGCGAGTTCCAGCTCGCCTCGAAGGACGAACGTTACCTTGTCGACTGCAGCTCGTTGCTCGGGCTCTGCTTTCTCGACAAGGGGCTCCCCGAGCTGGCCATCCGCTGGTACCGAAAGGGGCTGGAAGCCCCTACCATTGCCGAAGAAGCCACGATGGGGCTGCTCTACGAGATGGGCAATGCCTACGCCACCCTGGGAGATTCCGACGCGGCCTACAAGACCTTTGTCGAGATCTACGGTCTGAACAGCAACTACCGCGATGTCTCGTCCCGGCTCGAAGAGCTGCGGGAAGGCTAGCTTTCCTACACCGATCCGAGCTGTCGGCACGAGGGCCGGGCTCGCCTCGGGCACTTTCTCGATTCGATCGTTTCGAGACCGGGGCGACGACGCTTCGAGAGCTCCTGCGCCACACAGGGAACCGTAGGATTCCGGTGACGGTCCAAACCCGTGAAGTCGGCGGCACCGGGTCGCCTTCGGATCCAAGGTGCGCAGACGAACGAGGTTGCCGGAGAAAACTACCGATGGAGGAACCCAAACCATGAGCTCGAGCTCCTCCGGAGGCCAGAACCGATGGTTCTGGCTCCTGGTGTTCCTGGTCGCCCTCGTTGCCCTGGGCCTCCTGTTCCAGCCGACGGTGCGCGAGCAGCTGGCGCCGAAGCCGGTCACCGCCTGGGTTGCGATCGAGGTCGCGAACAGCGGCGTGGCGAATGTGGGGCCTGCCGAGGTCGCGGTTGGCACACCGTTTCGCGTGCACGCGATCCTGGAGGCCGAGGGTCGCAACGACGAGCCGGTGTACTACACCCAGGCCAAGGCGCTCAGCTTCTTCGGCGAAGCCGTTCCGGCCGATACCCTGCGGACCTGGGATCGTCTGCCGGTCAAGATTCGCTGGTTCACCCTCGAAGGCGAACGGCCGTATGTCGAGGTCGATGCCGAATCCGGAATCCAGGGGTTCGAGATGCGAGAGCTGGCGCGGTCCGACTGGCCTCTCACCTGGGCCATTCCGGGAGAGATCAACGCCGCCAACGACGACCACCTCTCGATCGGCACGGCCTTGCCGGAGCAGGAGTTCGGCCTTCTCCGGTACCACGTGCGGGTCGAGCTCTACGACCGCGAAGACCAGCTGATTC
>CAZMEL010000213.1:0-13873 GCA_964565225.1 uncultured Thermoanaerobaculia bacterium | reverse complement strand
CAGCCAACAGGCCGCCCGCTCCCCCGAGGAGTGGTCCCACTTCGAGGCGACGTCCTCCTCGTCGGGCCTCAGCTCTCGGCCGAGCACCACCCGAGCGACCTCGGCAACGGATCGCTCTCGGGGTTCCGCGGTGGCGGGGGCGGGTGTGGTGGTCGGTGCCGGTGCCGGTGCCGGTGCCGGTGCCGGTGCCGGTGCCGGATCCTGGACGGGAGCTCCCGATGGAGACACCGAGGGAATCTCGAGCTGCTCCGGCGGCCGCTCTCGCCAGTGCTCGGGGACCCGGTGCTCGTAGTACTTGATCGAGCGCCGGGCCTGGCTGTCGGAGAGGATCACCTGTCTTGCAAACGAGAGCTCGATACCGGCAGCCTTCCAACGCAGAGCGATGGCTTTCTCCGAGCTTGTGAAACCCGAGAGCCTCTTCTTGCCGGATCGGATCTTGAGAGCATTCCAGATGCCCGACCAGTAGATTCGATCCTCATCCACACCAGCAGCAGCAGCCGGCGCGCGATCTGCGCGCTCCTTTGCCTTTTCTAGATCTATATCTAGATCTATATAGGAGCGCGTACGCGCTGGCTCTGCGCGCTGGGTACGCGCTGGGGTTTCGCGCTGTACGCGCTGGCCGGTCCGGCGCGCATACAGCTGGTAGTTGATGATCTGCCATCCGCGGCCGGGTAGCGGGGCGATCCGCCGCCCTCCGTGCTCCTTCGATCGAGACGACGGATCGGGGTTCTGAAGCACCTCGAGGGCCCGAGACAGCGCTTGCGGGCAGTGAATGAGGTTCAAACGCCGGGCCAGGGCCTCTTCCGTCTCGTGCACCTGGCCTTCTTCATCCGCCAAGACGATCAGGTCGATGAAGACGGCCCGGGCGACGGGATACCTGAGCTCCGGGTCGAGGATCCCGGCGAGGCTCGAGGCGAAAATGCTCTGGTGGACGATCCCGTATTGCAGCATTCGGAGCCCCTCAGCGCGTTCGCGCCAGCGCGAGCCCAGCGCGTACGCGCGGGCCCTTGAAATCAGTGCTTTGGGTGAATCGGGAGGGAACGGAAAGCAGGCCGGAGAGAGCGCTGTCCAGCGCGTGGCGCGCGCGTACGCGCCAGGCGGCGCGCCAGCGGTGTGCAAGGCCCGGGCGCCGAGCCTTCGACCGTTTCCGGGGCTGGGGAATCGGGAAGGGCCAGGTCATCCGCCCGCCCCTCAGATCAGCAGTAGTGGGAGGCAGTACGAGGAGAGACGTCTGGCCGGGCGCCACGCGATCCTCGAGCCTGGGGATCGCCAAGAGCTCGAGATCGCCGACGTGATCAGCACCCCTGCGGATCGAGCCGGCAATTTCGATCCGCTCACAGGCCGGCTCGAGCTCGCGCACCAGGGCCTCGGCCAGGCGCCGGGCCGGGGCCAGCGGCATCTTCGGCCCGGGGCTCATCGCCCAGCCACCTCGGAGGTTGCCTGCTCTAGAAGGAGTCCATGTCCACGACTCGTCACCCAGGCGCAACCCAGGGACGCAAAAATGGCCCGAGATCCTCCTGGCGGAGGATCTTCACCTTCCTCTAACTCTATTTGTTTGGAGTGACTTACGGTTGGTACCGACGCCCCGACTTGAACGGGGGACCCCCTGATCCACAATCAGGTGCTCTAACCAACTGAGCTACGTCGGCCCGCAAGGGCGCAAATCCTAATGCTTGGTGGGGATCTTGTAAAGACTCCATGCCGTATCGATGCGGGGTTTGGTACGATCCAGCTCGATCCGACGATTGGAGCGACCTGTAAGGAGCACGACTCATGTCCGACGAACGTGAGGTTCTAGATATCGACGTCCTCTTCGTGGGGGCGGGACCAGCGAGCCTGGCCGGGGCCTATCACCTGGCCCGATTGATCGCAGAGCACAACGACAAGGGTGAGGGAGAGCCGATCGAGGTGGCGATGGCGATCCTGGAGAAGGGGCAGGAGATCGGCAGCCATGCGCTCTCGGGGGCGGTGGTCGATCCCCGGGCACTGCAGGAGCTGCTGCCGGAGACCTGGGAGGAGGCGCCCTTCGAGGGCAAGGTGGAGGACGAGAAGTTCTTCTTCATGACGGAGAAGAAGACGGTCTCTCTGCCGATTCCGCCACCCCTACGCAACAAGGGACGCTACGTGGCCTCTCTGGGCAAGCTGCTGAAGTGGCTGGCGCCCCAGGTGGAGGATGCCGAGGTCGACATTTTTTGCGAGTTTCCGGCCACGGAGGTGCTGTTCGACGAGGCCGATGGCAAACACAAGGTGATCGGCGTTCGCACGGGCGACCGCGGCCTGGGCCACGAGGGCAAACCCAAGAGCAACTTCGAGCCCGGGGTCGACATCCACTCCCAGGTGGTGGTGCTGGGGGAAGGCCCCCGCGGCACGCTGGCGAAGCAGCTGGAGCAGAGATTCGACCTGAACGAGGGCAAGAATCCACAGGTCTACGCCATTGGCCTGAAGGAGATCTGGGAGGTGCCCGCCGGGCGGATCGAGCCGGGCTTCGTGGCGCATACGCTGGGTTTCCCGCTCGACTTCGATACCTTCGGCGGCGGTTTCGTGTACGGCATGAAGGACGATCAGGTGATCGTCGGCCTGGTGGTGGGCCTGCACTACAATGACCCGCTCTTCGATCCCCATCTGGCCTTCCAGAAATTCAAGACCCAGCCGTGGGTGAAGGATCTCCTGGCCGGCGGCAAGATGACGTTCTACGGCGCCAAGGCGATTCCCGAGGGCGGCTGGTTTTCGATGCCGAGATCTCACGGCGACGGGTTCCTGATCACCGGCGACTCCGGGGGTTTCCTGAACAGCCAGAAGCTGAAGGGAATCCACCTGGCGATGAAGAGCGGCATGGTGGCCGCCGAAACGATCTTCGAAGCGCTGAAGGAAGGCGGGATCACCGAGGAGCGGCTGGCCCGATTCCAGAAGAAGGTGGAGGAGAGCTGGATCCGCGACGAGATGTGGCCGGTACGCAACTTCCACCAGGCGTTCGACAAGGGTGTCTGGGGCGGCATGTTCCAGGCCGGGATCGGCATGGTGACCGGAGGCCGGGGCTGGGGCTTCAAGAACCGCCTGCACACGGAGCCGGGGCATGAGCGGATGCGCCGACTCGACCAGGAGAGCGGTCCGCGGCGCGAGGCCGAGACCATGGCCTACGACGGCGAGCTGACCTTCGACAAGCTGGCCGATGTCTACAACTCGGGCACCGCACACGAGGAAAACCAGCCGGTGCACCTGAAAGTGGCCGACACCGAGCTCTGCGTGACCAGATGCGCGGTGGAGTACGACAGCCCCTGCCAGCGGTTCTGCCCCGCCAACGTCTACGAGATCGTGGACGACGCGGAGCATCCTACCGGCAAGCGCCTGCAGATCAACGCCAGCAACTGCGTACACTGCAAGACCTGCGACATCATGGATCCCTACGAGGTGATCACTTGGGTGCCGCCGGAGGGCGGAGGCGGCCCCAACTACAGCAAGATGTAGAAGATCAGAGCAGCCGGCGCCGACGAACCGTGCGGCGCTTCGGCAGCTCGACGTAGGGCTCGACTCCTTCGACGGTGCACCTGGGCATCTTGATATTCAGGGTCCGTTCGATCTCGCGCACCATGATCTTGTCCTGCCAGGTGCCGATGGAGGAGACGATCCCCAGGGAGTTGCCCCGGGCGGTGCGACCGGCCCGGTGTACGTAGTCTTCGATGGTTTCCGGCAGCCCGTAGTTGATCACGTGCTCGATGCGCGGCACGTCGATCCCGCGGGCGGCGACATCGGTCGCCACCAGGATCCGGTACCGGCCTTCGCGGAAGCCGCGCAGCGCCTTGACCCGCTGCGCCTGGGTGCGATCCGAGTGAATGCGCTCGACCGCCAGATCCGCGAGCTCGAGCTGGCGTGCCAGCCACTCGGTGTACACCTTGCGACGGGTGAAGATCAAGGTGCTGCCTGTGAGCTCGCGCAGCAGGGCGAGCATGCAGGCCTTGCGGTCTTCGTCGCGCACCAGGTAGAGCCGGTGCTCGATGCCTTCGGCGACCTGTCCCACGGGCCGGATATCGACCCGTACGGGCTCGTTCATGAACATCTGGGCCAAGCGCTCGATCGGTGGCGGCATGGTGGCCGAGAACATCATCGTGTGGCGCTTCTTGGGCGCCTGCTCGAGGATCTCCTTGATCTGAGGAAGAAAACCCAGGTCGAGCATGTGATCGGCCTCGTCGAGCACGAGCTCTTCGAGCTGGTCGAGGCGGACGTTCCCACGCCGCAGATGGTCGGCCAGGCGACCCGGAGTCGCGACCAGGATGTCGGGCTTCTTGCGCAATCCGCTGATCTGGGGCCCCATCTTGACGCCGCCGATGAGCAACACCGTATGCAACGAATGATCTTCGCCAAAGATGTCGAGAAAAGATTTGGTCTGGAGGGCGATCTCACGGGTCGGTGAGAGAATCAATCCGCGCACGCCCTTGCCGTGGGTGAGGCGCTCGGCCAGGGGCAGGCAGAAGGCGCCGGTCTTGCCCGAGCCGGTCTCTGCCAGGCCGATGACATCACTTCCCTTGAGGGCCTCGGGGATCACCTTTGCCTGGATCGGAGTCGGGTGGACGAATCCCACCCGGTGCACAGTCTCGAGAATCGGATTGCTGAGGCCGAGATGGCCGAAGCTCTTGTCCGTCAGCTCCACCGGATGCTGCGGGATGCCGCCGGTGAACATTCCGCCACCGAGCTCGTCGTCTTCCTCGACCTCGATCTCGATCTCGAGGTCTTCGTCGTCTTCCAAGACCCGAGAGGAAGGGGCCTCGAAGTCGTCGACCGAGGGCTCCGGCTCGTCGGCCGTGCTCTCGCGAGAGTCTTTCGCTTCCGGCTTGCGGTGCTTCGAGGGGGGCTTCAGTGCCGCTCCGAGCTCGGCCAGAGCTTCGGAGACCCGATCTTTGGATTGCCGAGGGGAATCCGAGGGGGCGGCCTCCTCGGGTGCGGCGTCTGCAGCCGGCTCTTGCTCCGCTCGGGATTCTTCGTCTCCGGTCTCGCGGCTCGCCTCGGCTTCCGCCTCTTCCGAAGAGGATTCTTCTTCGGCGGGCTCGGTGGCGGCCGCCGAGGTAGCAGGGTCGTCCGTGTCGGCGGCGGGGTCGGCAAAGACGTGACCGGCCTCGGTCAGGGTGGCCATTGCACGAGCCAGGAGCTTGTCGCGCACCAGCAGGTAATCGGTGTCGAACGTGGACACACAGAAGATACTGACCTTGGCTTCGGTCAGAGGCCGGGCCAGGGAGTCCAGGACTCCGATCAGCGAGAAGTCCAGAGTTCCGGCAACCCGAATGGCGCGCCAGCCTTTTTCGCAACGGACTCCCTCCGGAATCAAGCGTTCTTCACATACGATCGACAGCTCATCGCGACTGCGGCAGATGGAAGAGAAGCTCGACGGGCGAACCCAGGCGGGAATCCAGACGTTGGGCTCGAGTCTGCAGATGCCGAAGTGGCCTTCCTCGACGATCAGGGAGAGGCCGGGCCGGGAGCGCTTGGGTATGTTCAGATTCGAGATATCGGTGCTGGTGTCTTCGGTCTCGTGAGAAGAATTCATTACGGCTCTATTTCAAAGATGAAGTATGTAGTGGGAAGAAATTCGGAGAGGCTTCGACGATCTCGAGCCGGATACATCACATACGGCTGGCAAAAGCTTGTCAGTAGCCTGGGCCGATCCCTGGATCGGCGCGATGGGGCGGGACGAGCAGCGACTGGCCTGGAGAATCAGACCGGGGCAGACCGCAAATCGACGACCGCCCCACTCTACCATCAGATGGCTTTGTAATTGTAGTATCATCCGCCGAAGCATCCCGCATTCAGCATCGATCCCGAGGTCTCGGAGCCCGACCTTTTTCGCTCGAGAATTCGGGACCATCCGAGCCCGGCGAGGCCAAGGAGGTAGCAACCGTGCAGTCGAGCGTTTCGAGTCGTGGTCACTGGGGATCCCGCATGGGTTTCATTCTCGCGGCAGCGGGCTCCGCTATCGGGCTCGGAAACATCTGGCGGTTCCCCTACACGGCCGGCCAATACGGCGGCGGCGCGTTCGTGCTGCTCTACCTCTTCTTCGTGGCCCTGATCGGTGTCCCCGTCCTGCTCTCGGAGCTGTCGATGGGTCGGGCGAGCCAGCGCAGCACGGTGGGCGCCTTCAAGAAACTGGTGCCCGGAGGCCCCTGGTTCCTGGTAGGCGGCCTCGGCGTGCTGACCGGATTCGGCATCCTCTCGTTCTACAGCGTCATCGCCGGGTGGACGATCTACTATCTGTTCCTCGCTCTCTCCGGTCGTTTTGCCCAAGGTCTGACGAGTGAGCAGAGCGGGGCCATCTTCGGCGAGCTCACCTCCAACGGCGGGTTGCTGATCTTCCTGACCTTCGTCTTTCTGCTCTTGACCGTGCTGGTGGTCCGCCGCGGGGTGAGCTCTGGCATCGAGCGGGCAGCGAAGATCCTGATGCCGATCTTCTTCGTGATCTTGCTGATCATGGCCGGACGTTCCGTGACGCTCGAGGGCGCCTCGGAAGGGCTCGAGTTCCTCTTTCATTTCGATGCCTCCAAGCTCACCCAGGAGGCCGTGATCAGCGCTCTCGGCCAGGCACTCTTCAGCCTGAGCATCGGCATGGGTGCGATGATCACCTACGGATCCTACCTTTCCAAGAACGAGAACCTGCCGACCTCGGGCGTGATCGTCGCCTTTTGCGACACCTTGATCGCCCTGCTCGGCGGCCTGATCATCTTCCCCGCCCTGTTCCATGCGGGTGCCGATCCGGCGGCCGGCCCGGGCCTCGTCTTCGTGGTCGTGCCGACCATCTTCCAGACCATGCCCGCGGGCAGCCTCTTCGGCGTGGCCTTCTACGCTCTGCTGGCCATCGCCGCCCTGACCTCGACCATCAGCCTGCTCGAGGTGATCGTCTCCTACTTCGTCGACGAAAAGGGCTGGTCCCGAGACAAGGCCACCTGGCTGCTCGGCCTTGCCTGCTTCGTTCTGGCCGTTCCGAGCGCCCTCTCCCAGGGCGCGGTCGGTTTCCTGTCGCAGATGTCCCTTCCTGGAGGGGACTTTCTCAGCCTGGCGAATATCATCTTCGGCAACTACTGCCTCAGCATCGGCGCGGTGTTCATCTGCATTTTCGTCGCCTGGAAGTGGGGCATCCCGAACGCGATCGCCGAGATGGAAGACGGCGGAAGGCTTCCCGCCGCGGGCATCTGGGCCTTCATGGTGCGCTTCGTCTGCCCGGTGGCGGTAGCGATCGTGCTGATCTATGCCGCAGTGACCGGCAACTACATGTAGAGCGGTCACCGGTCTCCGTCGGCACTGGCGGGCCCCCAAGAAAAAAGCCCTTCGAGTCTTCGAAGGGCTTTTTCTTGGTAATCCGACAGAGTCGGATTTTCTCGATGGGGTCGAGTCGGCGTTCCTTCCGCAGGCCTCGAAGGGGTCGCGCCGGCTGTGCAGGGAGTCCGACGCTCAGTCGCCGTGAAAGGTCTTGCCCTGCATCGCCATGTCCCGTAGGAGCTGAGCGGGAGCGAGACGCTCGCCGTAGGCCTCGGCGTAGTCTTCGAGGCGGGCGACCACATAGTCGAGGCCCTGCTTGTCGGCCTCGCGCAGGATGCCGCCGCGGAAGGGCGGGAAACCGAAGCCGAAAATGACGCCGATGTCGATATCGGTGGGATTCTCGATGATGCCGTCTTCGATACAGAGGGCGGTTTCGTTGAGCATCTGCAGCCAGCAGCGCTCGATGATCTCGAGATCGTCGATCTCCGCCTCTTCCCAGCCGATCAGGTCGTACACGGCCTTGTCGACCCGCTTCGGCTTGGAGCGGTAGTCGTAGAAGCCACGACCGCCCTTGCGACCGAGGCGGCCCGCCTGGATCATCTGCTCGAAGACCGGCGAGGTGGCCACCCGGTCTCCGGCGTATTCGATCATCACCTGCCCGGCGTGGTTGGCGATGTCGATACCGACCTCGTCGAGCAGCGCCAGCGGGCCGACGGGCCAGCCCCAGCCGGTGAGGGCGCGATCGATCTGCTGGATCGAGGCGCCCTGGGCCAGGCACCAGAGGGCCTCGTTGACGAAGGGCCCGAGCACCCGGCTGGTGAAGAACCCGGGACCGTCGTTGACGACGATCACCGTCTTGCCCATCTTGCGGCCGATGTCGACCGTGGTGGCCAGGGTCTCTTCGGAGGTCTGGGGAGTCTTGATGATCTCCAGCAGCGGCATCTTGTGCACCGGGCTGAAGAAATGCATACCGATGAAGTTCTCGGGCCGCTTGCTGGCCTCGGCGAGCCGGGCGATGGGGATGGTGGAGGTGTTGGACGCGAAGATCAGGTCGTCGGGGCCGGCGGCCTCGGTCTCCTGAATGACTTTGTGCTTGATCGCCACGTCTTCGAACACCGCCTCGACCACGAAGGGCACCCGGCCGAAACCGGAGTAGTCGACCCGGGGAAGAATCCGGCTCATGGCGAGCTTCTGCTCGATCGGCCGATATTTGCGCCGCTTCACCATCTTGGCGAAGAGCTCGTTGCACTGGGCGAGGCCGCGGCTCAGACCGGCGTGGTCGCGGTCTTTCAACAGAACCTCGTAGCCCTTGTGGGCCAGAACCTGGGCCACTCCGGCCCCCATGAAGCCGGCGCCCAGCACACCGACCCGGTCGACCTTGCGCGCCGACTTGGCGAGACGGTTCGCGCGGCCCTCGACATCGTTCTTGGCGAAGAAGATCGAGATCAACCCCTTGGCGACATCGGTGACTACCAGCTCCGAGAACACCCGGGCTTCGAGGTCGAGCGCCTCGTCGAGCGGCAGGGTCATGCCTTCCTCGACGACCTCCAGGGCCCGTAGAGGTGCGGGATAGTGGCCACCCGACTTCTTCAGCACGGTGTCGCGGGCCTTGTCGTACACCAGCCGCTTGGCACCGGGGGTTCGAGCGAGCAGATCGGTGGCCTTCTTGAAGAAACCGCCCGAGCTCTTCCGGCTCTTGTCTCTCGATTTGCGGCCCGGCTTCCCCTTGCCCACCGCCCGCTGGACGGCCTGGCGCAGAGCCAGGGGATGGCAGATCTCGTCGACCAGGCCCAGCTTGTAGGCCTTCTTGGCGGGGATCTGCTTGCCGGTGAGGATCAGGTCGAGCGCGGCGGGCACGCCGATCAGCCGCGGCAGACGCTGGGTTCCCCCGAGACCGGGAAAAAGACCGAGCTGTACTTCCGGGAGGCCGAGCTTGGTGTGGGAGGCATCGGTTGCGATCCGTATGTCACAGGCCAGGGCCAGCTCCAATCCGCCGCCGAGGCAGACCCCGTCGATCGCCGCGATCACGGGAAAGGGAAGCTCGGCGAACCGCCCGACCAGCTGGTGGCCCCGGGCGATGAGATCGTGCACCTCGCGGGGGTCGGTGAAGGCGCCGAGCTCCTCGATGTCGGCGCCGACGATGAAATACCCCGGCTTGTCGGAAATGAAGACCAGGGCCCGGAGCGATTCGCCGGCCAGCTCGGCGATCTGCTGCTCGAACCACTGGAAGTAGCGGGTCGAAAGGGTGTTGACGCTCTTTTCGGGATCGTTCAGATGGACCCAGGCGATCCCGTCCTCGATATTCACCTGACCGGGGGCAGGTGACGCCGCGCCGGTGGATCCGGTCTCGGCTTCCGGGGTCTCGTCGGAAGAGATCTGCTCGCTCATCGGAGGCTCCTATGGGCTCTGCGGACCCGAATCGGCGGCGGGTCCTCGGGTAGGTACGTCAAGGCATGCCGGATTACCGGTTCCCACGATGCTACGAATCTACGCCGCACCGTGTCAAGAGCACCCGGGATCTTGCCGCACCTTGACAAGAAATTGCGGTCCGGCTACCTTATGTTACGCCGTGACGCGGCAATCACCGCCGTGACGCGGCACAACTTCTCGACCTCTGAACGAACGGAGCAGGTGGGTTTTTCGACCAATGGAGACGGCCGGCGGGTAGCGATCATCGCCGCCGCACGAACCCCCTTCGCCCGGGCCTGGACGGTCTTTCGCGACCTCGGCTCGGCCGATCTCGGCGCCGCTGCCGTCAATGCCCTGATGCAGCGATCGGATCTGGATCCGGGCGAGGTCGACCAGCTGATCTTCGGCTGTGTGGCCGCTCCGGCCGACGGCCCCCACGTGGGTCGCGAGGTGGTGTTCCGCAGCGTGTTGCCCTCGACCGTGCCGGCCACGACGGTGCAGTTCTACTGCGCATCCAGCGCCCGGGGCCTGGTCGATGCCGCCAACGAGATCGCCCTCGGCCACGCCGACGTGGTGGTGGCGGGCGGCGTCGAGAGCTTGTCGGAGAATCAGGTGCTCTTCTCCAAGCAGTTCACCCACACCCTGCAGGCCGCCTCCAAGGCCAAGGCCCTGGGCGCGAGGCTGCAAGCTTTTCGTGGCCTCTCCTTCGCCGACCTCAAACCCGAGGTGCCGGGCATCAACGAGCCCACCACCGGCAAGAGCATGGGGCAACACGCGGAGCTGATGGCCAAGGATCTGCAGATTCCCCGCGCCGAGCAGGACAGCTGGGCTCTCGAGAGTCACCACCGGGCGGCCCGTGCCTACGAGGAAGGGCGCCTGCGGATGCAGGTCTCGACCCAACACGTTCCCCCCGGCTTCGACCATCCCGTCGACACCGACACCGATCTCCGACCCGACACCGACCTGGAGCAGCTCTCGCGGCTCCGCCCGGTCTTCGACCGCTCCTACGGTACCGTGACCGCCGGCAACTCCAGCCCGCTCACCGATGGCGCCGCCGCCGTTCTGCTGATGAGCGAAGAGAAGGCCCGCGCGCTCGGCTACGAGCCCCTGGCCTTCGTGCGCTCCTACGCCATTGCCGCGATCGACATCCAGAAAGAGCACCTGCTCCTGGGCCCCACCTACTCCGCCCCCATCGCCCTGCGCCGGGCCGGCATGCGCCTCGCCGACATGGACCTGATCGAGATGCACGAGGCCTTCGCCAGCCAGGTGCTGGCCACCCTGCGCCGCTTCGAGAGCCAGGAGCATGCCGACTCCCTCGGCCTCAGCGAGCCGATCGGCACCGTGGACCTCGACAAGCTCAACCCCGACGGCGGCTCGATCGCCATGGGCCACCCCTTCGGCGCCACCGGCGCCCGGGTCATCGGCCAGGCCGCCCACGGCCTCGCCGAACGCGACCTCGAAACCGCCTTCGTCTCGATCTGCGCCGGGGGTGGCCTCGGCTTCTCCATGGTCCTCGAACGGGCTTGAGACCCGACCCATAGAAACGGGCACGTAGAACAGCCGGTAGAATCGGTCCATGGATTCCGCCCCTGTTTCCAAAGAGCCCGAGGAGATGGCCCGCCTGGTCTTCGACAGCCCGATCGGGCTGCTCGGCGTGGAGGCCAATGCCGACGCCGTGCTGCGGATCAGCCTGCGCCAGGCGATTCGTGAGGATCACTCCGGCTCCGCGGCTGCCAATGCCCTGTGCCAGGAGACCCGGCGCCAGGTCGAGGCGTATCTACGCGGCGAGCTCGAGACCTTCGACCTGCCCCTCGAAGCTCGAGGGCAGGATTTCCAGCGCAGGGTCTGGGATCTGATGTCGGAGATTCCCTTCGGCACGACCCGGACCTACGGCGAGATGGCCCGCCGGCTCGGCCAGCCCGGCGCCAGCCAGGCGGTGGGAAACGCTTGTGGCGCCAACCCCATTCCACTGGTGATTCCCTGCCACCGGGTGGTGGCCAGCGGCGGACGCCTCGGCGGCTTCGGCGGCGGGCTCGACATGAAACGCTGGCTCCTTTCCCTCGAGGCCCGCCAGCCTCTGCTCCCTTTCTAGCCGCAGCCGACGCGACCCTTCGAGGCCTGGCGGAAGGAACGACGCCTCGATCTCCCGAGAGAATCTGACAAGGTACAGCGGACGAGCTCAGCGCAGTCGGGCCACGATCACCGAGTAGTAGGACGACGCCCCCGCGGCCAGGTGCTCTTCCTCGGCGGCGATGAGCCCTTCGAGGAGGCTCTCGCGATCCGAAGGCTCGAGGGAATCGAGGGCCAGGTGGGGATAGAGGACGGAGAGCAGGTTGCCGCCGTAGTCGCGACGTTCCTCGATCTCGAAGTATTTTTCGAGGGACGCGACGATTTCCCCCGAACGAATGGCCTCCGATGGATCGCGCCAGTCGACGGGCAGGGTGACCCGGCGGCTCCGCCGCACGGCGGCGGGCAGGGTCCGGTAGAAACGCTCGGCTTCGGCGATCAGCTCTTGGCGCCAGTCGCCACGAGACGGGCCGATGTATTCGTCGAGATAGAGGAGGCCTTCGGGCACCAGGGCCGCGGCCACGGCACACAGGCAGGTGTCGAGCCGCTCGACGTGGTGCAGGCTCTGGTGGAAGAAGGCGATCTCGAAGTGACTCTCCGGTAGCACGAGCTGATTCATGTCGCCCCGCTGGTACTCGATCGTCTGCCAGCCGGCCGCCTTCGCCCGCTCGGCGGCCTTCTCCACCGCCGCGGGGGAGAGATCGACCCCCACCATGGAACGGCAGATTCCCTTGGCGGCGATGTCGCGTTCGAGGGCGCCTTCCCCACTGCCCAGGCTCACGCCGCGGACGAACGGTTGCCGGGCGTAGCGCTCGGCGAACCACTCCATGGGCCAGCGGTGGGGATCACCGCTCACCGAGCGATTGATGTACCGGCGCACGATCTCCTCGTGCATCCACGTGTGGGGCCAGCCGGCGCGGAAACGACGACTCCAGAACGCCTGGGCCAGCCGGGTCTTGAGGTGCTGGATCACGACGACCCCTCGCGTCGCCGCTGCGCCATGTCCCGGCGCAGCTGGCGGATCTGCGCCACCCGCTCGCGGTACCGCGCCTCGATACCCCGCCCCGTCGGATGGTAGAGCTCCGTACCGCGCAGGGCCTCGGGAAGGCAGTCGAGGCCGGCGGTGCCTTCTTCGGTGTCGTGGGCGTAGACATAACCCGCGCCGTAGCCGACGTCTTTCATGAATCGGGTCGGAGCGTTGCGGATCTCCATCGGCACGGGATCGGCCGGGCGCTCGGCGACGAGCCGGCGTGCTTCGCCGAAAGCCTTGTAGACGGCATTGCTCTTGGGGGCCAGGGCTAGGTAGAGGGTGGCCTGGGCCAACGCGAGATCCCCCTCCGGGGACCCGAGGCGCTCGAAGGCCTCCCAGGCGTCGAGCGCCTGGCGCAGGGCGCGAGGATCGGCGAGCCCGATGTCCTCACTGGCGAAACGCGCCAGCCGGCGGGCGATGTACTTGGGTTCCTCCCCGGCTTCGAGCATGCGAGTGAGCCAGTACAGCGCCCCGTCGGGGTCGCTGTCGCGCAGGGCCTTGTGCAGCGCCGAGATGAGGTTGAAATGCTCTTCGCCCGCCTTGTCGTAGAGCAGGATCTTGCGCTGGGCGAGCTTGGCCACGGCCTCCTCGTCGATCGGATCGAGACCGGCGGAGAGGCAATCGACCACGACCTGCTCGAGCAGATTCAGGGCCCGGCGGCCATCTCCTGCGGCCAGCTGGGCGATCGACTGCAGGGCTGCATCGCGCACCTCGGGTAGAGGCTTCTCGGCCAGGCCGCGTTCCGAGTCGCCGAGGGCGCGGCGCAGAAGCTGCTCCACCGCCTCGGGGCTCAGAGCCTGGAGAATCACCACCCGGCACCGCGAGAGCAGGGCGCCGTTGATCTCGAACGAAGGATTCTCCGTGGTCGCCCCCACCAGCACGATGTCTCCCTTCTCCACGTAGGGGAGAAAGGCATCTTGCTGGGCACGGTTGAAACGATGGATCTCGTCGACGAAGAGCACCGTGCGGCGAGACGTGGCGCGGCGGAATTTCGCCGCATCGGCCATGACCAGCTTCACATCCTTGATGCCGGAGGTCACGGCCGAGAAGGGCACGAAACGGCTCGACGTCTCTCCCGCCACCAGCTGCGCCAGGGTCGTCTTGCCGGTGCCGGGAGGCCCCCAGAAG
>CAZMEL010000212.1:0-13896 GCA_964565225.1 uncultured Thermoanaerobaculia bacterium | reverse complement strand
GTCCAGCCCAACCAGTATTTCCCCACCGAGCGCAGCTTCACCCCCGAAGAAGCCAAGGTCGCCTTCTCCCCCCTCACCCCCTACCGCCAACACGTCGAGCGCGGCTACCCCGTCCTGCTCGCCGCCGCCGAATCCCTACGCGAAGACGGCCTCTTCGCCGAGTCCCTGACCCATCTTCTCGACGCCGAGCCCGAGCCCGTCTACATCGACGACTGCTGCCACTTCACCCACCGCGGCCAGACCCTGATCCTCGAGCACATCGCGCGGCGGATTGCGGAGCGGCTACCAGTCGAAACCGAGTAACCCCGCCAGGATCGGTGCGATGTCGGTGTTGTCGCGGGCGGCGCTGAGCGCTTCGGCACCCGGGCCGTAGGCGTAGAGGGGTACGGGGCTGGCGGTGTGGCCGACGGTGCCCCAGCGCACTTCCATGGGGTTGCCGGGGCTGGCGTTGAGCAGGGCGAGGCCACCGGTCTCGTGATCGGCGGTGGCGAGCACGAGGGTTTCGCCGTTCTGCTGGGCGAACTCGAGGACGAGAGCGGCGACCTGATCGAGGGCCTCGATGCCGGCGATCATGCGGGGGAAGTTGTTGTGGTGCGAGGCGGTGTCGGTCTCTTCGGTCTCCACCACCAGAAAGAAGCCGTTCTCGGCCCGGGAGAGGCGCGCCAGGGCACCCTCGGCGAGCTGGACGAGACCGGGCTCTCGGGCCGGATCGGGGATCTGCTTTTCATCGAGAATCCCCACCAGGGGCCCGCCACCGGGATCGGAGAGGGCCGCGCCGAGGGAATCCCAGTCGTAGGCCAGGGCGTAGCCGGCGGCGGTGAAGGCCCGCTTCATCTCCGTCTCTTCTTCCTCGCTCAGATCTTCCCGCTCCCCGATCAAGACCTCCACCCCGGAGCCGGCCATCTGCTGCAGGATCTCGGCAGACATACGACGCGACTTCACGTGCACCGAAAAACCGGAGAGGGTAGCGTCCCAGAGGTAGGAATCGGTGACCAGGCCGGTGGCCATTCCCCGCTCTTCCGCGGCCTCGACCAGGGTTCGCAGAGGGTTGTTGTCGCGATCGACCCCCAGGCGTCCGGGGCGGGTCTTGAAACCGGTGGCCAGGGAGGTGGCTCCGGCCGCGCTGTCGGTGCCCAGGGAGGTGATCGCGTGGGTGGAGATCAAAGAGGCCACGGGCATTCGTTCGAGCCACAGGCGGCCGTTGAGGCCCACCAGCTCGGCTCGGGCCGCCATGATGTGCGAAGGCCCCATGCCGTCGCCGATGAGGAAGATCAGGTTCTTCACCTCGGACTCTTCCACCCGCGCCAGGGGCCCCTGCTCGGGACGCTCCTCGAAGCTCATGGGCCCCACCGGCTCCACCAGCTCGCGGGGGATGTCGCTCACGAGCAATCGGTGCCCCGAGGAACGAACGGCGAAGAGGGCGAGCAAGATGCAGGCGATCCCGCTGAGGAGAAAGAAGAGAAGTTTTTTGAGCCATCCCATGGTGGCTCGATCTTACCTCGCCGGTCCTCTGGCCCATCCAGGAAAAACCGGACATCCCGGGCCTTGACACGAGAGGTGCTGCCGGAAAAGGTAGAAAGCCTACGGCTGACGCCCACGACACCCTTCGATCCAAACGCTGCCGGCCTCGGAAACGGCCGGCCAGGAGATACCCATGAAGATCGTTCGCAGCTATGTACGAGGTGCCTGGCACCAGGCGTCCAGCGGGCTGGTGCCCCTGGTCGATCCATCGACCGAAGAAGAGATCGCCCAGGTCTCGAGCGCCGGCATCGATTTCTCCGAGGTCCTGGCCCACGCGAGAACAACCGGCGGCCCGGTACTGCGCGCCCTCTCCTACGCCGAGCGAGGTCAGATGCTCAAGGCGATCTCGAAGGCCTTGCGGGAACATCGCGACGAGCTGCTCGACCTTTCGCGCCGCAACGCCGGCACCACCGAGGCCGACGGCTCCTTCGACATCGACGGCGCCTCGGGCACCCTGGCCTATTACGGCAGCCTGGCCAAACGCCTCGGCTCCGGTTCCCTACGCGCCATCGGCGACGGCGTGCAGCTGGCCCGCACGGAGGCTCTCTGGGGACAGCACGTGACCTTTCCGCGGCCCGGGGTGGCAGTACACATCAACGCTTTCAACTTCCCAGCCTGGGGTTTTGCCGAAAAGGCTGCCTGCGCCCTGCTCGCCGGCATGCCGGTGATCACCAAGCCGGCCACCGCCACGGCTCTGGTGACCGAACGCTGCCTGGAGATCGCCATCGACACCGGCGCCCTGCCGGAAGGGGCCTTGCAGCTGATCTGCGGCTCCACCGGCGACCTGCTCGACCACCTCGGCCCCGACGACGTGCTGGCCTTCACCGGCTCCGCCGACACCGCCGACACCCTGCGCCTGCGGCCGGCGGTGCAGCAGGCTCGGGTGCGAGTGAACGTGGAGGCCGACAGCCTGAACGCAGCGGTCCTGGGACCCGACGTGGAGCCGGGCAGCGCCGCCTGGAAGCTCTTCGTCAAGGATGTAGCCCGGGAGATGACCCAGAAGACCGGCCAGAAATGCACCGCGGTACGCCGGATCCTCGCGCCGACAGCGAGGCTCGACGACGTGCAGGAGGCCCTGATCGCGCGCCTCGGCCGCACGGTGACCGGCAACCCCGCCGACGCGGAGGTGACCATGGGCCCCCTCACCACCGCCCATCAGCTCACCGACGCCACCCTCGGCGTGGAGGAGCTGGCCACCGAAGCCCGGCTGGTCCTCGGCAACGGCGCCCGGATCGACGGCGCCTCGAACCCCGCCGGCAAAGGGTATTTCTTCGCGCCGACCCTGCTGCGGGCCGACTCCGCCGACGGCGGGGCGGTCCACCAGCGAGAGGTCTTCGGCCCGGTGGCCACCCTGCTGCCGATCTCCGGCGAGCCGGCGGAAGCGGCGGCGGTGGTGGCCCGCGGCGGCGGCACGCTGGTGACCTCGGTCTACAGCGACGATCGCGACTGGATCGCCGACCTGATCCGCCACGGAGGAGCCTCCACCGGCCGCCTCTACATCGGCTCCGAGGGCTCGGCCCCGGCGGCCTTCGGCTCGGGCTCGGCCCTGCCGCAGCTGCTCCACGGCGGCCCCGGGCGGGCCGGCGGCGGCGAAGAGCTCGGCGGCCTGATCGGGCTCGAGCTCTACCAGCAGCGCCTCGCGCTCCAGGGAGAGAAGAGCCTGGTGGAGTCCCTCGCGGGAATCACCGAGGAGGAGTGAGCGAAGGCCGACCCGGACGCCTGCTTCAGCGCGCGAGCTGACGGATCAGGTTGCCGGAAGTGGCGCTCAGGGCATCGAGCATGCGCATGAGGCGGGCCATGGTGTCGGGCACCTGTTTCCGCAGCTGTTCGGGGCCGAGGTCTTTGTTGCAGAGGAAGGTGCAGTGCTCGATCAGCTGGGCGCCGAGATCGCTGGGGACCTCGTCGATCTCGGGCAGGTTGTGCAGGTGGGGGATCAGCAGGTTCATGAGGTCGTAGAGATAGGGATGCATGGACTCCAGCATCGCGGGGGGCACCGTCTTGCCCAGCTTGAGGAGGCGATGCACCAGCTCGAAGGATTTGCGATGGGAGTTCGACCGCGACAGGACCGACTGCAAAATCTCCTCGAGATTCCGTAGAGCCACCAGCTTTTCGTCGTTCGAGGGGCCGTCGGGAACCGGCTCCGGTTCTGGAATCGGCACCGGTTCCGATCCCAGATCGGAGGTGAACTCGACCTCCAGGTCCGACTCCAGCACGCCGTCGATCTCCGAGAGGTGCCCGAGCTCGACCTCGGGCTCGGGCATGGCCGTGGATTCCGGCTCGGGCTCGAAGGTGAGCTCGCCCGAGAGGGCGTTTTCCGCCGCTTCCAGCGGCGAGAAATCGATCTCCGGCTCCTCCGGGACGACCGCCTCGCCCTCGTCCCAGGGCTCCGACGTTTCGGCGAAGCTCTCGTCGGGGTCGAAATCGGGGGCGTTCTCGTCGACCCCGAGGTCGAAAACCGGTGTGGCATTCGGATCACTCTCGAAAAGCTCTTCGAGCTGCTGCTCGGCCGCCTCCTGCTCCTTGCGGCGCTGCAAGACCAGCGAGGCACGTTTGAACACCGAGCCCAGCAGCAGGCTGAGGTAGTTTTGCAGATCCTCGTCGTAGAGCAGGGGAATCAGGGAGTGCAGATGCTTCGGCAGGTGCTGGCGCAGAGAGCTCTGCCAGGGTTTGGCCCCTTCTTCCACCTCGTCGTTCTCGCGCTCCCGCTCCAGGGTAACGATGGTCAGGATGTCCTTGACGTACCGTTCGCCGATGATCTTGCGCAAGATGTTCACGTCGAGGATCGCGGCGAGCTCCGTCGCCTTCTGGATCATCGCCTCGTAGGGAATCTCGCTGTCCTGCCGGTAGGGGTCGGCTCCGGTGCCCCAGCTGGAGTTGTGCAGCGACGTCAGCTCGTTGATCCGCAGGCTGAGCAACCCTTCTCGCTTCTGGATCTGGTGGTAGTCCCCGGAGTAGAGCGCGCGCCGACATTTGCCCTTCATCAGCTTTCCGAGATTTCCGAGAAAGCTGTAGAGGGCGGTGAGCGCGTATTGATCGACCCTCTCGCGCGCCTCCCACTGCCTCACGACCTCGGCCAGGGGCAACTCTTCGAGCAGGTGGGTGATGTTGTCGACCACCTCGGTCAACGTCTCCATCAACAGGGCGTTGCGCTCGAACTCCTCGGCTTTCTCCGGGAAGAGGATCGGCTCGATCTCCACCCCGCCCCAGGTGCCCTCGGCGATGAGGCTGGCAGCGGCACCCATGATCGAGCTCGAGTACTTTCCCTTGAGGTCGGCGGTGATCTCACAGGTGAAGGCACGCTCGTCGGAGGTCAGGGCGATCGACTCCGCGGTGACACTGAAAGCACGGATCTTCGAACGCAGCTTGGTGAGGTCGCCGGAGACCCCGTCGTGAATGCCCGGAAAGAAGAAACGCGCGTCGTCGATGACCTGCTGGTCTTCGGCGTCGACGGTGGAGAATCGATCGGTGAAGACCTTGACCTGCGCTGGAATTCCCTCGACCACCCGCAGGAAGGCGATCTCCATCTCGAGGAAGGCCACGGCGTCGTCGGGAGGGTAGTAGAGGCTCTCCCAGGGCGCGGCAGCCTCCATCTCGTCGAGAATCTTGCGCACCAGCTCGTAGATGGCACGGCGCGCCGGAGAGACCATGGCCAGCAGGGTTTCGCAATCCGGGGGGAGGGTTTTCACCCCGCTGGATTCGGAAGACATTGCTGGAGGTTCCCTTCTCCTGATGGCTCGAAGGCGGCGCGAGCCCGTGGTCTCGTCCGTCCAATCGATCGATGAAAGCTCGAGCTCGCAGCTGATCCGAAGACGAGACCCCGGCTCGGCGGCACCCATTCCCTTGGCAGCAAACTTTAGCTCAAGCTCCTATGCTCGGGATAGGGGAGATCGGGCGGCAGCCGTCGGGCCGCGGAGTCGGGCGGGCTCCCCGCACCGCTCGGAGCCTTGATATCATGGTGCCAAATGTCGTCTTTCCCCGAGCTAGACACCTTCCTCGAGCTGCTGCGAAGCAAGGGCCACCGCGTGACCCCCGAACGCCTGCACCTGTTTCGCGAGATCTACTCCATTCACGGACACATCGACGCCGAGGCCCTGCTCCAGTCGATCAAGAAACGCGGCCTCAAGATTTCACGGGCCACCCTCTACCGAAATCTCGATCTGCTGGCCGAGTACGGATTCGTCAAGAAGTATCGGCTCGGCGGCAACCGGTTCCTCTACGAGCACGTGCACCCCGGCCAGCGGCACGACCATCTGGTGTGCACCGTCTGCGGACGGGTCGCCGAGTTCGTGAGCCCCAGCATCGAAGCCATGCAGCGGGAGATCTGCCGCGCCCACGGGTTCGATCCCGACCAGCACACTCTGCAGATCCAC
This sequence comes from uncultured Thermoanaerobaculia bacterium, assembly GCA_964565225.1. Lineage (GTDB taxonomy): Bacteria > Acidobacteriota > Thermoanaerobaculia > Multivoradales > J023 > CAZMEL01. The sequence goes on along the minus strand of CAZMEL010000212.1, from coordinate 8,005 downwards.
GGCCTGTGCGTCGACTGCAGAGCACAGCAGAAGGTGCAGCCGGCCTTCGGCTGACGCGGCGGCTCTGCTTCAGGCCACGGTCACGCGATTGCGCCCACCCTTCTTGGAACGGTAGAGGGCCCGGTCGGCGGCCTCGAGCACCTGTTCCGGGGTCCGGCGACGGGTATCTCGCTCGGCGACCCCCATGCTCACCGTGACCTGGATTCCCGGATTCCCCGCGCGGCCGCTCGACTTCTTCTTCGGTTTTCGCTTCGGCCGGGCAGGACCACGAACCGCGAAACGGCGATCGGCGATCCGTTTCCGCAGGGCCTCGGAATGTTGCCGCGCCTCGCTCGCCGTGGTGCGCGGAAAGAGCAGCGTGAATTCTTCGCCGCCGTAACGAAAGGCGCGCCCGCTGCCTCCGACTCGCGCCAGCTCCTGCGCCACCATCCGCAACACCTGGTCGCCCACCTCGTGGCCGTAGCGGTCGTTGAGGCGTTTGAAATGGTCGATATCCACCATGGTCACGGCGTAGGTACGGCCGAGGTGACGCAGGCTCTCTTCCAGGGAGCGGCGGGCGGGAAGGCTCGTCAGGCCGTCTTCGAAGGCCAGGGCAAAGGCGCTCTCCACCTGCGAGACCGCGAGAATTCCACCCGCCACCGCCAGGAAGAACGGCATCGACGACGGCGTGAAGATTCCCGACCCCAACGCTCCCAGCACCCCGAGCAGCCCTGCGGGGAGAGGCTCTCGTTGGCGGACGAGGGCCAGGGCCAGGAGGATGCCGGCGAGCAGAAACGCCAGCGTGGGAACCTGCGGCAGGGGCCATGCCTCGAGCCCCGCCACCGACCAGAGATCCTGCTCGAGCCGCCCGGCCCACAGGCGCGTCGGGGATTCCTCGGGCGCTGACGCCAGCTGGTACAGGAGCACGATCTCCACGGCGAGGATCCCGAAACGCAGGAGTCCTCGGGCGCTGCCCACCCACCATTCCCGAAGCCAGGGCAGGAGCGCCAGCTGCAACGGCAGCAACACCCACACCGTGGCCAGCACCTGCTCCAGGAGAGGCTCCGACCACACCTCCGCCAAGGCGGCGATCATACCCACCGCCAGAGCCGCGCGACCCCGTCGGAAACGCCAGGCGAGGAGAAAGGCGAGCAGAAGACCAAGGCGCCCGCCCCACATCACGAGCTCCGCGGAGGGTCGGGCGATCCATTCGCCCCGATCCACGGCCAACGCCGCGGCGAGGAACAGCACGGGCAAGATCAGACGACGCATGGGCTCCTGGCGAGATGCTCGCGGCGAGACGGCCGGCGCCGCGAAACGAATTCGAGGTCGGCGTAGTCTACTCGGGATCCGGGCCGATGAGTTTCTTTACTGCATCCGGGAATACGGCTAAGCTCAGATGCGTTACTAAATGTGAGGGCCAAGGACTAAGATTTCTCGGCACGACTTCCGAGACCCCGGCTCTGCTCGGACAGACGAGAATCGGATCGCTGGCTCTCCAGGCTCGGGGAGCTCGAATTCAGGAGAAGGAAGCATTGGAATACAAGGACTACTACGCCACCCTGGGGGTTTCGCGAGGCGCCTCGGCCGACGATATCCAGAAGGCCTACCGCAAGCTGGCTAGGAAGTACCATCCCGACGTCAACCGGGACCCCGGGGCCGAGCAGCGTTTCAAAGAGATCAACGAATCCTACGAGGTGCTGAAGGACGAGAAGAAGCGTTCCACCTACGATCGATTCGGCAAGAACTGGAAGAGCTACCAGCAAGGGGGCGGGCCGCCGCCGGGTTTCGAGGGCTTCAACTTCGAGTTCGGGGGCGATGGCGCCAGCGGCTTCAGCTCGTTCTTCGACATGTTGTTCAACCAGGGGCAACCCGGCCAGGGCCGGAGGCCCGGAAGTGGCTTCCGCGCCGGCTTCGGAAGCGACTTCGGCAACCAGGGATTTCGCGGCCGCGACCAGGAGGTACGAATCGTGCTCTCGCTCGAAGAGGCCGCCCTCGGTGGCAAACGAGAGATCGGTTTTCGCGATCCGCTCACCGGCCAGAACAAGAGCTTCACGGTGCAGCTACCTCCCGGCGTCAAGGAAGGACAGAAGATCCGCCTCGCCGGTCGCGGCAGCCCGGGGGCCGGAGGCAGCCCGGCGGGAGACCTCTACCTCAAGGTGGAGCTCAAGGCCCACGACCGCTTCCAGGTCCGCGAGCGCGATCTCTACACCGACCTTCCGATCACGCCCTGGGACGCCGCGCTGGGAACCGAAGCCACGGTCAAGACCCTGGACGGCACGGTCAAGCTAAAAATTCCCCCGGGCACGTCGAGCGGACGCAAGATTCGCCTCAAGGGCCGAGGGTTCCCGAGCCCCAAGGGCAACCCGGGAGACCTCTTCGCCGAGGTCAAGATCGAGGTCCCCAAGGAGCTGACTCGCAAAGAGCGGGAGCTCTTCGAGAAGCTGGCCCAGGTCTCGAAGTTCAAACCTCGGTAGGGCCGGGAGCCCGCACCGAGAGCGCCGAGTCTGCCCATCGAAGCGTGCAGACCCGGCCCGGAGAATCGAAACATCTCGCGGTCCCGAGGCCGCGTTCGCAGGAGCGGTGGGCGCGCCGCCAGGGACTCTTGCGCCCGAACGACCCGCGAAGAACCGCTTGTGAGGAGACATCATGGATATGAGCAAGCTGACCGAGAAATCTCAAGAAGCGATCCACGGCGCCCAGGCCGTCGCCGTCCGCCTCGGGCACCAGGAGCTCGACGGCGAGCACCTGCTCACCCACCTGATCTCGGAGGGGGAAGGCCTGGTGCCACGGCTCTTCGAGAAGATGGACATCCCCCTCGACGGCTTGCGGGCCGAGCTCTCGAAGTCCCTCGGCCGCCGACCCCAGGTCTCCGGCCCCGGCGCCGAGCCCGGCAAGATCTTCGTCAGCCAGCGCTTCCAGAAGCTGCTGCTCGAGGCTCAGAACGAGGCCAGGCGGCTGAAAGACGAATACGTTTCGGTGGAGCACCTCGTGCTCGCCCTGATCGAAGAGGGAGACACCACCGAAGCGGGGCGGATCCTGGCCACCATGGGCGCGACCCGCGACCGTTTCCTCGGCGCCCTGGTGAGCATACGCGGCAACCAGCGGGTCACCAGCAGCAATCCCGAAGCCGCCTACGAAGCTCTGGAAAAGTACGGGATCGACCTGGTCGGTCAGGCGCGCCAGGGCAAGCTCGACCCGGTGATCGGCCGTGATTCCGAGATCCGCCGGGTCGTACGAATCCTCTCGCGCAGGACCAAGAACAACCCGGTGTTGATCGGCGAGCCCGGCGTCGGCAAGACGGCGATCGTCGAGGGCCTCGCCCAGCGCATCGTGCGCGGCGATGTGCCCGAGTGGCTGAAAGACCGCTCTCTCTTCTCCCTCGACATGGGTTCCCTGCTCGCCGGCGCCAAGTACCGGGGCGAGTTCGAGGAACGTTTGAAGGCGGTTCTCAACGAGATCAAGGAGAGCGAGGGGCGGATCCTGCTCTTCATCGACGAGATCCACACCATCGTCGGTGCCGGGAAGACGGAGGGCAGCCCCGATGCCGGCAATCTCCTGAAACCCATGCTGGCCCGGGGAGAGCTGCACTGTATCGGCGCCACGACCCTCGACGAGCATCGCAAACACATCGAGAAAGACGCAGCCCTCGAACGTCGATTCCAGCCGGTGATGGTGGATTCCTCCACCGTGGAAGACACGATCTCCATTCTGCGCGGCCTGCGCGAACGGTTCGAGGTACACCACGGCGTGCGGATCCAGGACAACGCCCTGGTGGCCGCGGCGACCCTCTCCAACCGCTACATCACCGACCGCTACTTGCCCGACAAGGCGATCGACCTGGTCGACGAGGCGTGCGCCATGATCCGCACCGAGATCGATTCCATGCCGGCGGAGCTCGACGCCGTGACCCGCCGGGTGATGCAGCTGGAGATCGAAGAAGCGGCCCTGAAGAAAGAGAAGGACAAGGCGTCCAAAGAACGCCTCTCCGCCCTGCGCAAAGAGCTCGCCGACTCCCGTGCCCAGGCCGACGCCATGCGCGCTCAGTGGGAGGCCGAGAAGGAGGCCATCGACAACGTGCGGCATCTGCGCGAGGAGATCGAGCAGGTACGCCAGCAGATCGAGGTCGCCGAGCGGGAGTACGATCTCAATCGGGCCGCGCAGCTCAAGTACGGTGAGCTCACGAACCTCGAGAAACGGCTCGAAGACGACGAGCGCAAGATCGCCGAGCACGCCGAATCCGAGAACCGCCTGCTGCGCGAGGAGGTCACCGACCACGAGATCGCCGACATCGTCTCCCGCTGGACCGGCATCCCCGTGACCCGGCTGGTGGAAGGAGAACGGGAGAAGCTCCTGCGCCTCGACGAGATCCTGCACCGGCGGGTGATCGGCCAGGACGAGGCGGTGCAGCTGGTGGCCGACGCGGTGATTCGCGCCCGTTCCGGCATCAAAGACCCACGCCGGCCCATCGGCTCGTTCATCTTCCTCGGCCCGACCGGTGTCGGCAAGACGGAGCTGGCCAAGACCCTCGCCGAGTCTCTCTTCGACAGCGAGGAGAACATCGTTCGCATCGATATGTCGGAATACATGGAGAAACACTCCGTCTCTCGGCTGATCGGCGCTCCCCCGGGCTACATCGGCTACGACGAAGGTGGCCAGCTCACCGAAGCCGTGCGCCGCAAGCCCTACTCGGTGATCCTCTTCGACGAGATCGAGAAGGCCCACCACGACGTCTGGAGCGTGCTGCTGCAGATTCTCGACGACGGCCGGGTGACCGACTCCCAGGGTCGCACCGTAGACTTCAAGAACACGGTGATCATCATGACCTCCAATATCGGCTCTCCCCACCTGCTCGAAGGGGTCACCGACAGGGGTGAGATCCGCGACAGCGCCCGCGACGCGGTGATGCAGGAGCTGCGCGGCCACTTCCGCCCCGAGTTCCTCAACCGGGTCGACGACCTGATTCTCTTCAAGCCCCTACGCCTGGAAGAGATCGAGCAGATCGTGGATCTGCTGACCGTGGACCTCGGCCTCCGGCTCGAGGAACGGGGCATCGGGCTCCGGATCTCCAGCGAGGCCAAACATCTCATCGCCCGCAATGGCTACGACCCGGTCTACGGGGCTCGCCCCCTGAAGCGTTACCTCCAGCACCAGCTGGAAACCCGCATCGGCCGGGCGCTGATCGCCGGAGAGGCGGCGTCCGGCAGCGAGATCCTGGTCGACCTGGAGGGTGGCGAGCTGGCGGTACACATCGCTCCCCAGGCAGCGCCGGTCGTCGCCTGATCCAGGGCTTCTTTCCATCGGCCGCCAGCGGGATCTTCTCGTTGGCGGCTTGACATATCTCTATGCAACAGCATAACCTACCGAATGGTCGGTAGGACGAATGGTATTGAAGCTTTGCCTACACGAGAGAGGGGCTGAAGACTTCAATTGCCGATCTTCCTGCCTCTTCAGATTTTTTCGGGAAAACTTTTTGCTCCGGTGCCGAGATCGGCACCTCATCGCCGAAGGCCCGATCGCCAGGCTCATAGCGGGCTCTTCCGGCAGGACCAGGGAAAGACTACGCGCGTGATTTCTTTGCAAATCTCCGGTCGAATCCGTGTCCGAAATCGTGGTTGTAATGTGTGTCTCTTAGGGTGCTCCTCGTCGCACTAGATGTCGACCTTATCCGTTGATCTGCTGAACACCCGCAGGAGTCACACATGAAGAATTCCAGACTCCGGGTCTGGGGCAAGATGGCCCTGGCCCTAGCTCTAGCTCTGCCTCGCCCGATACATTCCGAGCCGATTTCTCCCTCCCCCGCCGCGGTACGCTCGGTCATCGTCCAGGGTGAAGATGCAGACCGCCTGGCGGAAAAAGTGATGGAAGTCGGTGGCGAGATCACCCATCGGCTCGACATTATCGGCGCGGTCGGCGCCCGCCTCACCGCGCCGCAGGAGCGGGCCCTGGCCGCTTCCTCCGAAGCCTCTCGAATTCACGCAAACTACTCGATCGAAACGGCTTCCACGGTTCCTGCCAGCGAGCTGCCGGCGGCGGCCGGCGCCGCCGGCACGGTGCGGGACTCGTTTTCCACCATCGATTTCGCCAACGACGACGGCACCTCGCGCTGGTCGGGCCCATGGATGGAGTACGACCCGGCCGGGTCGGGCCCGAGCACCGGAAGAGTGCGAATCGAAGACGGCGGCCTGCTGCTCGACGACTCACCGAATACAGGGACGCAACCTTGCCTCTTACGGGAAGTAAACCTTTCGGGAGGAATCGATCACGCGGTGCTGCGTTTCGATTTCAGCACTTCCGAAGGTGTCGACCCGAACGACGCGATCGTGCTCGACATCTCCGGAGACGGCGGCCAGAGCTTCGACCTGCTCGAAGTCTTCCAGGGCTACTCCGGCGCCGACCACGGCAGCCGCTCCTACGACCTCTCCGGATACCTCTCCCCGGCCACCCAGATCCGCATCTGGGTCGCCAACCTCTACGGTGGCTCGGACGAGCACTTCCGGCTCGACAACGTGGAGATCTTCTTCTCGCGCCCCGAGGCGAATTCCTTCGAGCTGGTCTCGGCGGGCTCTGCCTGGCGCTTCCTCGACGAGGGAAACACTCCCGAGACCGGCTGGACGGAAGCCGACTTCGACGATGCCGAATGGTCCATAGGTGCCGGCCCCCTGGGGTACGGCCACGGAGACGAGGGTACCAGCGTAGCCTTCGGTCCCGACCCGCTCGAGAAACCTCTCACCACCTACTTTCGGAAAACCTTTCCGGTCACCAACCCCGAGAGCTTCGAAACCCTGGTGCTCGCTGTCCAGCGCGAAGCCGGCGCGGCGGTCTACCTGAACGGCCAGGAAATCCACCGCAGCCACCTCGAAAACGGTCCCTCGAGCGCCGACGATGCCGCCCTCACCGACAATATTTCCCAGGGCGCCTGGCTCTACTCGCGGATCGATCCCGCCTTGCTCGTTGCAGGGGTCAACGTGCTCGCCGCGGAAGTGCACCTGGAAGACGAGGGGAGCGACGCCCTGCGCTTCGACCTCCGACTCGCCGGCAACGGCGACGACGGCGGGGTGTGGACCGTGCTCGACCCCTTCTTTTCCAGCACCTACGCGGGCCAGGAAGGCACCCGGCCCTGGACCGGCCCGTGGCAGGAGATCGCCGAGACCGATGGCGCCCACCAGGGAGAGGTACGAATCGACGACGATGGCAACGGAGCACCCGGGCTGTGGGTGGGCGGGTCGAGCCGAGGTATCGCACGCTCGGCCGATCTCGACGACACCACCAACGGAATTCTCGAGCTGACCTATCGCCGCGATCTTCCCACCGCCGAGGACCGGCTGGCACTCCAGATCTCGGGCGACGGCGGCACCACCTGGACCGAGATTCTCGAGCTCGCGGGTCCCGCCCACGACAGCCAGGACCAGACCTTCGTCTACGACGTCTCCAGCTACCTCGCCGCGGGCACCTCGCTACGGCTCGTCGCCGCCGAGAGCACCGACGACGACGCCGGTGTGCTCGTCGAACGGGTGCACCTGTGTGGGAACTACGGCATCCACGACGACGGCGACACTTCGTTCACCTCGCCGCAGGTGGCCTACAGCGAGTTTCCCCGGCAGGTGGGTGCCGATCTCCTGCACGCCCAGGGCATCACCGGCAGCGGCGTCACCGTGGCAGTGCTCGACACCGGGGCCTGGCCGTGGGCCGGGCTGGTCGAGGACACCGCCGGAAGCTCCCGATTCGTCGCGCGCTACGACGCCATTCGTGACCAGCTCCACCTCGGGTCCGACGGCAACGGCCACGGCACCCACGTGGCCAGCCTTCTCCTCGGAAGCGAGGTCTCCACCAGCGAGCCGGGGTTGTTCAACGGCGTGGCTCCCGACGCCGGCCTGGTGTCGATCAAGGCGTTCGACGAAGAAGGCAAGGGGTCGTACGCCAACCTCATCCGCGGCATCGGCTGGGCCGTGGATCACCGCGAGACCCTGGGAATCCGGGTTCTGAACCTCTCCTTCAGCGCCGAGCCGCGTTCGTACTACTGGGA
>CAZMEL010000211.1:0-13944 GCA_964565225.1 uncultured Thermoanaerobaculia bacterium | reverse complement strand
TTTCTGACCAAATCGTTAACTTAAGAGGTGGTCCGAAAACTGGGGTCCATTACAACCAGCAGATCCCCGGCCGCCATGGGCAGATCCTCCCCCTCGAGCAGAAAGAGACCCTCGCCTTCGATCACCTGGTACATCTTGTCCATTCCCTCGTGGGCGTGCAGGCGATGCTCCTGCCCGGGCTCGAAGGCGTTGAGGCCCACCAGCATCCGTTGCGACTGGAACAGGGTGGATTTGCCCATTTTCTCGGGCTGGTAGTGGGCGTGCTCCCGCGGGCGGATCAAACGAGGATGGTTCATGGGGCCGGGCTCCTGGTCGGTTCGGCGGGTCCCGCGGCGAGGCGGAAGCCGTAGTCGCTGTACTGGGCGTAGGGTGGAATCGAAGATCGCGCGGCGCAGCGGCTGCCCTTGATCTTGTGGCGCCAGGCGCCGCCGCGGGAAGCCCGGCGCCGTCCGGTGTCGGGGCCGCGAGGATTCCTCTCGGGCGAGGTGGAGTAGTAATCGGCCCGGTACCAGTCGGAGCACCATTCGTGTACGTTCTCCCCCAGGCCGAGAAAACCCAGGGGATGGAGAGACGGGTAGGCGTCGACCGGCTCCGGGCCTTCGGCCCAGCGCAGGGAGTAGTCGGGAAGCTCCTCCGGAGGGAAGTCTCCCCAGGGATACTCGACCTCGCGCCCGGCCCGGGCCGCGTGCTCCCACTCGGCTTCCGTGGGCAGGCGGATCTCCTCTCCCCGCTCCTCGCTCAGCCAGCGGCAAAAGGCCATGGCGTCGTCCCACGACGGACCCACGACGGGCATTCGGGGATGAGCGAAGGCAGGCTCCGACCAGAACGGCGGTGGCGGAACATCGGTTGCGGCGAGGAAGCGTTCGTAGGCCTCGCGGGTCACCGGGGCACGGGCCAGGCGAAACGGGTCGACCCACACACGGTGGCGAGGGTTTTCGTTGTCCCTCGGGCCTCCTCCCATGCGGAACCAACCGCCGGGGAGAGGAATCCAGTCGATGCAGAGAGTTGCGTTCGTGGGGCGCATCTTCGTGGCCGGGAAGACTATCACCGGCCACTGCGAAGGGTATGATGAAGCCTCCTGCCCCGAGATGACCGACGCCCCCGACCTTCGATGAGCCGCCGCGAACCTCCACCCCCCGAGCTCTCCGCCAGTTGCCGCCAACGGGTGTTGATCTTCATCGTTGCCTACAACGCCCAGGCCACCCTGGCCGAGGTGATCAACCGCATCGTGATCGACGACGAGGTCTACGATGTCGAGGTGCTGATCATCGACGACGCCTCCCGCGACAGCACCTTCGAGATCGGCCTGTCGCTGCGAGAGCAGTGCCGCTTTCCGCTGGCCGTGCTCCAGAATCCCACCAATCAGGGATATGGCGGCAACCAGAAGCTCGGGTACCACTACGCCATCGCCCACGGCTACGACGCGGTGGTGCTACTGCACGGGGATGGGCAATACGCTCCCGAGAAGCTGCAGGATCTGGTGGAGCCCGTTGCCCGAGGCGAGGCCGACGCGGTGTTCGGCAGCCGCATGATGATCCGCGGCGGCGCCCTCCGCGGCGGCATGCCCCTCTACAAATATATTGGCAACAAGATCCTGACCGCCTTTCAGAACCGGGTGCTCGGGCTCGAGCTCTCGGAGTTCCACTCCGGCTACCGGGTGTACTCGGTACGCGGGCTGGCGAAGATCCCGTTCGAATACAACGCCAACGACTTCCACTTCGATACCGAGATCATCATCCAGCTGCTGGCGGCCCGACTGCGGATCCTCGAGGTACCGATTCCCACCTTCTACGGCGACGAGATCTCCCACGTCGACGGCCTGAAATACGCCTACCAGGTGGTGCGCTCGACCACGGCCTACTGGCTCCACCGCAAGGGAATCTTCTATCGCTACAACTTCGACGTCGGCGACAGCGGGTACGAGCTCAAGGTGGGATATCCCTCGTCTCACACGGTGGCGATCGAGAGGGTGCCCCCCGGCTCACGGGTGGTCGACCTGGGCTGTGGGCCGGGTCATGTCGCCGAGCTGTTGGTGCGGGAGAAGCAGTGTCGGGTGATCGGCGTCGATCGCGAGGAGGTCGAGAATTCCGCGTTCGAGGCATTCCATGCCCTGGACCTGGCGACCGATCCTCTGCCGAGCTGCCTGGGAGAGGCGGAGGTGGTGTTGATGCTCGATGTGCTCGAAACCCTGCCCAACCCCGAGGAATTCCTTTACCGACTGCGGCAGAAGATCTCGGCCGGCTCGTGCCGGCTGGTGATCACCACGCCCAACATCGGTTTCGTGATCCCGCGCCTGATGCTCCTGCTCGGCCAGTTCAACTACGGCAAACGCGGAATCCTCGACAAGAAACACAAACGCCTGTTCACGGTGGGCTCACTCCGCCGCCTCCTGACCCAGGCGGGATTCGTGGTGCGCAACCTCGAGGGCATTCCCGCGCCGTTTCCCAAGGCCCTCGGTGATCGATTCTTCAGCCGCCTGCTGCTCCGGGCCAATGCCCTGGCCCTCTCCGTCTCGAAGCGCCTCTTCGCCTACCAGATCTACCTCGAGGCCACCGCCCTGGCCACCGTCGAGACCTTGATCGCCGAGACCGAGAGACACTCGCGCCAGAGTTAGTTTCGAGGGCCGCGCGCAGGACATCAGGATTCCTCTCATCGACAGCGCTCTTGGAGAGCTAACGCCGTAGCCGACGGCCGATCGAGTGGGCGAAGGCCAGGCAGGGGTAGAGCAGGCCCCAGCGGGAGAGCAGGGCGATCGGGAGCCCCTGAGCTCCGAGACCGAGGCCGAGCTCGTGGGGCCCTCGGAAGGCTTCGGTGAGATGGCCGACGACCTCTTCATGGGCGACGAAGCCGTCGCCACGGGGCATCAGGTCGCCGCGGGTCAGGTAGCCGCCGCCGCGGCGGGCGACGATGCGATGGAGCATCATCCAGCGTTGATCGCGCAGGATTGCGGCGACCGTTCCGACGGACAATGGGTCGGAGCCGACGGGGGTGACGGTGGCCAGATCGCCAGGGCGGAGGAAGGGGGACATGCTGGAACCGGCGACCCGGAGCTGGACCGCCTGGCCTTCTTGCAGCGCGAGAGTGAGCGCTCGGGTGACGGGTTGGGAGGTTCCGGTGGGTGGAGCGGAAGGCGTCGAGCGCTCGGCAGGGGAGCGCTCGTGGAGGGTGGGAGCCGGGCTCACGAGCCGCTGGAGTCGCCGCCGCCTCCGGGCGTGTAGATCGGCACGGGGAAAGTGGCCACCTTGCCGTCTTCGGAGGCAGGTTTGGTGATCCTGCCGGTGCCGCGTTTCTCCACCTGATCGATGCGGATGACCGAATGCATCGGGATGTAGAATCGTTTGACGCCTTCGAACTCTCTCTGCAGCTTGTCTTCGGAAGGATCGACCACGAGCTGGCTCTTCTCGCCGAACACCAGCTCTTCGATCTCTACGAAGCCGAAGAGGCCGCCCTGGGAGACCTGCCGGGCGTAGACCTCCCAGGTTTCGCCCTGGTTGAGAAAGATCACTTTGTACAAGGGGTCGCTCGTCATGGATTCCTCGCGAAAGATCGGCAGAATACCATAGGCGAGGAGTGAGCCTGTCCGGCTGTCGAGACGGCCGGACAGGCAGAGACGAGAGAGACGTCAGGACGCGGTATCGTAGAGGAATCGCTCGTGTACGACCTTGCCGTCCTGCCAGCGACGCACGGCCACCTGGTCGAGCTTCGAACGCTCACTTCCCTTGAACGTGACGTCGAAGACCCACTCCGCAAAGGAGACATCGCCTTCCACCGCGGTGGCTCCGAGCTCGGCGCCGTGGAACGTCTCGATCGATTCGAGGAATTCTTCCTCTTTCTTGCGATTGGGGCCTTTCCCGACCGAGGGCTCGTTGCCGTTTTCCTGCATCACCACATCGTCGGCGTAGAAGCGGTCGAAAGCTTCGAGAATCTTTCCTTCGGCGATCATGGCGTTGAGCTGACGGTCGTTGTCTCGGGTCTGACTCATGGTCGTTCTCCTGTCGGATGTTGTTGTTCGGGTTGGGGGCGCGATGAATAGTTGATGGATCAAGTAATAGCTCGAAAAAATGATCACGGCTCCACCGGAGTGAGCTGCCGAACCCGGTCGAGAAGGTCGATCAGGGTGCGTTGCTCCTCCTGGCTGAGCATGGCCAGGGCCTTGTCGTCTGCCTCGTCGGTGGGGCCGTCCAGAGAGGCGAGCAGCTCGAAGCCCGCCTCGGAAAGGGTGCAGACCACCTGCCGCCGGTCGCAGGTGGCTCGCTGCCGCTCGACCCAGCCCTTGGCCTGGAGCCGGTCGACGAGCCGGGTGATGCCGGGGGTCCGCTCGACCATCCGTTCCGCGATGCTCAGGGTCGGCAGCCCTTCGGAGCCGGCTCCCCGGAGGATGCGCAGGACGTTGTACTGCTGATGGGTCACACCAAAGGGCTCGAGCACCCGAGAGAAGCTCCAGCGCAACCGATCGGCCGTACGCAGGAGACCCAGGACCGCTTCGTGGCTCAGGGAGCGGAAGGGTTTGTTCTGCTGGATTTCCTCGAGAAGAGTGCCGTGGGCCGCCGTCATCGTGGGTGTACTTTACTGGTTAATCATTGACTAGTCAAGTAAATGTTGGAAAAAGCCGCTCAGACGGCCAGGCGCGGGATATGGGCACCGATCCGGGCCACGATCTCGTAGGGGATGGTCCCCACCCAGGCGGCCAGATCGGCCGCCGAGACCTGCTGCTCACCCTGGCTGCCGAGGAGCACGGCCTCGTCTTCGACCTCGACCTCCGGCAGGTCGGTGACGTCGACCATGAAGAGATTCATGCAGATCCGCCCGCGGACCGGTGCCCGTCGGCCGTGGATCAAGACATGGGCCTGGTTCGAGAGGCGCCGGTCGTAGCCGTCGGCATACCCCACGGGCAGGATCGCGATGCGGGTGTCGCGGGTCGCTTGGTAGGTGCAGCCGTACCCGATGTAGGCGCCCGCCGGTACCCACTTCACCTGGCTGATCCTCGCCTTCCAGGTGAGGGCCGGAGACAGGTCGAATTCGCTGTCGGGGTGCTCGAGTCGGTAGGAGAGGTAGGTTTCCTTCGACGGCCACAACCCGTATTGGCTGATGCCCAGTCGCACCATCGAGAAGTGGGTCTCGGGAAAGAGCAACGCCGCCGCCGAGCATGCGGTGTGGACCTTGGGGAGCGGCAGCCCGGCGTTGCGAAGTCGCTCGAGGGTTTCTTCGAAGCGCGCGAGCTGGCGCCGCGCGTAGGAGTGATCGGTGGTGTCTTCGATATTGGCGAAATGGGTGTAGATCCCTTCCGCCACCAGGCCCGGGTGCCGCGCGAAGAGCTCGACGAAAGGGTCGAGATCTTCGGGCTCGATGCCCTGGCGGTGGGTGCCGGTCTCGATCTTCAGGTGCAGCTGGATGCTCCGGCCGGTGCGACGGGTGATCTCGGCCAGCTCGCGGGCGCTCCGGACGTGGTAGAGCACCAGCCGCAGGCTCTCCGCCACCGCCTCCTCCAGGCGGGCGAAGGGCACGTGCCCCATCACCAGGATCTCCTGGTCGAAGCCGGCCCGGCGTAGACGCAGGGCTTCGTCGAGAGAGTGCACGCAGAACGAGTCGGCACCCTCCCGTGCGGCCACGCCCGCCACCAGCTCCATACCGTGGCCATAGGCGTTGGATTTCACTACCGACGAGAGCTCGACCTCGGGGCCGATCAGCCGCCGAACGAAAGCGAGATTGCCGGCCAGGGCTCGTTCAGCGACCTCGATCCAGGAATCGAGCCCGCGGGTCGACCCTTCGGCGCGGGCGTGATGCAGGTCGGGTGAGGGCACGGGCTTCGCGAGCTCAGCGCAGGTCCGAGGGCAGGCGCGGCGTCGAGAGCAGCTCGGCGAAGACTCGCCAGCGCTCGTCGGGGTCGTCGCCGGCCTTCTTCTCCACGTACTCTCGCACCAGATCCTGCCCCAGGTTGTAGTTGATCACGTAGCTGCGGTACCGATCGAAGAAACGCACCCGCTGGCGGGCGCGCTCGGGCTCGGAGACGGCGAAGGTCGTGAGCCACTCGGCGGCTCCCTCGGAGTCGATCTCGCTGTCGAGGTAGCGCCGGGCGGCTTCGTTTCCGGCGTAGCCCAGGCCCTCGATGGCCTCCTGTACCGAGTAGTAGGTCTCGGCGCGTTCGGGATCGAGCCCGGCCAGGGGAAAGAGCACCTCTTTTTCGAAGGCCAGGCGTTCGTCGCCGGGAAAGGCCATCTCGATGCCGAAGTTGGCGCTTCCCTCGGCGATCAGCGACTGCGGGCTGAACAGCGGATAGATCGACGACTCGACCCAGCCCCGCTCCCGGTTGAGGTGTTTCTCGAGCAGGGCGTTGTATACGTGGTGCCCGGGGTATCCCTCGTGGCAGGCGAGGTCGATGGCGCGGTCGATGTAGATCGGGAAGTCGGTGTTGACCTGGATCAGCGACTGGAACCCTCCCTGGTACCAGTTGTAACCGCTCCAGGGTTCGTCCTTCACATACTCCACCACGAAGCTCTCGCCCTCCGGCAGCTCGATCCGTGCCGCGGTGCGCTCGCGGCAGGCGTCGATCGCGCGCTGGAACACGGCGTCGAGCTTTTCGGGGGGGATCTCGAAATCGGCGCGAAAGGCTTCGAAGCGCTGGTGCAGGGAACCTTCGGTGAAACCTTCCGCGGCGAGGCGTTTGTCGAGCTCGTCGAGGAGCTCCTGGAAATGCTCTTCGCTGTTGACGGGGGCCACGGCGTCGTAGAGGGCCCGGGATTCTTCGTCGAAGCTCCAGGTCTGGCCATCGAGCATGTCGACCCGGGCGATCAGCGCCTCGAGCTGCCGGGAGAGGTACCGGCGGCGCAGCTCCAGCATGGGTTCGCTCCGGGCTTCTCCCAGCTGTGCCGAGAGCGAGCGGGCCTCGGTGCGGATGTCCTCGAGAGGGCGGTTGGCGGCCTCCGCCTCGGTCTTCCATTCCTCGGGGCCATAGTAGGCGTCGACATAGTCCGGGTCGTGTTGTCCGAGAGCCAGCACCAGGCGCACGTAGGACTCGGCGACGGGATCGAGAGAAGGAGTGGTCACGGCGGTCGGGCTCTCAGCAGGCTCGGAGGAGCTCGGCGGCTCGGAGCCACAACCGGCGGCGAAGAGCAGGGTGCAGGTGAGGGCCAGGATCGACCGGCCGCGCAGTGCTTGCAGTCTTGGCATCAGGGCTCCATTCGGGGGTAGGCATCGGGCCCCGATCGTACCGAAAGTAGAGGCCGGGCGCAGCTCTACCTCGCAATATAATCGGCACAAGGAGAATCCCATGCAAACGTTTCCCGATGATCCGGCCTTGCAGCCTCCGCTCGACGAGTATCGAAAACAGCTCCGAGCGCTGCAGGACGATGCGCGGGAGCTGGTGAGCCCTCTCGACACGGCACAGCTCAACTGGGCGCCGGCCCCCGAGAAGTGGTCGGTCGCCGAATGCCTCGATCACCTCGATGTCACCGCTCGCAGCTACATCGGCGCCATCGCGCCGGCGATCGAGGAAGGGCATGCCGCGGGCAAGCTCGGCGGCGGTGCGAAATACGGCTTCTTCGAACGCTGGTTCATCCGTTCCCTGGAGCCGCCGCCAAAGCGTGGATTCAGGGCCCCGGGCAAGGTGGCGCCCAGAGCGAGCACCTACGACAAAGACGAGGTCCTGGAGCGCTTCGTTGCGGGGCACGAGGAAATCGTCGGTCTGCTCGCTCGGGCCGATGGTCTCGATCTCGGGAAGGTGAAGATCACCTCGCCGCTGCTCAGCCTCCTGCGGTTTCGGTTGGGAGCGGCCTTCGCCATCCTGATCGCCCATGGTCGGCGTCATCTCTGGCAAGCCCGGGAGGTCGTGAAGAGCGCGGGTTTCCCGTCGCCGGGCGGGTGAAATGTCACTCACCGTCGTGACGGTCGCCACCCACGAGTCTCTCGGCCTGCGTTGGTTTCGTGCCAGCTGTCGAAGGCATGGCATCGAGCCGGTGGTCCTGGGGCTGGGGGAGCCGTGGAGGGGATTCGGCTGGCGTTTGAAGCTGTTGCTCGAGACCCTTCGAGCCCGCCTCGGCGACTGGCGGGAAGTGTTGTTCATCGACGGATTCGATTCGGTGGTCGCCGCGGACCTGGAGGAGATCCGCGGCAAGTTCCGCGAGGCGGGTACCCGCTTGCTCTTCGCCGCGGAAACCAACTGCTGGCCGGCGATTCCCGAAACCGCGGGGTATCCGGCGGCGCCGTTTCGCTATCGATACATCAACGGAGGAGGGTTCCTGGGAGAGGTCGAGTACCTCGTGGACCTCATGGACGAGCTGGGTTTCGGCGGGCTCGGGGACGACGCCATCGACCAGTACCACTGGGCCCGCGCTTTTCTTTCGGGGGAGTTCGACATCCGGCTCGATGTGCGCTGCGAGATCTTCCACTGCCTGTTCGAGGCGCGCGAAGATCTCTGCTTCGGGGCGAGGATTCGCAACTGCTCGACCCGGAGCCTGCCGTGTGTGTTCCACGGCAACGGCAACACACCCTACAGCGACGTGGCTTCCCATGTGCTCGGTTACAGGTACCGGGTCGAGCGACTGCGTTCGTTCTTGGCTCGCGATCCCGACTGACCCCTTCGTGCTCAGGCCGTGAGAGCGGTGAAACCACCCCGCAGGCGATCGTAGGCCGCGGCGTCGATGCCCGAGCGCGAGGTGAAGTCGGTCTGCACGTCTTCGGCCCACGTGCCGGTCGCCTCGGGGCCGACGACCAGGCTCAGGAGCTCGGCGCCGAAACCCGAGCCGTAGGAGAAGGCCACGATGTGCTCACCGTCCTCGGCCCGGGAGAGGGCCTCGGCCACGGCGATCCACAGGCTGGCGGTGTAGGCATTGCCGCACCTGCGATTCCAGCCCAAGGTGGGATCGACCTTCGAGGCGAAGAGAGCCTTCGCGCTCTCTTCGCTCAGCCCCAGGGCCTCGGCGGTGTGGAAGACGGCCTTCTGGACCATTTTCGGGAAGGGTACGTGGAAACACAGGGCCGCGAGCTCGCCGAGGGCGTCCTCGGCCGTTCGCGAGCCGACCCAGGCCTCGAAACATTCGGCGGCCGCCTTCTTGTAGCAGTCGAGGCTGAACGGACCGTCGACCCGGGGGTAGCTCTCTCCCACCGGCCGCCAGAAGTCGAAGGCCGGCTCGCTCCACGGGTACGACACCGGATCGATCGCGGCGATGGTCGGCTGGTCGATCACCATGGCCACGGCCCCGGCTCCCTGGGTCGGCTCGCCCGGATCTCCCGGGGCGTAGAGAGCCACGTCGGTAGCGATCACGAGAGCCGCCTTGCCCTGCGCCGCGCCGGCGAGCTTCCACTCCAGGGCCTGGCGAAGGGCCAGGGTTCCGCCGTAACAGGCGTGTTTGACCTCGTAGGAGCGCAGGGCGCCCCGCAGATCGAGCTCGTCGGCCACCCAGGCGCTGAGGGGGCGGCTCATGTCGAGGGCCGTCTCGGTACCCACCGCCAGGAGGCCGATCTGCTCGGGGTTCCCTGGCCAGCGGTCGAGGGCACGGCGGGCCGCTCGAGCGGCCAGGCTCGCGGCACCTTCGCCCGGACCGCAGAGAGCGATTTCGCGACATCCCAGTCCGTGCAGGAGCTTACCCGGATCCACCCCCCGCAGACCGGCGAGCTCCTCGACCGGCAGGTAGAGCGAAGGAAAGGCGATTCCGAGCGAAGAGATTCCCGCGGTCGGCCGTTCGTTTTCGTAGGAGTGGGGCATGGTCATCTCCTTCCAGGGATGTGGCTCGCCTCGGTCTGCAGACAGTGGCCCGTGGCCTGCGGAGATTCTAAGAGCGGCTCTCGCCTCCGGCACCGCGGGCTCGGGGCCTTTGACAGAGACCTGACAGGTGATGACAGAAGCCGAGTCGTGGCTCGGTCGGCAGGACAGGTCGATGACACTTCGGTGTGGTTTCTGAGCCGCCACAAAGTCGGTATCATCGCTTTCTCATGGAGCGCGAGAGAACAGTCGGCCCGGAGGCTCAGCTTGCGGATGAGATCGGCTAGATGATCTCCCGCCTCTTCCGCCGCCTGGCCGCCTGGCAGATGGCAAACCGTCCCCTGGTGTTGCTCGTCGTCCTCGCTCTCACCGGCGGCGCCCTGGTCCTTCTCCAAGATCTCCGATTCGATTTTCGTCCCGAGGCCCTGCAGCAGTTCAGCGAAGAGGAGCAGGCCTTCGCCGATGCGTTCGAAGATCGGTTCCAGGTCAACAACAACCTGCTCCTGGTGTTGCTCCAGGGGAGAGAAGATGGCTCGGTCCTCGATCGGCGCGGTCTGTCTCTGCTCTATCGCGTGACCGAGCAGGTCGAGTCCAACGAGATCTCGAGTCGGGTGATCTCTCTCGCCAACCTGCCCCGCAAAGATGCCGCCGCCGGCCTGCTGGCCTTCGCCCTCGGGCGCCTGCCGTCGCTGGTGGAGAGCGCCACCGTCGACGACGAGGCCGTGCAGCGGGTGCGGACCCAGCTGGCGGGCTCTCGGATGATCCCGGGGCAGCTGGTGTCCCTCGATGGCACCACCACTGCCGTGGTCGTGCAGCTGGCTCCGGGGTTCGAAGACCATACCGTGCTCGACAAACCCCTCGCAGGCTTGCGCCGGGAGCTCGAAACCCTGCTGGCGGCCGAGGCGGCGGAAGCCGAGGCGGCGAATGGAGGGGCGGCGGGCTATCGATTCCATTTCGCGGGTCTGCCCTTCGTGCGGGTGGAGACGGTGCGCAACCTGAAGAGCGAGCAGAAGATTTTCTGGCCGGTGACCGCCGCCCTGTACCTGGCCCTGCTCTTCTTCATCTACCGCGACCCGGGTCTCACCGTTCTGCCCCTGGCGGCGGTGGGCCTGGCCAGTCTCTGGAGCCTTGCCGTGCTGCCCCTCACCGGTACCCCGGTGAATGTTCTCAACAACATCGTACCCAGCCTGATCCTGGTGATCGGAGTCTGCAACGCCGTGCACATGCTGCACGGGTACCGGGCCGCGCGGTGGCAGGGGGCCGACGGTCCCTCGGCCGCTCGCCAGATGATGGAAGAGCTGGGGCTGCCGGCGTTTCTCACCACCTTCACCACCGCGATCGGCTTTCTCTCGCTGCTGGTGGCGCACAACGAGAGCCTGCAGCGCCTCGGCTGGCAGGCGGGTGCCGGGATCTTGCTCTCCTACCTGGCGCTGGTGATCGTCTGCCCGACCGTGGTCGCCTGGTTCGGCGGCCGTCTCCGGCCGCAGGCCGGCGGGGAGGGTGGAGAAGCCGCGGATGGGCTCGAAGCCATCGTGGAGATCTTGATCCGGCGCCCGTGGGCCTCTCTGGCGCTGGCGATCGGGGTCTTCTTCCTCTGCCTGGCGGCCGGGTCGCGGGTGGAGATCGACGCCGACCTGGTCGACACCTTCCCGCCCGGGCATCCGATCTACGAGAGCAACCGGGTGGTCGAGCAGGAGCTCGGTGGTGTGCAGCCGCTGGAAGCACAGCTCGAGGGCTCGCCGGGGCTCTTCACCCGGGCCGAGGCGTTGCGACAGGTCTGGGAGGTCCAGCAGCGGATTGCGGAAGAGCCCGAGGTGCTGAAGATTCGTTCCGTGATCGACCTGATCGCCGAGGTGCACGGTGTGCTGGACGACGACCAGGTCGCCGAGGTGCTCACCGAGGAGAAGATCGAGCATGCGTTGGGGATCTTGCGGCGATTTCAACGCGGGGGTTTGCGGCAGTTTCTCTCGGAAGACGCGGCCCGGGTACGGCTGGCGGCACGGCTGCGAGCCGGCGGGATCCGCGCCTCGCTGGCGACCATCGAGTCGATCGAGGCCCGCCGCGGGCCCTGGCTCGAAGGTTTCGAGGAGCCGGTCACCCTGCGGCTCACCGGCAACGCCTACATCTCGGCTCGCGGGCTCGACTTCTTCATCCGCGATCTCTCCTTCAGTCTGCTGACCGCCTCGGTGGTGATCTTTCTGGTCTTGATGGTGGTCTTCCGCTCGGTGCGCATGGGTCTGCTCGGAGTTCTGCCGACCCTTCTGCCCCTGGCCATCACCCTGGCCCTGATCCCGGTCTACGGCTACCAGCTCAACACCTCCACCGCCATCGTCTTCACCATCACCATCGGCATGGCGGTCGACAACACCATCCACCTGCTCACCCGTTTCCGCACGCTGCGCTCCGAAGGTGTGACTCTCGAAGGAGCCATTCGCGCTACCTTTCGCCAGACCGGCCGAGCGGTGGTGGCGTCGAACCTCATGCTCATGGCCGGGTTCTCCATCCTCTTCCTCAGCGACTTCGAGCCCATCTTCCGGGTCGCCGCCCTCACCAGCACCACGATCGGCGCCTCCATGATCGCCGCGATCTTCGTCCTGCCCGAGCTCCTCGCCCTCTTCGGCGGGCCGATCGGCCCGCCTTCACTCGCAAGTGATCGAGCTCTGCAGGTGGATTGAGGGCAGCTGATGGCTGCCCATCTCGAATCGCGAGAGTGAAGTTGGGTCTTGAAAAATACGATCGTCCGTTCTATTCTTGCTCGCGATGAAGAAAGGGCAACAAACTCGTGAGCGGATTCTCGATCACGGCCTGGCTCTGGCCAGCACGGCCGGCCTGGACGGTCTGTCGATCGCAGGGATGGCCAAGACGGTCGGTCTCTCCAAGAGCGGGCTCTTCGCTCACTTCGACTCCAAAGAAGACCTGCAGGTCCAGGTGCTCGACCGCGCCATTCGGCGGTTCATCGAGGTGGTGGTGGCGCCGGCCCTGCGTCATCCCAGGGGGGAGCCGCGGGTTCGAGCCCTCTTCGATCGCTGGTTGGAATGGGCGAAGATGGCGTGGCTTCCCGGGGGCTGTGTCTTCATTCAGTTCGCCAGCGAGCTCGACGATCGCCCGGGGGCGCTGCGGGAGCGTCTGGTCGGTGCCCAGCGGGACTGGATGTCGACCCTGGCCACCGCGGCGCGAATCGCCGTCGATGAAGGCCACTTCGATTCCGGTCTCGACGCCGAGCAATTCGCCTATGAGCTCTACAGCATCATCCTGGCCCACCACCACCACCACCGTCTGCTCCGGGATCCCGAATCCGAGGCGAGAGCCCACAAGGCCTTCGAGGGGCTGATCGAGAAGTCCCGTCCGGGAACCCATCGACTCGAGAAAAATCACCGAGCCACTTGAGGAGATCGCGATGACCGAAGCTACTTCCGTACCTGCCAGCTCTCGTAAAAATACGAACGTCCGTGCAAGTCTTCTGCCTCTCGTGTTTCGGCCCGTCTTTCGGAGTCTCAGCCACCTCTCGCCTCGGGCGGCCACCAGCGTGGCCCACCGGATCTTCTTGACCCCGATGCGCCATCGCAGCCCCGAGAGGGAGGCCTGGTGGGCCACCGAGGCGGAGCCCTTCGAGGTCACCTTCGGCAAGGGGAAGCTCGCCGCCTGGCGTTGGGGGTGGAGCGGGCCGACGGTTCTGCTGGTGCACGGTTGGGAAGGGCGTGGCCTGCAGCTCGGCGCCTGGGCCGAGCCCCTGGTGGCGAAGGGCTTCCAGGTCGTGGCCTTCGACGGTCCCGGTCATGGTCGGTCCACCGGTAGCCGTTCTTCGATGCCGGAGATGGCTTCCTCGGTGGCTGCCATGGTGCACCAATGCGGCGGAGTCCATGCCGTGGTCGCCCACTCGTTCGGTGCCGCGGCCACCTCCGTGGCCCTCGCCTCCGGCCGCCCTCGCCCTCCGATCGATCGCCTCGTCTACATCGCCCCGGCGGCCGATATTCTAGGTGTCACCGAGCGCTTCGCTTTTCTCACCGGCTTCAGCTCCGAGGTCGTGGCCCGCATGCGCCGCGACCTCGAGCGCCGCTTCGCGATCCGCTGGTCGGACTTTCAGGGCGCCAGCCTCGCGCCGTCGATGGAGCAGCCTCTGCTGGTCGTGCACGACCAGGACGACCAGGAGGTCCCGTGGGCCGATGGCCAGCTCCTCCATCGCGCCTGGCCCGAGTCGCGGCTCGTGACCACCCGCGGGCTCGGCCACCGGAGGGTCTTGCGGGATC